>DATEDJ010000146.1:0-8645 GCA_035281725.1 Solirubrobacterales bacterium
CGGGCCGGTCGGGACGGGCGCCGGGGGGGCCACCGGCGACGGTTCGGCGCCCTGCTTCGCCGGCCGGTTCTTCAGCGGCACCGTGCCGCACGGCTGCTGCACCGTGCCCGCGAGCACCGTCACCTTCTGCGAATAGGCATAGCCGCCCGCCGTGACGGTGACCGTGGTGGTGCCGGCGTTGAAGGCGCAGAGCAGCCCCGACTGGGGATCCAGCACCGGCTTGTTGTTGACCAGGAGGGGGTTGCGGGGGTTGGTCGACGCCGGGTCGGGGGCGACGAAGTCGGCGATGTCCGGCTCGGAGGAGGTGAAGGTGTATTCGGGGAAGACCCCGGTCGAGCAACGGGTGCCCTGGCAGACGGTCGGGATCGGCACGTAGGGGTCGGGACGCAGCTGGTCGCATGCCTGCGGCGCGTTGTCGCCGACGCACTCCGAGCCCGCCTGCGGCCGCCGCGCCAGCGCTTCGAAGAGGGCCGGGCGGCTGCGTCGCAGGAGCACGCCGTCGAGGGCGTTGAGGGCGAGGCTGCCGATGTTGGGGATCAGCCGCACCGAGACCGGCGCCACGTTGGTGGCCGGATCGCGCCCGGCCACGTTGACCGCGGCGACGAGGAAGCCACCCGCGCCGACGAAGTCGGTTTCGCGTTTCAGCGGCGGCGCGACGTAGCCGAGCGTGCCGCTGCCGAAGGCGGGGATCGACCCGCCGGCGGCGGAGAGCGTGTAGGCGCGGTTCTCTTCCGGGAAGTCGAAGAAGTAGGCCGAGGCGCCGGCGGGCGGGCCGCTTGCCGCGCAGCCGACCGGGAAGGTGCCGCTGACCAGGATCGGGATCACTTCGCCCGCGTCTTCGGCGGCGTTGCCGGCGAGCTGCGCCAGGTCGCGATCGCCGACCACGATCGCCGGCGTGCCGGCGCCGGCCGCGCCGGAGAGCTGGTTGGCGAGCCAGCACCGCTGCGTTTCGCCGAGCGTCGCGAAGGAGTAGTCGAGGACGACGACGCGGACGTTGCCGCCCTGGCCGGAGGAGAGGAACGAGTAGTAGCCCTGGCCCGGCGTCGTGCTCGAGATCGGGGTGATGCCGGCCGCCGGCGCCGCCTGGCCGAACGGCTGCGAGGAGTCGCCGAAGGCGGCCTGGAAGGTGCCCAGCGAGTCGGCCGCGTCGAGGTCGGTTTCGGCGGGCGCGGCGAAGGTCGGCAGGGCGCCCGCGGCCGACCCGAGGCGGAGCGCGTAGGCGCGCTCCTCGCGGGCGAAGGCGGTCGGGCTGAGGATCGCGCCCAGCCGTTCGGCGAAGTTGAAGCCGCCCGCCGCCACCCCCGGCCCGGTGTAGAGAAAGCCGCGCAGGCCCGCGATCGAGGCCGCCCTGCCGACCGCCGAGCGGAGGCTGCGGTCGGGGCCGATCCCGGTCGCGGTCAGGTCGGCGCAGGGGCCGGCGCACTGGGCGTCGCCGCCGATCGCGAATTCGGCCACCGAGGCCGAGCTGCCGATCGGCGTCGTCGCCAGGTTGGAGGGCGGCGTCGCCGCCGCCCCGTAGCGGAGCACGTCGGCGGTCTGCACCGCTTCGCCTTCGGTCGGCAGCGTGCTGCCGGTTTCGCCGCCGACCATCCAGCCTTCGCTGCCTTCGGCGTTGACGAGGATCGCCAGGATCGGGTCGGGCCGGGCGGGCAGGTCGTAGGACTTCACCCCGGCGGTGCTCTGCGGCAGGGGGAACACCTGGTGCTGTTCGTCGCGCCAGCCGCTCGCCGTCTGGCGCAGGACGAAGCCACCCAACGGCAGCGGATACGGTTCGGTGAGCAGCGGCGGCTGACCGGGCGGGGCCGGGTTCAGCACCTGTTCTTCGTCCGTCCCCCGGACACCCCCTTCGCCTTCGGCGACCGACATGATCGCCCGCACCTGGCCCGCTTCGCGGACCGCCGCCAGGGCGACCGGGAACGAGCCGAGCCGACCGCCGGGGGTCGCCTGCCACGGGCTCGCCCCACCTTCACGCCGGTAGACGGCGCCGAAGGCGGTGGCGATCAGGGCGCCGCCGTCAGGGAGGCCGGCGACGATCTGCGGCGGTTCCGCGCCGAGCACCGCGCCGGCGCCGCTGTCGACCTTCCAGCCCGAGCCTTCGTTGATGATCACGCCGCCGACGTAGCCGTTGACCGCCCCTTCCTTGAGGGTCGGGTATTTCCAGGTCGCGAGCGCCTCGTCGCCGGCGAAGGTGACCGAGGTGAAGTTTGCTTCGGCCGGGATTTCCGCCGGCAGCGCTTCCTGCGTCCAGGTGCGCCCGTAGCGCATCAAGAGGCCCTGCTTGCCGACCGCGTAGCCGCGACTCGGCTTGCCCGGGTCGAAGGCGACCGCGGTGAAGTTGGCGCGGATCAGCTTCGAGGGCGCCGCCGGGTCGGCCGACCAGAGCCCGGTCGCCTTCTGCCACACCCACATCGCGCCGCCGTCGCCGACCGCGAAGGCCCGCCCCGGTTCGGGCCAGGCGACCCCGCGCAGGTTCGGCGTCGCCCGTTTGCCCGAGCTGGTGAGCAGGAACTCCGGTTCCCAGCCGATCCCCGGCAGGTAGCGGGCGACCTCGCCGGCGGCGCCCACGGCCAGCGCTTCGGCGCCGAGCGAGCCCGGCGCGGTCGCCGGCGCCGCGGCGATCGCGGTGAGCGGTCGGCGGAAGGGCACCGGCCAGGTCCGCA
The DNA here is from genome assembly GCA_035281725.1 of Solirubrobacterales bacterium. Classification (GTDB taxonomy): domain Bacteria; phylum Actinomycetota; class Thermoleophilia; order Solirubrobacterales; family 70-9; genus VAYN01. The sequence continues at coordinate 2,661 of DATEDJ010000146.1, forward strand.
GGCTCGCTTCGGCGGGGTTGTGGGTGAGGCGCACCGGCGGCGCGGCGCCCAGCCATCCTTCTTCCGGCCCGCCCAGCGCGGCGCCGCGATAGCTGCCCGCTTCGCCCCCGACCAGCGGGTTGCGTTCGAAGGTGGCGCCGGTGAGGCTGAGGATGGCGCCTTGGTCGACGCCGGTCACCACCCGCCGGCCGAACGGTTCGGCGGCGCCCCCGGAGGGCCAGGCGAAGCTGCGGCCGAAGCCGGCGGGCAGGTCGGAGCCGAGCGGGTAGGTGCAGAGCCCCGGGGAGGATTCGACTTCGCACCAGGAGCCGGTCACTTCCTTGCGCGCGGTGTCGTAGTAGATGGTCGCGGGCTGGTTGACGGCGCCGGTGGTGATCGCGGCGTCGACCCAGACGCCGGTCGAGGTGACGGTGAGCGGCTGGCCCGCTTCGCGGCCCGAGATCGCCGACCCGCCGAGAGGCGGTTCGGCGAAGCGCGCGCCGAGCGAGCCGGCCGGGCCAAGTTCCACCTGCCGCCAGACCGGGGTCCCTCCCACGCCGCCGGTCGGATCGCGATGGAACAGCTCGACCCCCTCGCCGACGGTGGCTTCCCTGCCGAGCAGCCAGGCTTCCCCTTCGTTGGCTTCGATCGCCAGCACCCGGAAGGCGCTCGGGGGCACGGTGCAGCTCGGGCCGGGCAGGAAGCCGATGCAGATCGGCTCGGTGATCCAGCCGCCGGCGCTCGACCAGGAGAGGACGAATTCCGGCCCCGGCCCGTCGCTGTGGGTGACCAGGGCCCGGGTCGCGCCGCCGCTGCCTTCCACCGCCGCGACCAGCGGCGCTTCGAGGAACTTGACCCCTTTTTCGAGCAGGGCTTCTTCCGGTTCGGCGACGCTCACCAGGGCTCCGCCCGGTTCGCGGACGACAAGCGCTTCCCCGCCTTCGGCCTTGGTGGCGACCGCGACGATGCCGCCGCGGCCGGTGGTCCGGGCGAGCAGGGTGCCTTGGTTCTGGACGAATTCGACTCCGGCGGCCTTCCCCGCCTCGTCGACCGCGGGCGGCACCGTTTCCCAGCCGGTGGCGTCGCTGTAGCGGGCCAGGGTCGGGCCCGCGGTCGCCCACACCTCGCCGGGCGCCTCCTGCGGCGAGGCGCCGATGAAGGTGTTGGCGGGCGAGCCGAGGAACGGTTCGGCGACCACCGGCCCGCCGCCGACCGCGGCCCCGCCGCTCGCCGCCTGCCAGGCGACCACGGCGACGATCGCGAGGAGGCAGGCGAGGGCGAACCCTCCGACGACCGGCATCCGGCGCGTCACTTCGACTTCTTCTTCCCGACCGGATGGGCCTCGAGGTCGAGCTTGGTCGGCCAGCGCTTCGGGTCGAGGCGGACGCGCAGGCTGCCCGGGCCCTTGTCCATCGTGTAGCGCCTCGTCTTCGCCACCACCTTGCCCTTGCGCCTGGCGATCAGCTGCACGTGCGCCTTGGCCCGCAGGACGAAGGTGAGTTCGAGGGTGTGGCCGATCAGCTTCTGGTGCAGCTTGTAGAGGAGCGCGGGCTTCCGTTTCGGCAGCGGTTCGGCTTCGATTTCGGCCTGCTGTTTCTTCCCTTCTTCGTTGGCGCCGGAGTTGTCTTCGGGCAGGAAGATCGGCGGCACGCTGGGCAGGCTGTTGTCGGCCGGCCGGAAGGAGATCACCCCGTTCATCGCCGGGTCTTCGTCGACCGGCAGGTTCGGCCCGAGGTGGAAGAGCCAGCCGGTCGAGCTCGCCATCCAGCACTGGTGGACCGCGGGGCAGGTGATCGGGCCGGCCGCTCCGACCGCGGCGGGCGCCCCTTCGCCGGCGAGCGGCAGCGAGATCGGCGGCTCCACCGTGCCGTCGCCGTGGACGAGCGCCACCCGCGAGCGGAAGGTCGGTCCCAGTTCGTTGGAATGCCCGTAGGCGATCCAGGCCGCTTCGGTCCCCGGTTCGGCCGCCAGCCCGGTGACCACGTCCCCCGTCTTGAAGGTCGCCTGGGGATCGTCGAGCGCGACCTGTTCGAGGCCGTCGGCGTCGAGCCGCAGCACGGTCACCGCGGCGGGGGACTGCGAGCCGACTCCGAGTCGGGCGCCGGAAGCGGCCCAGAGGGCGGTGCCGCCGTCGCTGAGACGGAAGCCCTGGAGGTCGATCGCCTGCGCACGGGCGCTGCCGTAGGAAACCGGCGCCTTGGCCGCCACCCCGGCGAATTCGGGCAGGGTGCCGGGGACGACCCGGTGGAGCAGGTTGGGTTCGCTCGCCGACTCTCCCGGCGCCTTGTCGTCCGCCTGGACCGTGACCCCCTCGAAGAGCTCGCCGCCGTGGTAGGCGAGGCCGAAGACCGAGCGACCCGGGTCGCGCAGCTGCGGCTGCAGCTGGGAGAGCGAAGGGACCGGGGTCAGGGTGAGGCCGTTCCAGTAGAGGTGGAAGGCGCCGACGTTGCCGGTCCCGGGCAGCCGTTCGCCGGCGAACCAGCATTCGTCCGGGCCGTTGCAGGCGGCGGCGTTCATCGGCAGGTAGGAGCTGCCGATGCCGATCGGTTCCGCGTAGGAGGCGACCACGGCGCCGTCCTTGAAGTGGCAGAGCGAGACCTTGAAGCTCTGCAGGGCGGTCCCGCCACCGATCACCTGGCCGGCCGGCTGGTCGGCGATCGTCCAGAACTCGTTCGGGCCGGCCCAGGCGATCTTGCCTTCCTTGCCGCCGCAGACGGTCGAGTAGAGGTGCCATTCGACGCCGTTGTAGGCATAGATGCCGGCCGGCCTGCCGCTGTTGCCTTTGGTCGTCAGCACGCACCGGTTGGCCTGCCAGCAGGCGATGTCGCCGACTTCGCCGAGCGCGGTCGGCCCGACCGCGCCGGACGGCTGCTGGGTGTGCCAGCCGAGGAGGAAGGTCGCGGTGACGGTCCGGGCCGCGTTCATCGCCACCGTGCAGTCGCCCGCGACGACGGCGTCGCAGCCGGTCCAGATCGGCGCTTCGCTGCCGCCGGCGGGTTCGCCGCGCAGGGTCACCGCGGTGCCTTCGGGGAATTCCGCGGTGCATTCGCCGCCGCAGTCGATCCCCGCCGGGGCGCTCGTGACCGTCCCCGAGCCGCTGCTCTGGTGCTGGACTTCGACCCGCAGCAGTTGTTCGGCAGCGAACGCCGATCCGGGCAGCGCGGCGATCGCGATCAGGGCCGCGCCGAGCAGCGCCACGATGAGGGCCGTCGTCCTCATCGCTTCGCCCCCTTATGTGGACCGTGGGCGTGGAAGCGGACCTGCAGCTTGCGCCGGATCGTGCCGCCGTGGGGCCGGTGGAAGGCGACCGCCGCCTCCGCGTAGAGGCCGTCGCCGGAGCGGGCGAGCTGCCGGAGCCGGCGCGGCAGGCTCAGGATCAGCTTCACCGGCCGGGTGGTCCGCGCCCGGGCCGTGCCCGCCGCCACCCGCCGCGGGCGCGAGGGGGACCCCAGCGGGGCCTCGGCGCGAACCGCGAGGGTCCCGTCCGAGGGGGTGACGGCGACGACCTTGACCTTGCCGTTCGGCATCGAGAAGGCGCTCACCACGAGGCTGCGGCGCTTCACCCCGGCCGGCTTCGGTCCGCCGGGGACGCTGGTGGTGGCCGCCCGCGATCCCGGCAGGTCTTCGACGACGAAGGCGTCGCTTGCTTCGTTGCCGTCCCCGGCGACGAGGTTGGACGCAGTGGAGGAGAAGCCGAGCAGCCGAGCGCCGGCGCCGAACGAGGGTGACGAAGCCCCGCTGCCCCCCTGGGCCGCGAGGCCTTCGGCAAGCGACGGTTCGGATTCGGCGCTCTGGCCGTGGGTCACACGGCGTATCGCTTCGTTGTCCAGGTCGAGGTCGTATAGCTCGACCAGGCCGAGCTGGATCGGCGGCGGCGTCGCCAGGTTGGGCGGCGCGATCGGGAAGCGCTGGCGGGCGGTGGCGAAGGCGACGTGGCGCCCGTCCGGCGAGATCGCCGCGTCGTAGATGTGCCCGTTCAGCGGCACGTATTTCTCTTCATCGACCAGTTCGCCTTCGGCGCCGGGGCGGACCGGAACCTGGGTGGTCAGGCGGCGCACCGCCCGCACCCGGCTGAGGCCCGGCGCCATGTCGACGAGGAAGAGGTTGGCGGCTTCGGTCGGGCTGCCGATCAGGGCGACCGTGTCGCCGTCGGCACTCAGCTGCGGGACGCCGTCGATCGGCTCGACTCGGCCCAACCAGCCGGTGGCGACATTTTTCTTGTCGTAGTTGCCCTGATCGAGTTCCGGAAACGGTCCCTGGCACGCCGGTTCGGCGAGCGTTCCGGTTTCGCCGGGGCAGCCGGGGGACAGCGGGTCACCGCCACCGACGATCCGCCGCGTCGCCGCCAGCGGCCCGTCTGCGACCCGGCGCCAGAGCGGCTCGTCGTAGGGGCTGTCGCTCGCATCGAGCGCGGCGATCTTCGCCTTCTCGTCGGCGAGCAACGGCACCTGGGCGGGCAGGTTGGTGCCGAGCCAGGCGACAGTGGTGCCGTCGGCGCTGAGCGCCGCCCCGACCGAATTGGCGAGCTTGGGGACGACGGTCCCGCCGGGCACGGGGACCCCCGGCTCCATCGCGCCGGTGAGCGGATCGCGGGCGACGCTGACCAGGGTGGTTTCGCGGGTTTCCAGGTTGCGGAGGTACACCTCGCCGCCGCTGACGAAGGCGACCTTCCGCCCGTCGGCGCTGAGCGCCACCCGCGGCGCCGCCTGCGAGGGCGTGGTCATCGCTGCGCCGGTTGCGGCGTCGACCGAGGCGAGTTCGTAGGTGGGCGGCGCGGTGCTCATGTCGGCGACGTAGACGTCTTCGGAGCTCGGCTGCGGATCGAGCGCCCCGACCAACGGCGCCTTGGTGGTGAAGCTCACGTAGCGGCCGTCGGCCGAGATCGACGGCGCCTTGGCGCTCGCCAACGGTTCGGTTTTGGTGGGATCTTCGGGCGCGGCGCCGGTCTCGACCCGGACCACTTCGCCGGTCTCGAGATCGACCCGGAAGACGCCCATCTGTCCGCCGTCCATCACCGCCCGGAAGGCCATGTAGTGACCGTCGGCGCTCAGCACCGGTTCGCTCGCTTCCCGCGCCTGCGAGGCGAAGGTGCGCGAGACGAGCCGGATCGGCCCGAATTCGGCGGCCGCGGGGGTCGCGGCGAGGAGGCTCGCGAGGGTGGCCGCGAGCGCCACGGCGACTCCGAGCCGCCTCAACGGACCCGCACCTCGAAGCGGCGCGCCAGCCGGTTGCCGACCTTGTCGGCGGCGTGCACGGTCACCGTGTATCGACCGGGGGATTCGAATTTGTGGCGGAAGCCGGCGCCGCGGCGGTCGCTGGTGCCGTCGCCGAAGCTCACCCGGCTCGCCTTCGCGGCGAGGCCGGAGCCGGAGTCGGCGAGCTTCACCGTCACCGTCCCCCGCCGGACCCGCACCTTCGCGGTCGGCGGCCGGCCGTCGACGCGTAGTTTCACCCCTTCGCTGAGAAGCTGCTGGCCCAGCCCGTCGGTGACCATCACCCGCGCCTGCAGGACCCCGTTGCCGAGCTGGGCCGGCGGCAGGCGGGCTTCGCGCTTGCGCAGCCCCTGCTTCACCGTGTTGCCGTTGACCAGGACCGCGTAGGTGAGGCCGCCGACGCCGGTCGGCGGCGTTTCCCACCAGACCCGCGCGGCGTTCGGCCTGACCCAGCCTTTCGGCGCTTTCACCTTGAACGGCGACGGCGGCACGCTGACCCAGTCGCCGACGATCTCGTATTCGCCCGCGTCCCCCTGGCGGAAGCCGAGCAGCGCGTCGCCGAGGCCGGAGGCGCCGGCCGCGAGCTGGGAGACCGGCCCGCCCTGCACGCCCGCCACGAGCCCGCTCTGCACCGCCCCGGACGCCAGTTCCTGGCGCACCGCGACGGCCGGGTTCCCGCTCGGGTCGAGCGCCGGGTAGGCCGCCATCCCGCCGCCTTCCGGGGCGATTGCAACCACCGGTTCGGCGCCCGCCTGGGCGGGCGGCGTGGCGGGCGCGGGCAGCACGGTCGCCA
>DATEDJ010000147.1:0-15326 GCA_035281725.1 Solirubrobacterales bacterium
ACGGCCGCCGCCCATCGTGACGTCCCGCTCACGCCTCAGTTAGTCGCGAGACTGCGCGAACACCGGCGCACGGTGCCGCCCGTGGGAGAGGAGGCATGGGTCTTCCACACCGGCGCCGGGACCCCGTTCGGACATCGCAACGTCGAGCGGCGCGCATTGAACGATGCGGCCGAGTTGGCGGGACTCGACGACGGTGCCTGGCCTCGGCTGCGCTTCCACGACCTCCGGCATACATTCGCGAGCCACCTGATCGTCGACCTGCGGTTGGACGTGGCCCAGGTGAGCCGGATCCTCGGCCATGCGCGGGTCGGCACGACGCTCAACATCTACACCCATCTCTTCGATGAGGTCCGCCATTCCCGCGAGGTGCGGAGCCTCCTCGCGGGGAGCGCCTTCGCCGAGCTGCTCGGGGCCGACGGAGACGAGGACGTCATCAGCCTCCCGTCGCCGCATCCGGCGGGGGCCCGTCGTCCCTCCGCGCGTGAGCGGGCGGCGGCGCGGTGGGGCATCGGGACGGAGGCGCACCCGGACGCGAGATAGGAGTTGAGTCCAAGAACTGGTCAAGCCCGGATCCAGATAGGCGCTCACTCTCGGGTTGACCGGACCTTGACCCGATTCGCGGGGCTGCGACGGTGCGGCAGCGGAGCGATCCGAGAAACCGACCGTTAGCAGGAAGAAAGGAGTGGAGCTAGGCGGATTCGAACCGCCGACCTCCTGGGTGCGATCCAGGCGCTCTGCCAGCTGAGCTATAGCCCCGAAATGTCCGATTTGCAGGGACAATCTGCCTCGGATCGGGTGATTCCAGGGGCGGAGTGTAGCGGGGATGTGGGTGGATATTCGTGGATCTACGTCGGATAGGTGCCGCTCGGGCAATCGGAGGGCGGTCCGATCGTCGCGGGAAGTTCCAGCGCGCTGCCTACGCGTGTCAGCCGACGAACGAGTGGAAATCACCGAGGGGCTCCGGCAATTTCGGCATGAAGGGCTGGAACGCGTAGGGCTTGCCGGTGTCGAACCCGGCCTTGCCGGCGGCTGCCTTGTCCGCAAACGGCGTCAGCGCGGCGACGGCCTTTTCGATGTCCCGCCACTTGAGCGTGCGCTCGTAGCCGTTGTTGTTGGGCGGATCGACGCTCTCGGCCTTCCCCTGGATGCCGGTGACCTTCTCGATCGGGCCACCGTCGCGGCGGGCGACGCCGGGTGCGACGACGCGGGCGAGCGTCCGGTGATCGCTCTCGATCCCCATGATCCGCGCGGCGGTCACGCGCAGGTCGGCGGTGCTGAAGTTCCGGACACCGACGAGGTAGGCGGCGATGAACGCATCCTCGAGCGTGACGAGTATGTCGAGCGTCGTCTGCGCGTCGGAGAACATGCCCTTCGGGTAGTAGAAGGTGGTGAATGGCGATGGTTTGCCGGTGACGCCTTTCTCCAGCAGGTAGTGCGACATCTCCTCCTGGCGGGCCGCCTTCAGGTAACCCTGGTCGTCGGATTCGAGTCGCTTGAAGAACGGCGCGTTGTCGATGATGTTGGTGTAGGTCGTGACAGCGAGTGCCTCGGCGATCTCTGCCGCTTCGAGAATCGCGACGTCACCGGCCGTAGGGCCGCTGCCCTTGGCGGCGGCGAGGCCAGGGAGCAGTGCCCCCACCCCCGCCGCGCCGGTGATCGCGCCGGCGCCGACGGCGGCTCGGCCGAGGAACTGTCTGCGATCGATTCCTGAATCCGTGCGCTGGTCTGACATGAGCGAGCTCCTACGTTGGGTTGTGTTGCCACTGGTTCGGATACAGCGGCCGCTCGGATCACTCGTCTCAGGCAGAAGGCCCGCGAAATCCCCCCTTCACATCGCTCGGCATTGCCGTCTGTCGTCGACGGGACCCCTCAGGTGCGCGCGCCGATGTCGTGGTCGGCGTCGACGTCTGCCAGGAAAGAGGTGAGCCGCCTTGCGACGATCTTGTCCGTGCTCCCCTTCCACGGTGGCTCGGTCGAGAGCGTCGAGGTCTCGCCGTGCCCTCCCCCGAGCCAACCCTGCAGGTAAAGGGGCTCATAGCCCGTCCAGAGGACCGCGCGCAGGATCGGGTCGAAGGCGCTCGGCTCGATCGGCACGCCAAGCTCGGCGGCGATGGCTTCCGCCGCCACATCCGCCTGCTGGGAGGCGATGCCACCCTGCTTGACGGGGAAGCTGGTGGTGTCTCCGGCCGCGTAGATCCGCTCACGATGAAGAGCTCGGCAGTGGTCGTCGATGCGAACGAAGCCGTCGGAGTCGTGGATGAGCCCGTCGATGTCCCGGCCCTCGAGCCGCGGCAGGCTGATCACCTCGTCGAAGTCCAGGCTCGCCTCCGGAGCCACCCGCAGGCGGCCACCGTGGAAGTCGACCGGATGGGTTCCCGGGATCAGCTCGATGCCCCTCTCTTCGAGCAGCGTCGCGACAGCCTCGCTGACGTTGCGCCCGAACAGCTGCAAGGGGCCATCCTCGGGAGTGACAACGGTCAGCTTGTAGTCCTCGAGGCCCGCCCGCGAGAGCTCGGCCTCGGTCAGCAGCGCCAACTCGTACATCGGCAGCGACCAGCCGCCGACGCTCGGCATCGTGAAGGCGGCCCGGCGGATCTGGCGATCCTTGAAGCGCCTGATGATCTCTTCGACCTCGGTGACGTCTGCGATCCCCCAAAAGGTCGTGGCGCCGGAAATCGGCCATTGTCGCGAGGCGCCGGCGGCGAAGAGGAGGTAGTCGTAGGGAACGGGGCGGCCGTGAAAGGTGGTCGCGAGGTGGGCCGAGGCATCCACCGAGACGATGTTGTCGGGGTGGAACTCGGCGCCGCAGCGCAGCGCCAGCGCAGGCAGGTCGTAGGTTTTCAGCACCGCATTCCCAAACGGCTTGCCGACCGCGTAGGGGCGGTAGACGAAATCGCCGCGGGCCGAATAGATCTCGACCGCCGCTCGCTCGCCTGCCACGTCGTGGAGGATCAGCGCCGCCTCCAGCGCCGCCACCCCACCTCCGACGATCACCACTTTCGCCTTCATCTCAATGACTTCCATCTCGGATCGGACGTGAACTGCAAATGTCGCCGCGATCATGCTTGCCGCCATCCGCCCTGCCCCGTCGACCTGGGTACGGCATAACCCGGACGGGCCTTGCGCCGCTGGCAGCGGGATCACCCCGAGCGGACCCCGGAAGTGAGTGCGGGTGGCGAAGCGGGGGCGGCCGAACCCGTAGCCAGAAATGATCGTCGACCCCGAAGCCGAGATCGCCGAAAGGCCATTCGGGCGGCATCATGCCCCAGACCTACGGGCAGAGCATCGCCAAGGATGAGCTCGAACAGCTGGTTCAGTTCTTGGTCAACAATTCGCCCGCTGGCGGCACGGAAGAAGAGGTCCCGGCGGTGAGGAAAACGACAAGGGCGGCCACACCAAGTGAGTAGCCGCGACCTTCCCGCACTCACCTCTTGACCACGTTGGCCTTCGGTTGAACGGCGCGATCAGCCTTTGATCACGTTGTGGACTTGGGCCACCATCGGCTCCCCTGGATCGGTGCCGAGTCCGGCCATGATCGGAACCAGGGTCGATCCGAATGCCTCGAATGCCTCTTGGGACTCCCAGATGTCGAACACCTGGATCTGCCCGTCGGTCTCGAGGGCGACGTGGAGGGAGCGTCCCTCGGGCGCCCCGGCGCCGGCCGCATCGAGCTGCTTGAGCGCCTCGTCGTAGGTCTCTTTGCTGAATCCGGCGGGCGTGAAGTAATAGCCAAGTGCCATTTTGATCCGATCCTTTCCATCCGTGACGGCTCACGGGGCCACTGCAAATCCCCTCGGCCGACTGTAACCCCCTGCCGGGCGAACCTCTGGGCAGTTTGCGGCGGAGCCGCCCCTGGACCGCGGGAATCGACTCCGGGGACCAGGAAACCCGTCTTCGTGGGAAGGTGAACCTGTGGCGGTCGACCGCCGTACCGAAATCTGACCAGTTTCTGGATCGCGGCTCCGGCCCGGTTCCGGGTACTCAGCCCACCAGAGGACCGCCGTCGAAAGGAATGCGTCATGAAGAAGGCAGCCATCGCCCTACTCTTTGTCCTCGCCGCGCTCGCGCTCGCCGCCTGCGGCGGCGGCTCCAGCACCACCGAAGAAACGAGCGGCGGTGCCGCCGAAAGCGAAGGAGGCGCGGCCGAAGAAGAAAGCGGCACCGCCGGTAGCGCCGCGACGATCAAGATCGAAGCGAGTCCCACCGCACTCGCCTTCAAAGAGACGGAAGTGACCGCCAAGGCCGGTGAAGACACGGTCGACTTCAACAACCCCGCCTCGATCGGCCACAACGTGACGATCGAAGACTCTGCCGGCAAGGTCATCGGTGAAACCGAAACCATCACCGAAGGCCCGGCCTCGACCACCGTCGACCTCAAGCCCGGCACCTACACCTACTACTGCTCGGTCCCCGGCCACCGCGAAGCCGGCATGGAAGGAACCCTGGTCGTCGAATAGCGCGCGCCGAACTTCCCGAGATCCTCCGGACGCGGTGGAGCCGGCTCAGTCGGCCGATCGGGCGGCGAGCCTCTTCAGCGCCTGCTTGTCGACCTTGTCGCCGGCCGAGCGGGGCATGGCGTCGACGACTACCAGGCGCTCGGGGAGCCACTTGCGGGAGACGCCGTTCGCCTGCATGTGGTCGGTGAGCTGCTCGAGGGTGAGGGAGGCGCCGGGGACGAGCTCGACGCAGAGGCAGACTTTCTCGCCGAAGACCGGATCCGGGCCGGGACCGCGGCGGCGAGGGCGATGGCAGGATGGGTCGCGGCCTCGCTCTCGACCGACACGGCGCTGATGTTCTTGCCGCCCCTGATGATCAGGTCGGAGGCGCGGCCGGTGAGGCGGAGGAAGCCGTCGTCGCCGATCGTCGCCAGGTCGCCGCTGAGCATCCAGCCGTCGGCGTTCAGGAGCTGGGCGTTCGCTTCGTCATCGCCGTAGTAGCCGAGGCAGCCGGTCGGGCCGCGCGTCGCGACCTGGCCGGGGCCGCCGGTCGCGGTCACATCGTCCTCGCCGTCGCAGAGGCGGACGTTCATCGGCTCGATCGGGCGGCCGGCGGTGCCGAGGCGCTGGTCGTCGCCATCCCGATGGCTGGTGACGCTGATCGCCCCGTTCTCGTTCGAGCCGTAGAACTGGAGGACGTGGGCGCCGGTCGTCGACTCGAAGCGGGCGGCCGCCAAGGCGCGTCGGCTCGGCCTCTGGAACCTCTTCTTGCCCGACCTCTCCGGCCTCTCGAACCTCGACTACGCCCACCTCGCCGAGCTCACCGGCCGCTCCCCCCTACATCGCCCCCGAGGCGCTCAATTGCGCCGCCCCCGAGACAGGCAACATGGAGCCGCTCCACCTCTTCGGCACCGCGGCGCAGAAGGAGCGCTGGCTGGCGCCGCTGCTCGACGGGACGATCCGCTCGGGCTTCTCGATGACCGAGCCCGCGGTCGCATTCTCCGACGCCCGCAACATCGCCACCTCGATCGTCCGCGAGGGCGACGAGTACGTGATCGACGGCCACAAGTGGTGGACGACCGGCGCCGCCGACCCCCGCTGCGCGTTGCTGGTGGTGATGGGGAAGACCGACCCGGGGGCCGCCGCCCACCGGCAGCAGTCGATGGTGCTGTTGCCGCGCGACGCGCCCGGGGTGACGATCGTCCGCAGCCTGCCGATCTTCGGCTTCGAGGACCAACACGGCCACTGCGAGATCCGCTTCGAGGGCGTCCGCGTGCCCGCCGAGGAACTGCTCGGCGCCGAGGGGGAGGGCTTCGCGATCGCCCAGGCCCGGCTCGGCCCGGATCCTGCGGATCGCCGACGGGCCGGACGAGGTGCATGTGCGCAGCGTGGCGCGCGAGGAGTTGCGGCGGCAGCGGGGTGAGGTTCGGGCCTGGTCGATTGGGGACGGCGGGCCCGGGCGTCTCGGAGGCGACCCGGGCAGGCTGACCGCCTCCGAGACGCCCGGGACGGGAGGTTTGCGCGGGAGGACGGGACGAAGGCGTCGCGGTTCCGTGACGAAGGCGGCCGGATCTCACCGGTCAAAGGTCTCCGTGTGGAGTTTCGGTTGCCTAGGAACCGAAACTCCACACACGTCTTCTTGACCGGTGGGACCCACCTGTCTTCGTCACGTCCCTACCCCCGAGACTCGCGTTGGACCCCGCACCCTGGCGTTCCCCCCACAGACCCGGCCATCTCGGCGGCGGCCACAGCCTGCCCGGGCCGCCGCCGAGATGGCCGGGTCCTTTCCCGTCCCTCGACCTCCGCGTCTCAGGCTGACGGCCCAGGCCCGACCGCGGCCTCGACCACCGCGCCCGTCGCCACCGCCGCCTCGACCCGCTCCGCCGCGGTCGCCCCGGCGGCGAGCGAGGCGCGCAGGTCGGCCCAGCCGAGCGGGACGTTGACGCCGACGATGTCGGCCTCGCGGGCGGCCATTCGCAGGACCCGCGGCCCGCCGCGCCGATCATCAGCGGCGGCCGCGGCCCGCGCACGGCCGGCACCACGCCCTCCAGCCGGTAGTGCTCGCCGGCGAAGTCGAACGGCTCACCGCGCAGTAGAGCTTGACGATCCGGATCGCCTCGGCGAGGCGGTCGATCCGCGCCCCCGGTCGCTCCAGCTGGATGCCCAGCTGGCGGTAGTCGGCGGCGTCCCAGCCCGCCCCGAGCCCGAGCTCGAAGCGCCCGCCGGAGATCGCCTGCGCCGTCATCGCCTCCTGGGCGAGGAGGACGGGTGAGCGGTAGTCGTTGCCGGCGACGGTCAGCGCGAGGGCGATCCGCTCGCTCCAGGCCGCGCCGGCGGCGAGGGCGGGGAACGGTCCCATCATCGAGAGGTGGTCGCCGAGGCAGACCGAGTCGAAGCCGAGCGCCTCGAGGTCGGCGATGGTCTCTTGCCAGGCGGGGGCGACGTCGGCGAGCAGGCCCGAGGGCCCGACCCCGAAGCGGAACGGTCGTGCGGCCACCCGACGACCCGATCATCGTCGGCGTCCGGCATCAACCAAATGCTTGCTTGGTATAATCGCCGCTCGTCCACGAACGCCGGAGCGGGCAAGACTCGCCGCGCGCGGACGGCTGGCAGGAGCCCTCCGGACGTCCGGCCAAGATCCCTTGCACGGCCAAGCAGATGCTTGGGTAGGGTTAGGCAAATGGCAACGACCAAACGAGCGAACGGGCGGGCACCGGCGGGCCGCGAGGCGCGTCCACGACGCGGGGAGGCCGTCCGCCAGGCCGAGCTGCTGGCGATCGCCGCCGACCTCTTCGCCGACCGCGGCTACGTCGCCACCACGGTGCGCGACATCGCCGACGAGGCGGGGATCCTCTCCGGCAGCCTCTACCACCACTTCGACTCGAAGGAGTCGATGATCGACGAGATCCTCTCGACCTTCATCGACCAGACCCTGGCCTCCTACGAAAGCGTGATCGCCGAAGGGAAGGGGCCGAAGGACACCTTCGAAGGCCTGGTCCGAACCTCGCTCGAATCGATGGTCGACAGCCGCGCCGCGATCCTCATCTACCAGAACGAGGCCCGCTTCCTCGCCGCCCAGCCGCGCTTTTCCTACCTCACCGCAGCCCACCGCAAATTCGAGAAAATCTGGACCGACGTCCTCAAAAAGGGCGTCAAATCAGGCGAGTTCCGCGACTCGATCGACCCGAAACTCGTCTACCGCCTGGTCCGCGACACTGTCTGGACCGCCCCCCGCTGGTACCGCCCCGGAGGGCGGTCCTTGAAGCCGGAGCGGATCATCGACCAGTACATGGCCGTGCTGGTGGACGGCGTAGCGGCGCACTAGTCAGGCGGGCGAATGGACGGGCCGGGCTTCGTGGCCCGGTCGACTGGGGACGCACGTCCCGGGCGTCTCGTAGCGGCCCGGGCAGGCTGTGGCCGCCACGAGACGCCCGGGACGCGAGCCGCTCGAGGGGAAGTACACAGGGACGTGACCCCTCGTCGATGCGGTGTGGAGCCCTATCGTCCCTATGCCGCGGAAAGGCTCCACACCGCCCGGGGCCGTGGCTGTGGAGCCTTACTCTCGTATAGCGAGAGTTTCTCTCCACAGCATGAATCTGACCGGTGGGGAGACCGCGTCAGATCCCACGTCTTCGTGACGATCCGCGCGTCTCCGTGACGATCCGCGCGTCCATGTGACGCCTCCCCGGCGTCTCCCGCACATCCCCACGGACCCGGCCCTCTCGGTGGCGGCCTCAGCCCGCCCGGGTCGCCGCCGAGAGGGCCGCGTCCCTCGCCGTCCCGCCACCCGCCTACGTCCGACGCCCGCCCGCCGCGTCCCTCCCCCCAGCGCTGCGAATCCCGCACGCTCCGCGCGTCATGCCCCGCCAGGTGGTCCTCACTGCTCTCGGCGTTGTGGGAGTGGGCGGCGTGGTGGAGGTCCGGGATCGGGTATGCGACCCTGGAGGTCGTCGTCCGTTCGATCAGCGCGGTGTGGAAGATCGGCATCGACGGGGCGTAGCCGCCGGCGTCGAAGAAATGCTCCTGGACGAGCAGCGAGTCGAAGCCCAGCCCCTCCGCCCGTTCGAAGAGCCAGAGCAGTCGGCATAGAGCTCGCCCCAGGGCTGCGGGCGATGCTCAGAGTTGCGGATCTCCCGGGTCAAGCCGACGCGCACGTCGTCAACCTAACGCTTGCTTGGCTCGCTGTCCATCCGCCGGCCCGGGCCCGGCCTCAGCCCCCGAGGCGTCCGCGCAGGGCGTCCTCGAAGCCCGGGGCCATCGACTTGGCCAGTCCCTTGATCCGCATCGACCCCTCCGGCCAGCTCAGCGTCAGCTCCCGCTTGCCGACCTCCTCGATCTCCATCCCGTCGTAGGCGAGCTCGGTGTGATCGCGCGGCGCGCCGCCCGCCCCGGTGGCGATCAGCAGCAGGCGTCGGTCCGTCGCCGCGAGGACGACGTTGGTGCTCTTCGTCAGCTCGCGCAGCCCGCCGGCCAGGGTGATCGTGCGGTGCTCGAAGGTCGGGTTGAGGCCGACACAGGCGGCGAGGAGCTCCTCGTCCGGCCCCGCCACCGCGGCGATGTGGTCCAGCGACTTGCCGAACCGCCCCCAGCCGAAGGGGAGAAGGTCCTTCTGGCGCTCGATCGCGGCGGCGTCCACCTCAAGACCATCCCAGAGACGGCCTCCCCCCGCATCGGTGGAACCACCGAATTTCCTCGCGGGCGACGGTGCGACTTTGCTTTGCTCCGTAGACGAAGCGCGTTTATCGAAGCAAGGAAAAGAGGAAGCGATGAGTTCAGGTGCGGTGGTCGAGTCGATCGACCCGGCTAACGGTGAGACGTTCCAGACTTACGAGGTCTTCGACGACGCGCGGATCGACGCCGCGCTCGACACCGCCCAGGCCGCCTTCCGGCGTTACCGGATGGCTCCCTGGTCGGAGCGCGCCGAGCTGATGGCCGGGGTGGCGCGCGAGCTGCGGGCCGCCTCCGAGGAGCTGGCGACGATGGTCAGCCGCGAGATGGGCAAGCCGATCTCCGAAGCGCGGGCCGAAGTCGAGAAGTGCGCCTGGGGGGCCGAGCATTACGCCGAGCATGGCGAGGGCTACCTCGCCGCCGAACCGATCGACACCGGCGACGGCCGCCGGGTCGTCGTCCACAAGCGCCCGCTCGGCGTCGTCCTCGCGATCATGCCCTGGAACTACCCGCTCTGGCAGACGATCCGGGCCGCGGCGCCGATCGTCTCGGCGGGCAACGGCTTCGTCCTCAAGCACGCCTCCAACGTGACCGGCTGCGCGCTTCTCCTCGAAGGGGTCTTCGAGCGGGCGGGCGCCGCGGGCCTCTTCAAGACGATCGTCGTCTCCGGCCGCAAGGCGTCAGAGCTGATCGGTGACCCGCGGATCGCCGGCGTCACCCTGACCGGCTCCGACGCCGCCGGCGTCGCCGTCGGTGAAGCGGCCGGCCGGGCGATCAAGCCGGTGGTGCTGGAGCTGGGCGGCTCGGACCCGTTCATCGTCCTCGGCGACGCGAACCTGGAGAAAGCGGTCGAGGTCGCCGTCACCGCGCGCTTCCAGAACACCGGCCAGAGCTGCATCGCGGCGAAGCGGTTCATCGTCGTCGAGTCGGCCGCCGCCGAGTTCGAGGAGCGCTTCGCCGCCGCTGCCAAGGACCTGCGACGCGGGGCGCCGATCGACCCGGAGACCCAGCTCGGCCCGATGGCCCGCGAGGACCTGCGCGACGAGCTCGCCGGGATCGTCGACGCCTCGGTCGCCGCCGGGGCGACCGTCCTCACCGGCGGCAAGGCTCCCGACGAGGCGGGTGCCTGGTACGAGCCGACCGTGGTCAGCGCCGCCGCCGGCTCGGGCGCCCCGGTGCTGCGCGAAGAGACCTTCGGCCCGGTCGCCGCCATCGCCCGCGTCGCCGACGAGGCGGAGGCGATCCGGGTCGCCAACGACTCCGAGTTCGGCCTCGGCTGCTCGCTCTGGACCCAGGACCTGGAGCGCGCCGAGGCGCTCTCCGCCGAGATCGAGTCGGGGATGGTCTTCGTCAACGCGATGACCGCCTCCGACCCGCGCATCCCCTTCGGCGGGATGAAGCGCAGCGGCGTCGGCCGCGAGCTCGGCGGCGAATTCGGCATGCGCGCCTTCCTCAACCTGCAGGCGGTGGCGCTGAGCCAGATCTAGAAAGGGGCGCTCCGGAGGGGTTAGGGTCGGCCGGTGCGGCCGATCGCCCTCCGGAGCGTCGCGGTGCTCGCCCTCCTCGGGCTCTGGTTCTGCGCGTCCGCGGTCGCCACGAAAGGCGGCCCCGCTGGCCTGGCGTCCCGCCTCAGCGCCGTGACCAATGAGGTGACCGTGCAGTCGCACCTGACCGGCGAGGACGTCAAGCAGCTCGAAGGCTTCTGCGGCCACGCCCGGCTGAACCGCCACGACAGCCAAAAAAAGGCCGAAAGCGACGCCCTCCTCGCCGATGCGACGAAGCTCTTCGAGGAGGCGCTCGCGCGGGACTTCGAGCCCGCGGTGAAGGGGCCTCACAGCGATTACGGCGAAATCGCCCGCCAGATCGCGGCCGCCGCCGCGGCCTCGGCGCCAGGAGCCCGCCATCACGCGCTGATTGAGGCGTCCTTGAAGCTGCGCCAGGCCCAGGTCACCCGCAACGAGGAGATCTCCTACGTCCGCCGGGAGGTCGCGCCGATGCAGCCGGACCGCTACGAGTGCGCGGACTTCAACCTCCAGCAGGCCGCGTTCGGCGACCAGCGGCAGGCCGAAGCAGAGGAGAAGGACGCTCTGCAGACGCTCGAATTCGCCCTGCGCCAGAAGCCGAGCGTGCTCAAGGCGACCCGCCCGACCGCCTACAAGCTGCACGTCGAGCTGACCGTCACCGACAAAGCGACGATGTCGCTGGCGCCGCCACAGTTCTGCGGCGAAACGGGCAGCGCGGGCGGGACCGCGACCGAGAGCGTCGACTTCCCGGCGTTCGCGGTGAACTACCAGGGCGTGGTCAAGCCGGACACGACGACCGCGACGACGACGGTCGGCGGCAGTTGGACGGCGAGCGGCAGCTACGCGCCGGAAAACCAGTGCGACCACCTGACCCGGTTCGCCTGCAACGGCGGCTACGCGCCGACCCTCGAAGGCCCGCCGACCGCGACGCTCGCGATCCTGGCCGAAAAGAGCTCCGTCGCCCGCGCCGAAGTGGATCTGCCCGAGATCAGCGAGTCGGGCCTCGAAAGTTGCCCCGACGGCAGCGCCTTCTCCGCCTACATCCCGCTCCCGCTCGACGTCCACGCACTCGCCGTGCACGCCGACACCTTCGACTTCCCGATCGACGGCCAGGCCCTGCGCGGCCGCTTCGAGCCGCTGAAGATCGAAGACGACGAAATCGAGCACCTCGGCCCGGACCTGCCACCGGTCGACTGCACGGAAGAATTCTCGCCCTCGACCGGCTGCACGGGCGCCGGCTCGGGGGTCAAAGTCGAGGCGCGTATCGAGCCGGTTGAAGGGTAGGGGCTCGGTCGACGGGCTGGATGATCGATCCACGGTGAGTTCGCAGAAATCCTCGGATAGCGACGATTTCTGCGAACTCACTTTGGGGGGTGCATGGCCCGGCCGACTGGCGACGGCGGCCTGGGGGGATCGTCACCGAGACGTGGGAGGTATGCGCCTCCCACCGGGAGCTGTGGAGCTTTACTCTCGTATAGAGCGAGTTTCTCTCCACAGCACGAATTTGAACAATGGGGAGACTGCCTCAGATCCCACGTCTCGGCGACGATCCGCGCCCCTTCGTCCCTCGCCAGCCGGGCCCGCCACCCCACGTATCGTGAAATCGACTACCTAGGTCTACTTCGGGGTGCCGCCGCCGGCGGCGAGGCGCATCAGGTCCGATTCGAGGTCGATCTCCAGTTCGGCCCCGCCCGCGCTGCCGTACTGGTGCTGGTAGCTGCCCCAGGACTGCTCGCGGATCTGCTCGGCGAGCCGGCTCTCCATCAGCAGCAGGAGCTCCAGTGCGGCGCGCTCGATCCGCGCCTCGAGCGCCGTGTCGGCCCAGTCCTCGGTGGCGGCGAAGAGCGAGGTCGGGACGGTGAGCGCGCGCATGTAGGCGAAGAGCGAGCGCATCGCCTCGTCAACGACCAGCGCGTGGCGAGCGGTGCCGGCGGTCGCCGCGGGGGCGACCGGCTTGGCGATCAGGAGGTCGTTGTCGAGCAGGTCGAAGAACGACTTGAAGAGGCCGCTCACCCCGGCCTTGTAGATCGGGGTGGCGGCGATGATGCCGTCGGCCTCGGCGAGCTTCTCGATCGCCGCTTTCAGGCCCGGCCCGTTCACCTGGGAGACGAGCCCGGCGGCGATCTCGTTGGCGAGCGTGCGCAGCTCGATCGTCGAGACGGAGATCGCGACGCCGCGCTCGCGCGCCCCGGCGACGGTCCGCGCCGCCAGGCGGTCGGCGAGCATCGAGGTCGAGGATGGGTCGGAGGCGCCGGCGCTGACGACGACGAGCTTCAGCGGGCCGCCGCTCATGCTCCCGCCCTCGCGATCGCCGCCTCGCGCTCGACCGTCAGCTTCCGGCACAGCGTCATCAACTGCCGCATCTCGTCGTCGTCGAAGGCCGCGGTCATCGTCCGCGCCACGTTCATCGCGTGGGCCCTCCCGGTCGACCGCTGCTGCCCGCGTCCCGCCTCGGTGAGGCCGAGGAGCACCCCGCGGGCGTCGCTCGGATCGGTCTCCCGCCGGACGAGCCCGCGCTCGACCAGCCGGTCGACCATCCGCGACAACGCCGGCTGGCTCAGCAGCACCCGCCGGTTGAGCTCGCCGAGGCGAATCGGCTGGCGGCACTTGGACAGCGTGTAGAGCACGTCGTACTCGGTCCGGCTGACCTCGCACCAGACGTCTTCGCCGGCGAGTTGGCGCATCATCTCCGCGTGGGCGGTCAGCAGCGACTCCCACGATTCGTTGGCGAGGCGGGCGCGGCCGGGCATCAGCTCGCCACCTCCTCCGCCTGCGCCTCCTCGACCTCGCCCTCGGCGGCCGCCTGCCCGGCGGCCACTTCGGCGCTGTCCTGGTAGGGGGAGTCGCCGGTCACGTTGTCGCCGCGGTTGGCGTTCGGGCGCGGCTGGCGCGCGGGCTGGTCGCCGTACTTGTCGTGGACCAGGCTCGCGTGGGTCGGGGCTTCGGCGCGGGCGCTTGGCGCCCGCCGCGCCTCGAACTCCTTGCGCAGCACCGGCACCACCTCGCCGCCGAGCAGCTCCAGCTGCTCGAGCACGATCTCCAACGGCAGCCCGGCGTGGTCCATCAGGAACAGCTGGCGCTGGTAGTCGCCGAAGTGCTCGCGGAAGGTGAGCGTCTTCTCGATCACCTCCTGCGGACTGCCGACGACCAGCGGCGTCGCCTCCATGAAGTCCTCCATCGAGGGCCCGTGTCCATATACGGGGGCGTTGTCGAAGTAGGGCCGGAACTGGCGCTTCGCGTCCTGCGAGTTCTTCGCGATGAACGCCTGGCCGCCGAGCCCGACGACCGCCTCCGCCTCGGTCCCATGCCCGTAGTGCTCGTACCGCTGGCGGTAGAAGCCGATCAGCCGTTCGTAATGCTCGGCCGGCCAGAAGATGTTGTTGGCGAAAAAACCATTCCCGTAAAACGCCGCCTGCTCGGCGATCTCCGGGGTGCGGATCGAGCCGTGCCAGACGAACGGCGGCACGTCGTCGAGC
Source organism: Solirubrobacterales bacterium (assembly GCA_035281725.1). Classification (GTDB taxonomy): domain Bacteria; phylum Actinomycetota; class Thermoleophilia; order Solirubrobacterales; family 70-9; genus VAYN01. The sequence continues at coordinate 14,104 of DATEDJ010000147.1, forward strand.
GGGCGTGGGGTAGAGGTGAAGCCGGTCAGCGGGGTGCGGAAGTGCCCCTCCCAGTCGACCACGTCCTCGCGCCAGAGCCGGTGCAGCAGGTTGTAGTTCTCCAGCGCCAGCGGCAGCGACTGGTTGATCTCCTGGCCGAACCAGGGGTAGACCGGGGCGGTGTTGCCGCGGCCGAGCATCAGGTCCATGCGGCCCTTCGAGAGGTGCTGGAGCATCGCGTACTCCTCGGCGATGCGGACCGGATCGTTGGTGGTGATCAGGGTCGTCGCCGTGGTTACGATCAGCCGCTCGGTGGCGGCGGCGATGTAGGCGAGCAGCGTCGTCGGCGCGGAGGAGAAGAAGGGCGGGTTGTGGTGCTCGCCGATCGCGAACACGTCGAGGCCGACCTCCTCGGCCTTCTTCGCGATCTGCACGACCGCGTCGATCCGCTCCGCCTCGCTGGGGGTCTGTCCGGAGACCGGGTCCCTGGTGATGTCGCTCACCGAGAAGATTCCGAACTGCATGTCAGTGCCGCCTCCTTGCCGCGCCGTCGGTGGGCGCCGCCTCGTCTACGTAAGTTATATGCATTTGCATATATCCTAGCGCACGCATTGGTGCTGTCTGTGACGGATGACACGAAGCGCTTGCGCCGCTTCGGCGCCGACGGCGGCACCCGGTCCGGCCTGGGAAGTCCTGCCCAGCGCGGTGCACGGGCAGGGAATAGCGCCTAGTCTTTGGAACCTTCCCGATGGGACGCCACGATGAGCATTCTTGACGACGCAATTCGCGAGCACCTCGAACTGAAGCGCGCCCACGGCGCCGATGAGGGGGAGCTGAAAAAACTCGAGGACGAGGCTTTCGGCCCGCCGCAGCGGCCCGACGAGGTCGATCCCTTCAACGAGGCTCCGACCGAGTTCCTGCTCTCGCCGAGCGATACCGCGGCGGATGTGCCGGAGATCGGCGACGAGGCCGCGCGCGGCGGCCGTCGTCCCAACATCACCGATCTGCAGGAGGCGCCGCCGGCCGGGCCGGCGGAGGACGACGCGCCCGCGGGCGAGGCCGGTGCGCCTCCGACCGGCGAAGTCGACTTCGGCTCGCCGACGGGAGAGGCCGACCTCGCCCCGCCGACCGACGAGGCCGTCGCGCCGCCCGCGGACCTGGACTCCGGCTCGGCCCCGCTGTTCGACGCCGACGACGAGCTGTCACCGGCCCCCGACGCGCCGCCGCCGAGCCCGGCCGACGCC
>DATEDJ010000148.1:0-5668 GCA_035281725.1 Solirubrobacterales bacterium
TGCCCGCCGCGCCCTAGGGACGGGACGCGCGGGAAGAGCCGGCAAAGGGACCCGGCCCTCTCGGCGGCGGCCCGGGCAGGCTGAGGCCGCCGCCGAGAGGGCCGGGTCGGTGGGGGGTGCGGACTTTCGAGGGGCGCCCGTGAGGAAGCGGGGCCCTTCTGGCGCAGGTACGTGCGCCTTCGGGCTCCTACCTCGGCCCCGGACACGCGCTGCAAGCCCTGATGTGGCTACAGCAACATCAAGGCTTGCAGCGCGGGGATCGACCCTCCCGGGACGCGCACCGAAGTGTGTCCCCCTCCCGAAATGGACCGTCCCGGGCGTCTCGGAGGCGGCCACAGCCCGCCCGGGTCGCCTCCGAGACGCCCGGGCCCGCCGTCCCCAATCGACAAGCCCCCGAATCGCGCCGTTCCCTGCCGCTACGGCCAGGACCCGCCCTCTACGCAGTCGGCGCCGCCAACCACTCGCGCATCGAGAGGTGGTGGGCGGTGTGCTCGCCGCTTTCCAGCTCCTTGCGCAGCTCGCCCAGAGTGCCGTAGCGCTCCGCCACCACGTTGTGGCGGTGGATCGTCTCCAGGTTCTCCTGGCGCGCCATCACGAAGGTGCCCTCGGGGAGGTCGGGGAAGTCCTCGACCACCTGGCGGATCATCTCCCGCACGCAGTCCTCGACAAAGCGCGGGGTTTCGTGGGCTTTCACCACCACCGACATCTCGTCGGGGCGCTTCATCAGCTCGTAGATCTCCGAGCTCATCGAGCTCTCGACGATCCGCAGCAGCTCGGGCGCGTCGATCCAGGCCGGGCCGCCCTCGGGGCAGCCGATGTGGAGGGTGCCGATGCCGCGCTGGTTGTGGGTCGCGATCGGCACCGCGGCGACGATCCGCTCGATCTGCTCCGCGTCGAACCCCTCCTCGGCGAGCCGTTCCCGGGAGAGCCCGGTGACCATCTCCTGCGCGCACGGGCAGGCGGTCATCCCCTGGGCCTGGACGCCGGTCAGCGTCCGCGTCCCCGCCTCGGAGGCGACGGCGGTCCCGAACAGCACGTAGATCTCCTGCGTGTCGATGTTGCTCTCCGGGGTGGCGACGATCTCCGGGTACCGCGCCGTCAGCGAGACTTCGGCGCGCCGGCCGTCCTGGCGCTCGCGCACCTTCTGGGCCACGTGGGCGGCCAGCACCTCGGCCTTGAACGCCTCTCCGAGTACGACCTCGTCGATCGCCTCGCCGACGATTTCCTCGAAGCGCGACATGTGGACCCCGGCCTGTTTCGGTTCGAGGTCGACGAAGCACTCCATCTCGGCGTAGAAGAGGTTCTCGCCGCCGCCGTTGCGCACCCGAATCACCTTCTCGACGCCGGTCACGCCGACGCGCGAGAGGCTGACCTGGGTCGTCGGCACGCCGGACTGGACATCGGGGACGGTGGGAAGGGTGGTGCTGGTTTCGTTCGCCATGCGTAAAGCCTAGACACCGTCGCTCATTGGTCTCTATCGGTCACCTATGGAGTACGACCCTGCCTATAATTCGCCCCCTGCCGGAGCTTCGGGGCCGGCGTCCGGGGGGGACCCGGGGGAGAGAAAGTTTCAGGAGGCACCGATCATCGAACCGATGGAGACGGTGGAAGTCGTTGACCGCGAGGACGCGACCAGCGCCCCCGAAATCGAGGAGCTTTCCGGGTTGATCGCCCTGGGACGCGAGCGCGGCTACCTCACCTACGAGCAGATCTCGTCCACGCTCGAGGAGGTGGAGATCACCAAGGAGCAGGTGTCACAGCTCCACGCCAACCTGGTCGAGCACGGCGTCGACGTGATCGGCGAGGACGGCGTCAGCGCCTGGAAGGAGCAGCGCGGCGGCGGCGACCCGGGCGGGGCACCGAAAAAAGAGGAACTCGACCCGACGGTCGAACCGAGCCTCGATTCCTTGCGGCTGTACCTGCGGTCGATCGGGCGGGTCGACCTGCTGACGGCGCAGCAGGAGGTCGAACTGGCGAAACGGATCGAGCGCGGCGACATGCTGGCGAAGCGGCAGATGGTGGAGGCCAACCTGCGCCTCGTCGTCTCGATCGCGAAAGGCTACCTGGGGCGCGGGCTCTCCTTCCTGGACCTGATCCAGGAGGGCAGCCTCGGGCTGATCCGCGCGGTGGAGAAGTTCGACTACCGGCGCGGCTACAAGTTCTCGACCTACGCGACCTGGTGGATCCGCCAAGCGGTGACGCGGGCGATCGCCGACAAGGCGCGGACGATCCGTATCCCCGTGCACATGGTGGAGAAGCTGAACCGGGTGGCGCACGTGGAACGGCAGCTGGTCCAGCGGCTGGGGCGGGAGCCGGAGGCGGCCGAGATCGCCGAAGAGCTGCGCTGGCCGGTGGCCGACGTGCGCGACATCCTGCGCGTCGCCCAACTGCCGGTCTCGCTGGAGAAACCGGTGGGCGACGAGGACGAATCGGAGCTCGGTGACTTCGTCGCCGACGAGGCGGTCCTCGAGCCGTTCGAGGAAGCGAGCGAGCACCTGCAGAAGGAGGGCGTGCGGCGGGCGCTGGACGCGCTGCCGGAGCGCGAGCGGCAGGTGATCGAACTTCGCTACGGCCTCGGCGGCGCGGAGCCGCTGACGCTGGAGGAAGTCGGCCGCACCTTCGGGGTGACGCGCGAGCGCATCCGCCAGATCGAGAACAACACGCTGAAAAAGCTGAAGCGCCTTCCCGAGGCGCAGATGTTGAGGGACGCAAGCTAGGTAGTTGGTTCTGGGCCCTTCTCGGGGACGGGACTGGGACGCGGCCATCTCGGTGGCGACCCGGGCAGGCTGAGGCCGCCTCCGAGATGGCCGGGTCCGCGGGGAGAGGCCGAGGGTGCGGGTTCCGTGCGGGTCTCGCCGAGGAGTGCGAGGGAGACGCGCGGGAGACGTGCCGAACTCCACGTTTCCTCATGGGACGTCACATGCGCCCCATTACTCAATCCTTTGCTGTGGAGAGAAGGTTGCTCTATACGAGAGTAAAGCTCCACAAGGGCGATCTGGCCAGCGACCAGGGTCCCGAATCGCGCCCGTCCAACCGCCGGCCCCGACCCCCTCGCCGTCCCTAGCTGAGCGCGGCGACTTCCGCCGCGCAGCGCTCGCCGCTGGCGACGGCGCCGTCGAGGAAGCCCTGGGCGGCGAGGGCGGTGTGCTCGCCGCCGAAGAGGATGCGACCTTCAGGGCGGCCGACGAAGCCCCAGTAGCGGGTGAACTGGCCCGGTTCGAAGGCGGCGTAGGAGCCGTGCGTCCAGGGGTCGGAGGCCCAGTGGTCGAGCCAGGCGTTGCCGTCGAAGCCGGCGGCGAGGCCGGGGACGGCGCAGTTCACCTTCGCCAGCGCCCTCGCCACGCGCGGGCGGGGCGCCGGGCCGTGCGGGCCGTGGCCGCGCTGGCCGGCGCCGTAGCTGCCGCCGGAGTAGACGGTGAGGATGCCGGGACGGCCCGGCTCGTCGATCGAGCTGTCCCAGGTGTCGATGTCCTCGTCGTAAAATTCGCCGTCGAAGCGGTCGTAGTGGGAGAGGTGGCGGCGGAACTGGAGGAGCAGCTTCGCGTTGGTGCCCATCCCCAGCTCCTCGATGCAGCGGCGCTTGCGCGGGCCGAGCCCGGCGCCGTCGAGGTCGACCCGGCGCAGGGCGGTGAAGGGGAGGCAGAGGACGACGACGTCGGCGAGCGTCTCGCCGGCGGTGCCGGCGAAGGAGAGGGCGAAGGCGGAGCCGCGGCGGCGCAGCGCGGTCAGCGGCGCGTCGAGCCGGAGGGTCGCGGGAGGGAGGCGTTCGGCGAGGCCCCAGGCGATCTGGTCGTTGCCGCCGTGGACGTGGAAGCGTTCGTCGGATTCGGGGCCGAAGGAGCCGAACTGGATCAGCATCGAGATCGCGCTGAGCCGGCCGACGTCGAGCCCGTACTCCTCCGCCATCAGCTGTTCGGTGGCGGCGCGCAGCAGGCCGTGGGAGGGGCCGGGGAGGGTCTGGTCGAGCCACTCGGCGGCGCTCATCTGGTCGAGCTCACGGGCGGCGCGGGTCGCCCGGTTCCAGGTGAAGTCGCGGATTCGGCGCGAGTCGGCGACGGCGCGGGCGGAGATCAGGTGCTCGTCGCGGTAGACCTCGGCGAAGCGGCGAACCTTGCCGCCGAGGACCAGGCGCGGATGGAGGCCCGGGCTCTTCCGCGCGGCCGCTTCGACGTCGTCAAGCGTCAGCTCCAGCTCGGCGGCGAGGGCGCGGATCCGGTGCTGGGCGGAGTCGATGAACTCGCCGCCGTGCTCGGCGGTCTGTGCGGCGGCGAACTCGCGTGCGGTCCAGCAGCGGCCGCCGACCCGGTGCGGGTGGGCCTCGAAGAGCGTGCTCGGGATGCCGCGCTGGTGCAGGCGATAGGCGCAGGTGAGGCCGGCGAGCCCGGCGCCGACGATCGCCACGCGGGGCGGGGAGGAGGGCGCCGCCCGGCGCGAAAGGGCACCAGCGAGCGCCGGGCGATCGAGCAGTACCGCCGCGCCGAGCCCGGCGGCACCGGCGAGCAGGCGCCGGCGCGAGAACCCGGTCCCCTCGCCGGGTGAGTTCGCACTTTGCCGCGCCATGCGCGGTTTTCTGCGAACTCGACGCGGTTGCGAGGGCTGCTCCGCGCTCAAATGATGTCGCGGGGCGAGGTGTCTTCGGCCGCCGCCGCCGATTCCCGCGTCGTGCCGACGTCGCCGTCTTCTTCGACTTCGACCTTGGGTCCGGCGGCTGCCCGAGGCTCCGCCCGCGCCTCGGCCCGCTGCTCGTGGCCTGCCCCGACCGGCTCCAGCACCCATACCGACGGGGTCCGCTTCATCCACTCGATGTATTCGTCGAAGCCGCCGTACTGGTCGTTGCAGGCGCGCCAGAGCTCTTCGCGCTCGGCGCCGGCGGCGGCCCGGGCGGTGACCTCGATCTTGCGGCGGCCGACCTGGACCTCGCCGCGCGGGTTCGCCTTCAGGTTGTGGGACCAGCCGGGCAGCTTTTCGTTGCCGGCGTTGGTGTCGATCACGATCATCGCCTCGTCGCGCTCGAGGTAGAGGATCGGTGCGGTGCGCGGCTCGCCGCTCGTGCGACCGGTCGTCGTCAGCAGCAGGACGGGGCCGTCGCCCACCTTGGCGCCGATCCGCCCGCCGCTCAGCTTGTAGGCGGGGACGTTCAACTTGCCGATCCAGCGCAGTCCCCGGGCCCCGACCGTGTTCGAGAACTTCGCGATGAAGCGATCGCTCAGCATCCCGCCGGAGTATGGCCGACGGGATAGGCTGACCGCAATGCCCGAGCCGCACCCCTTCCGTCGCGCCGCCGAGACCAAGGACCTCGACCTCCTGCGCGAGACCCTGGCCGAGGACGTCGTCCTCCACAGCCCGATCCTCTTCAAGGGGTTCGAGGGCCGCGAGATGTCGATGGTCGTGCTCACCAACGTGGCCGAGACCTTTGAAGACTTCCGCTACCTCGACGAGGTGCACGGCGACGGGACCGTGGTCCTGCGCTTCACCGCGAAGGTCGATGGCAAGTTCGAGATCGAGGGGATCGACTACCTCACCCTCGACGCCGAGGGGCGGGTCACCGACCTCACCGTCTTCCTCCGCCCGCAGAAGGCGGTGCAGGCATTCAACAAGCAGATGGTCGCCCGCCTGGGCGCCGCGCCGCCCGCCTGACGCGGCCCGTCTAGAATCCGCGATCCCGTTC
>DATEDJ010000149.1:0-6434 GCA_035281725.1 Solirubrobacterales bacterium
GGTGTTGCGTCTGAGCGCCTCGTCGAGGATCCGCTCGACGTCGACCGGCGCGTGCAGGTGGGCCTGGTGCGTGGCGAAGGCGCAGTACTTGCAGTAGCACCGGCACGTCCGCGAAAGCGAAAGCGTGAAGTTGCGGGAGAAAGTAACCCGTTGCACCCGGGCAAAGCTACAGGGCGCGCCGGCTCGGCCGGACGCGCCCTGTTCCCAACTGGGGGGTTGGCCTGGAGAGCCCCACCGGGCGTCTCCCTAGTCTTTTTTCGGCTCGACCCCGCGCGGCTCCGAAGGAGCCGCGCGTTTGCCGCTGGTCGGCTCGGCCGAGCCCGCGCCTTTGCCGCTGCCGGCGGCGGCGGGAGCGACCCGCTGGGGCGGCTTGGGCGAGGCCAGACCGCCGCCCTCGATCACGAATCGCCAGACCCCGACCGCGACGAGCGCGCCGACCACCGGGCCGACCAGGTAAGGCCAAACGCCACCCCAGTGGTTGGAGACGAGCGCGGCGCCGAACCAACGCGCCGGGTTGAAGCAGGCGCCGGTCAGCGGTCCGCCGACCATGACCATGAAGACGAAGGTGAGGCCGATCGCCAACGGGCCCCAGTCCTTGAGGCTCTTCTCCGAGAAGACCACCGCGAGGATCACCAGCACGAGGGCGAAGACGCCGATCGCCTCGACCGCCGCGCCCGCCACGTTGCCGGAGAGCAGGCTCGAGACTTCACCGGCGCCGTAATGGACCGCACGACCCTCGTCCAGCAGCAGGCCCTTGGTGAGCAGCGCGCCGAGCACCGCGCCCGAGAGCTGGGCGAGGATGTAGATCACCGCGTCGATCACGCTGATCTTGCGGATCGTCGCCGCGGCCAGGGTGACGGCCGGGTTGAAGTGCCCGCCGCTGACCGCGCCGAACATGCAGATCACACCGAAGAGGGTCAGTCCCTGGACGAAGCCGACGACGGCGAAGTCCGAGCCGAACGTCGACTGGGCGCCGGCCGAGACGTAGAGAGTGACCACGCTGGTGATGAAAAAGACCAGCAAGAACGTGCCGATCAGCTCCGCAAGATACGCGGATATTCCTTTTTGCTCCAGCTCCACTCTCTGTTCCCCTCCTAGAAAATTTGTCCCGAACCGATGGCCAGGGACGTCCGCCCCCGACCAAAGTCTTGACCAAAGATCAAGCGGCGGCAGTCTACCCACATTTCCTCAAAGAATTAGGGTGCCGTCCCAGATGAGACAGGCTGTCGCGCTGCTGGCGGCCGCCCTGCTGCTCGCCGGCGTCGCCGGCTGCGGTGGGAGCGGTGCGGAACCGGGCGCGCCGAAAGGCGCGACCGTCGTGCTCGATTTCACCCCCAACGCGGTCCATTCCGGGATCTACGCGGCACAGGCCGAGGGCTTCTACGAAGCCGCCGGGATCGACCTCCACATCCAGGTCCCGGGCGAATCGACCGACGCACCGAAGCTGCTCGCCGCGGGCCGCACCGACTTCGCGATCCTCGACATCACCGACCTCGGCATCGCCGACGAGAAAGGGCTCGAACTGGTCGGCGTGATGCCGATCGTGCAGGCGCCGCTGGCCGCGATCCTGGCCCGCCGCGACGGCCCGGTGACGACCCCGCGGGACCTGGACGGCCACACGGTCGGGGTCACCGGCCTGCCCTCCGACACCGCCGTCGTGCGCTCCGAGGTGGCCGGGGACGGCGGCGACCCGGAAGGGGTCGACGAAGTGACGATCGGCTTCAACGCGGTCGCCTCGCTGGCGGCCGGCAAGGTCGACGCGGCGACCGGCTTCTGGAACGCCGAGGCGGTCGAGGCCGAACGCCAGGGCATCCCGCTGCGGGTCTTCAAAGTCGACGAATACGGCGCGCCGCACTACCCCGAGCTGATCCTGACGACGACCCGCAAGGTGCTCGAAAGCGAACCGAAGCTGGTCGAATCGATGGTCGATGCGACCCGGCGCGGCTATCGGTTCACGGAGGCGAAGCCGAAGCGCGCCCTCGACGATCTCCTCGCCGCCAACCCGAGCCTCGAACGCGCCGACCAGGAGGCGCAGCTGCAGGTCCTCCTCCCGGAACTGAAGCCGAAGCCCTTCGACGAAGCCGTGCTGCAGGAATGGTCCGCCTGGGCGAGCGCCCACGAACTGCTGCCGAAACCCGCAGACGTGACGAAGACGTTCGACCTCCGCAACTAGCCCCGCAGGGTCAGGGGAGCAGCGCGGCGACCAGGTCCGGCAGTTCGCGCGACATCCGCGAGCGCGGGACGACCTGCGCCAGGCCGGCGGCCTCGGCGCGCGCCTTGGTCTCGGCGTCGACGTGCGAGTAGTAGCCGAGCACCGGGACCCCGGTCGCGGCCAGCTCCTCCGGGTCGGCGACTTCGAGGTCGGCGACGATCAGCTCGGCCTGGTCGAGGGGCGCCCCGGCGACCGACTGGGCCAGCACCACGTGGTGCCCGGCCGCGGTCAGCCCGGCGTCCACCCGGCTGGCGAGCATCAGATCGGTGGCGATGCTGACTACGCGGGCCATCGGTACCGCTGGTCCCGGGGCCGCTAGATCGAGCGGCGCTCGCGGAACTCCTCGCGGACGCTTTCCGGGCGTCCCCAGAACTGGACGACCTCGGAACGGCCCTCGCGCACCTCGGCGACCCGCATCTCCCCCGCGATCCCCTCGGCGTCGAGCTTCGCCAAGACGCCCTTCACCGTCTCCGCCGCGGCCGCGTGGCCGAAGCTGTGGGCGACGACCAGCCGCCAGTGCCACTTGCGCCGGTCGTAGACCTGGGCGTTCACCTGGCTGACGAAGACCGCGGTGTCGATGTAGCGGCTCTCGTCCTCGATCCGCAGATCGACCTCGAGGTCGGTCCAGTCGGGCGGCAGCGCATCGACGATGCGCTGGAAGTCCTCGGCGAGTGCCATCGGCGCCAAGGCTACCGCTCCTCCTCAGCCCGCGACGAACTGGTAGAGCAGGAAGACGTTGAGGGCGATGATCAGCGAGGCCAGCACACCCGCCAGCACGCTCAGCCAGCGCGGGTTGACCAGCTCCCCCATCACCTCGCGCTTCGAGGCGATCAGGATCAGGGGCACCAGCGCGAACGGGATGCCGAAGGAGAGGACGACCTGGGAGCCGACCAGCGCGTCGGTCGGGTCGACGCCGATCGCCAGCACCAGCAGCGCGGGCGCCAGGGTGATCGCCCGCCGCAGGAAGATCGGGATCTGGCGGTGGATGAAGCCCTGCATCACCACCTGGCCGGCCATCGTCCCGACCGAGGAGGAGGCGAACCCGGAGGCCAGCAGGGCGACGCCGAAGATCGTCGCCGCCCCGTCTCGGCCGAGGCTCTGCAGGCCGCTGTAGGCGCCTTCGATCGTCTCCACCCCGGACAGGGCGCCGCCGTGGAAGAGGGCCGCGGCGACGATCATCATCGCCAGGTTGACCATCCCGGCGATGGCCAGGGCGATCACCACGTCGATCTTCTCGAAGCGCAGGATGCGTCGGCGCTCGTCGTCGTTGCGGCCGATGATCCGGTTCTGGGTGAGGGCCGAGTGCAGGTAGATCACGTGCGGCATCACCGTCGCGCCGACGATGCCGGTCGCCAGCAGGATGCTCTCGGTGCCGCCGAACCCGGGGACGAAGAGGTGGCGGGCAACTTCGCTGCCTTCCGGGGAGGCCTCGAAGAGCTCGTAGGCGAAGGAGACGACGACGACGCCGACCAGCACCGTGATCGCCGCCTCGAGCCGGCGGAACCCGTGGCGCTGCAGGGCCAGTAGGGCGAAGGTCCCGGCGCCGGCGATCAGCCCGGCGACGAACAGCGGGATGCCGAAGAGCAGGTTGAGGCCGAGCGCGGCGCCGACGATCTCGGCCAGGTCGCAGGCCATCGCGACCACCTCGGCCTGCAGCCAGAGGCCGATCGAGGTGCGGCGCGAGTAGCGTTCGCGGCAGAGCTCGGCGAGGTTCTTGCCGGTGGCGATGCCGAGCTTCGCCGACTGCGACTGGACCAGCATCGCGACCAGGTTGGCGGCCAGGACCACCCACAGCAGCAGGTAGCCGAATTTGGCGCCGCCGCTGATGTTGGTGGCGAAGTTGCCCGGGTCGACGTAGGCGACGGCGGCGATGAAGGCCGGGCCGAGGAAGGGCCAGACCCGGGCCAGGCCGCGCCGCTCGCCGCGCAGCGAGGCGCGGGCGGCGCGGGCGACGGCGGCCTCACCGGGAAGCGCGGCTTCGGCTTCCGAGCGCGCAGCAGGAGGGGTCACCGCGTCGCCCCCGGCGGCGTCGGCGGCAGGAGGTCGGGACCGGGGATCGGGTTGCCGTGCGGGTCGTGGCTCGGTTCGCCGAGCTTCGCCGCGATCAGCGCCTCGAGGTCCTCGGAGATGTAGTGCTCGAGCACCTCCGCCTCGGCGTGGACGCGGTCGCGCGGCATCCCCAGCGCCTCGGCGAGGAAGGCCTCGATCAGCCGGTGGTGCCGGATCACCTCCAGGGCTACCCGCTCGCCGGCGTCGGTCAGCGCGACGCCCTTGTAGGGCGTGTAGTCCGCCAGGCCAAGTTCCGCCAGCTTCTGCAGCATCGAGGTCGCCGTGGCAGGGGTCACGCCTAGGCGCGCCGCGACTTCGCCGCTCGGCACCAGGCCATCGCGGTCGATGCCGAGCACGTAGACCGCCTTCGCGTAGTCCTCGATGGCTTGGGAATTAGACACGTCTAAAAATAGTTTAGACACATCTAAATCGGAAAGGGCCGCGGGGAAGACCCTTCACTCACAACAGCGGGGAGGTTCGCTCAGGGTCTTCCGCACGGCCCACGATCGCGGGTTTCTAGACTGAAGGGATGTCTGTGACCGTCGAGCTCGATGCCCAGTACCGACAGCTGCGGGAGGAATGCGGGGTTTTGCCGCGGGCGCGAGGGATCGTGGCCGTGACCGGACCCGACGGCGCCGAGTACCTGCAGGGGCAGGTGACGAACGACGTCGAGGCGCTGGCGGTCGGGGACGGGCAGTACGCGGCCCTGCTCGACCGCAAGGGGCACATGCAGACGGATCTGCGGGTTCTGCGCACGGCCGCGGAGGCGATCCAGGTGGATATGGAGCCGGGGCCGAAGGACCAGGCGCTGCGGCACCTGACGATGTACTCGATCGGGCGGGATGTGGCCGTCACCGACGCGACCGAGGAACGGGCGTTGCTCTCGCTGATCGGGCCGCGCGCAGCCGAGGTCGCCGCCACTCCCCCGCTGCCTGAGTTCGCCAACGAGTCGACGACGATCGCCGGGGTCGAGGCGCTGGCGGTCGGGACCCGGGCCGGGATCGACCTCTTCTGCGCCGCCGCCGAGCGCGACCGGCTGCTTGCCGCGCTGCTCGAGACCGGCGCGGTCGAGGTCACCCCCGAGGCGGCCGAGATCGTCCGGGTCGAGGCCGGGGTCCCTCGCTTCGGCGCCGAGATGGACGCGGGCACGATGCCCGCCGAGGCGGCGATCGTCGACGACGCCGTCTCCTTCACCAAGGGCTGTTACATCGGCCAGGAGACGGTCGCCCGGCTCCACTACAAGGGCAAGCCCAACCGCCACCTCCGCGGCCTCAAGCTGAGCGGGTCCGCCCAGCCCGGCGCTCCCCTGCGGCTCGGCGAGAAGGAGGTGGGGACGCTCGGCGGCGCCGTCGTCTCCCCCGCCCTCGGGCCGATCGGGCTGGCGATCGTCCGCCGCGAGGCGGAGCCCGGCACCGAGCTCACCGTAGGTGAAGATGGCGTTACGGCTGAAGTTGTCGCCCTCCCCTTCGACTAAATTCACCCCGAGATGGTTCTCGGGAGAGCCAAAGTCGCGGGGGGCGGCGCGCTCGCGGCGCTGATCTTGGCCTTGGTCGGCGCCGGCTGCGGCGCCGAGACCCACCCCAACGAACCGCGCCCCGCCGTCCCCATCCGGGTCAGCGTGACGATCGGCGAAAACGGCATCGTGGTGAATCCGTCGACGATCGCGATGGGCCCGGAAAAGCACCAGCAGCTGCCGCAGAACCAGAACCAGCCGCAGCCACAGATCAAGGCCCAGGCGCCGGTCGCGGTCGTCTTCGTCACCGCCAACCAGACCGCCAAGGCGGAGAAGGTGGTCGTGAAGGGGCCGAAATCGGCCAGCTCACCGCAGATCTCACCGCGCAGCCCGCGGACCTTCTCGGCCGAACTGCCCGCCGGCAACTACACGATCTCCGCTGGCGCCCACGGCACCCCGGCGACGCTGAAGGTCGGCCCCTACCGCACCTCCTCCCAGAACGACCTGCTGCTGCCGTAGTGCGTTCGCAGTAATCACCGCTATGCGGGGATAAGTGCGAACGCACTGGGCCGGACGGCCGGGGACGGGTGCGATCCGGGCCCGGTCGATTGGGGACCGACGTCCTGGGCGTCTCGTGGCGACCCGGGCAGGCTGTGGCCGCCACGAGACGCCCAGGACGTGAGGCTTCCGGCGGGAAGCGCGCAGGCTCCGTGCGCTTCC
>DATEDJ010000150.1:0-4139 GCA_035281725.1 Solirubrobacterales bacterium
CCAGGGGCCTCCGGTCCCCGAACTCCTCCCGGGTCTGCATCAGGCCGGGCATCTCGACCTCGGCCAGCGAGATCTCCTTGCGGCCGAACTCGGCGAGGCCGATGTCGGCGACCTTGTAGTCCTGGGTGGGCGTGACAGTCATCTTTTGGGCTTGGCTCCTGATCGTTTTGGTCGTAGACGCAGCTGTCCAGGGTAGCCGAATAGAGTCGCGGAATTGTGACCGCCGACGACGAGAAGCGCCTCGCCGCGGAAGCGGCGGCCGAGCTTGTCGAGAGCGGGATGACGGTCGGGCTCGGCACCGGCTCCACCGTCGCCCACCTGCTCCCCGCCCTGGCCCGCCGCGGGCTCACCGATCTGCGCTGCGTGGCCACCTCGCCGGCGACCGAAGAACAGGCGCGCCGGCTCGGCATCCCGGTCGAAGACTTCGACTCCCTGGCCCGCCTCGACATCGCCATCGACGGCACCGACCAGGTCACCCCGGACGGGTGGCTGATCAAGGGCGGCGGCGGCGCCCACCTGCGCGAGAAGATCGTCGCCGCGGCGGCCGACCGCTTCGTCGTCATCGCCGACTCCTCGAAGCCGGTCGAGCAGTTCACCCGGCCGGTGCCGCTGGAGCTCTTCGCCTTCGGCCTCTCCTCCACCCTCACCCGGCTCGGCGACGACGTGGCCCTGCGCCCCGACACCCCGCCCAGCCCCGACGGCGGCCTGATCGCCGATTACCGCGGCCCCGGCCGCGACGACCCGGCGACGCTGGCGCCCCGTTTGGAGGCCGACCCAGGGGTCGCCGCCCAGGGCCTCTTCCCTCCGAGCCTCGTCAGTGACATATTCATCGCCCGTGGAAGCGATGTGGAGAGGACCACTATCCGGTAGCTGATGGACCTGGTCGAGCGCGAGAGCGATCTGGGCGCCCTCGCCGAGCTCCTCGACGGACTCGTCGACGCACGCTCCCGGGCGGTGGTGATCGAGGGCCCCGCCGGGATCGGCAAGAGCAGGCTCCTGGCGGCACTGCGCGAGGGCGCGGCGGAGCGCGGTATCCGCACCCTCAGCGCGCGCGGTTCCGAACTGGAGCGCGAGTTCCCCTTCGGCGTCGTCCGCCAGCTGTTCGAACCGGTGCTCGCCGAGGTCGGCCGCGAGGCCGCCTTCGCCGGCGCCGCCGAGGCCGCCCGCCCGGTCTTCGAGGGCGAGACCAGCGAGGGAGCGACCTTCGCCGTGCTCCACGGGCTCTACTGGCTGACCCTGAACGTCGGCGCCGAACGGCCGCTGCTGCTGGCGGTCGACGACCTGCACTGGTGCGACCGCCCCTCGCTGCGCTTCCTCGCCTACCTGGTGCCGCGACTGGAGGGCGCGCCGCTCCTGCTCGGCACGACCCTGCGGACGGTCGAGCCGGGGACCGACCCGGTGCTGCTCGGCGAGATCGCCAGGGACCCGCTCACCGTCGTGGTGCGCCCGCAACCGCTGAGCCGGGCGGGCGTCGCGGCGCTGCTCGGCCCCGACGCCGACCAGGGCTTCGTCGCCGCCTGCCACGAGGCGACCGGCGGCAACCCGCTGCTGCTGCGCGAGCTGCTCGGCATGCTCCTCGGCGAAGGCGTCGCTCCCACGGCGGCGAACGTCGGCGCGGTGAAGACGATGGGCCCGAGCGCCGTCTCGCGCAGCGTGATGTTCCGCCTCTCCCGCCTGGAGCCCGCCGAGATCGAGGTGGCGAAAGCTGTGGCGGTCCTCTCCGACGGCGCCTCGGTCGCCGACCTCGCCGCGCTCACCGGCCTCGACGAGGCGACCGTGGCCCGCGCCACCGGCGAGCTCGCCCGGGTCGAGATCCTGCGCCGCGAGCCGCCGCTCGGCTTCGTCCACCCGCTGGTCCTGGAGGCGGTCTACCGCGAGCAGTCGCCAGGCGAGCGCCAGCTCGCCCACGCCCGCGCCGCGGCGCTCCTGCGGGCGCGCGGGGCGAGCGCCGAGGTCGTCGCCACCCACCTCCTCGCCACCGCCCCCGGCGGCGACACCGAGGTGGTCGAGCTGTTGCGCGAGGCGGGCCGCTCGGCCGCCCGCAAAGGCGCCGTCGACAGCGCCGTCGCCTACCTGCGCCGGGCCCGCGAGGAGCCCCCCGCGCCGCAGGTCCGGGTCGATGTGCTGCGCGAACTCGGCCTCGCCGAGTCGCTCAGCGACGGCCCGCTCGCCGCCCGCCACCTGCGCGCCGCCTACACCGCGACCCAGGACCCGGCGATGCGGGCGGTGGTCGCCCACGTGCTGCTACGGCTGGTCCTCTTCACCGAGAGCCCGGCCGAGGCGCTCGCCCTCGCCCGCCGCTACCGCGAGGACCTGCCCGCGGAGATGGAGGACGCCCGGCTCGGCATCGAAGCCTTCGAAATGAGCCTGATCCTCTTCGGAGTCCTCGACCCGGCCGAGGCGGCGCGGCTGGAGCGCTTCCGCGACCCGACGCTCGGCGAGGGGCCGGGGGCGAAGATGGCGATGGCGATCGCCGCGGTGCTCTGGTCCCAGCTCGACGGCTCGGGCGAGGAGTGCGCACGGCTGGCGCGCGGCTCGCTCGAGGGCGGCGCCCTGCTCGGCGCCGACCCCGGCTTCCTCGGGATCGGGCCGATCACGGTGCTCGCCTGGGCCGACCGGCCCGAAACGACGGCGGCGATCGACGAGGCGCTCGGCAACGCCCACAAGCACGGGTCGCTCTTCGCGATCTCCGGCCTCCACATGTGGCAGGGCGGCGCGCACCTGCGCCGGGGGGAGCTCGACGAGGCCGAAACGGTGCTGCCGCTGGCGCAGAGCGAGTTCAACCTCTGGAGCTTCGGCTCAGGCGCCGGCCTCTATCTGAACGGCTTCCGCGCGATCGTCCAGCTCGAGCGCGGCGACCTGGCCGCCGCCCGTGAGTCGATCGCGGCCGTCAGCGAGCGTCCCGACGACGACTCCGACGGCATCCGCTACTTCGACAACGCCCGGCTCGCGGTGGCGGCGGTCGAAGGCGTCGCGCCGGAGCGGCTGCTGCAGATGGCCGACGACCACGCCGCCCGCCACGCCCGCGTCCTCAACCCCGCCTACAACCCGTGGCGCGAATACAAGATCAGGGCGCTGGCCAAGCTCGACCGGCCCGAGGAGGCGCGCGAGCTGGCCGAGGAGAACCTGCGGCTGGCGCGCCGCTGGGGCGCCCCGGGGACGGTCGGCGCAGCGGTGCGGGCGATCGCCCGGGTCAGCGACCCCTCCGAAACGCTCCCCTACATCGAAGAGGCGGCGGCGGTGCTCGACGGGAGCACCGCGCGGCTCGAGCAGGCGAAGGCGCTGACCGCGCTGGGCCGCGCCCTGCGCGCGGACCGGCGCCCGACCGAGGCACGCGAGCCATTGCAGCGGGCGGTCGAGCTGGCGGAAGCCTGCGGCTCCGAGCGCGTCCGCGAGATCGCCCGCGCGGAGCTCGCGGCGAGCGGCGCGCGGCCGCGCCGCACCGCCCTCTCCGGGGTCGCCTCGCTGACCCCGTCAGAGGAACGGGTCGCCCGCCTCGCCGCCGACGGGATGACCAACCGCGAGGTCGCCCAAGAGCTCTTCGTCACCCCGAAGACGGTCGAGGTCCACCTCTCGAACGCCTACCGCAAGCTGGAGATCCGCTCCCGGCGCCAGCTCGCGGGTGCGCTGTCGACGGCTTAGGGCGTTGAGGCCGCGGCGCGCCGTCGGGCGGGCCCCTGTGGAGCCTTACCGTCGCATAGGGACGGTAAGGCTCCACACCGCCTGGCACCGGGGCTGTGGAGCTTTACTCCCGTATAGAGCGAGTTTCTCTCCACAGCACGAATTTGACCAATGGGGGAACCGCGTCAGATCCCACGTCTTGGTCACGATCCGCGCGTCTCTGTGACGAACCTCGCGTCCCTGTAACGCCTCCCCGGCGTCTCCCGCACATCCCCACGAACCCGGCCCTCTCGGCGGCGGCCTCAGCCTGCCCGGGTCGCCGCCGGGAGGGCCGCGTCCCTCGCCCCCACCCCTAGCAGCCCCCGAGCCCCATACCCGCCCCCCTAAGAGCCCCTTTCAGAAAGAGGAATCGCTGCGCCGGCGGCGAATCCATAACGCGTAAACCCGAGAAGGGAGCGCGCAATGGCCTCACCGTTGGTCCCCGACGAGCTCTGGGAGGTGGTGGAGCCGTTGATCCC
>DATEDJ010000151.1:0-9753 GCA_035281725.1 Solirubrobacterales bacterium
CTGTGACGGGGCCCTCCCCGCAGACCTCCCGACCCGGGCGTCTCGGAGGCGGCCTCAGCCTGCCCGGGTCGCCTCCGAGACGCCCGGGCCCGCCGTCCCCGGCCGCAGGGGCCCCAGGTCGCACCGTCCCCGGCCGCAGGGCCCCGGACCACGCCCGTCCCGCGCCACAGCCCCGCCCCGCCAGCTGTTCCTTATGGTCGGCAGGCGACCATAAGGAACAGCGGAACGCCCCAGGGCGCGGATCGACCACCTACACGGCGCGCGCGTCGCCGCTGCCGGCGGTGGCGCGGAGGGCCTCGATGCGATCGAGGATCGCCTCGGCGACGGCATCCTTGCTGCTCCGCGGGACGAGGGTCTCGTCGGCGGCGGCGACCAAGGTGACCTCGTTCTCGGCGCTCTCGAAGCCGATCCGCGGGTCGGAGACGTCGTTGAGGACGATCAGGTCGGCGCCCTTGCGAGCCAGCTTGGCGCGCGCCCGCTCGACCGCGTCGCCGCCGTGCTCGGCGGCGAACCCGACCACGGTCTGACTCTCGCCCTTCTTCGCCGCGATCGTGGCGAGGATGTCCTCGGTCGGCTGCAGGTTCAGGTTGAGGCTGTCCTGGCGCTTGATCTTGCCGGTGATCGGCTCGGTGCGGAAATCCGCCGGGGCGGCCGCCATCAACAGAATGTGCTGGGTCTCGAACCGTTCGATCGTCTCGTGGGCGAGCTCGGCCGTGGTCTCGACGTCGATCCGCTTGACCCCGGCCGGCTCGGGCAGGGCGACGTTCGCCGCGACCACCGTCACCTCCGCCCCGCGCCCCGCCGCGGCGGCGGCCAACGCCATGCCCATCCGCCCGCTCGAGCGATTGCCGATGAAGCGCACCGCGTCGATCGGCTCCCGGGTGCCGCCGGCGGTGACCATGACCCGCAGGTCGGACCACGGCCCCGGCTCGGCACCAGGGCCGTCCGGCTCGCCTGCCGGCCGGGTCGGCTCGCCGTCGAGGAGCACTGCTTCGCCCCGGGGATCACCCCCGCCGCCGGACAGCGCCGCCTCGACCCGCGCCAGCAGCCGCTCCGGGTCGGGGAGTCGGCCACGCCCGCGCTCGCCGCGTGAGGCGAGCAGGCCCTCCTCCGGCTCGATCACCTCCACCCCGCGCTCACGCAGGGTCGCGAGGTTCGCCTGCGTCGCCGCGTCGGCGTACATGCGGTCGTTCATCGCCGGGGCGATCAGCCGCGGCGCCGTGCAGGCGAGGAAGGACGTGGTCAGCATCGAATCGGCGAAGCCGCCCGCCAGCTTGGCCACCGTGTTGGCCGAGGCGGGGGCGACGAGGAAGGCATCGCAGTTGGCGACCAGCTCGAGGTGGCCGATCGGGTCGTGGCCGCCCTCCCCCGGTTCGCCCGGGAAAGCGCCGCGCATCGGGTCGCGCTCGAACTCGGAGGTGAGCACGGGCGCGCCGACGATCCCCTCGAAAGAGGCGGCGCCGACGAAGCGTTCGGCGTTCGGCGTCATCAGGACGCGGACGCCGTGCCCGGCCAGCGTCGCCAGGCGCGCGAACTCGAGCGACTTGTATGCCGCTATCCCTCCGCTCACACCCAGCAACAACCGGGCCATATAAGAGCTCCTGACGAGCCGGGCGCTATGCGCCTAGCTGCGGTACTCGTATTTGAGTTTGCCCTCGGCCAACTCTTCCAGCGCCATCGTGAGGTAGTTGCCCTCGGCGTTGGTCTCCACCATCGGGGGCGGGTACTCGCCGAAGCCACCCTCACCGAGGTTGTGGAAGTAACTGTTGATCTGCCGCGCCCGCTTCGCCGACACGACTACGGCGGCGTAATGGGAGTCGGCATGAACGAGAAGCTTGTCTACGCGTGGTTTGATCATCGGCGAGGGAGTGTAGACGGTCGCCCGTCAGGCCTGGAGGCCGATCGAGCTGCGCACTATCGACTCCAGCTCGTCGGCGGCTTGATCGAGGTCGTCGTTGACGATCAGGTGGTTGAAGTCGTCTTGCTGGGCGAGCTCTTGCTCGGCCGTTTTGAGGCGGCGGTCGATCGCCTCGGCGGAGTCGGTGCCGCGGCCGCGGAGGCGCTCGCGGAGGACCGACTCGTCGGGTGGGGCGATGAAGATCTGGACCGAGTCGGGTCGGGCCGCGCGCACCTGGGTCGCCCCTTGGACCTCGATCTCGAGGACGACCGAGCGGCCCTTGTCGAGGCAGCGGTCGAGCTCCGAGTTCAAGGTGCCGTAGTGGTTGCCCGAGTAGGTGGCGAACTCGAGGAAGTCTTTCGCCGCGATCTTCTCCTGAAATTGGTCCTCGGTGAGGAAGTGGTAATCGACCCCGTCCTCCTCCCCCTCCCGCGGCGCCCGCGTCGTCGCCGAGACCGAGAGCGCCAGGCTCGGGACACGATCGAGCAGCATCTTGATCAGCGTGCCCTTGCCGACCCCGGAAGGGCCGGTGATGACGAAGACCTTTGCCGAGTCAGGGCTCATAACGGCGAGCGAAAACCAAGCAGGTCGTCCGGACGCAGGGGGCGTGGCGTGCTCTGCACGCGAGCGACCGAGGACGGCGACATGCGCCGGTTTGCAGCCGCCGTTAGCGACGGAGGAGCGAGACCAGCTCGGTGCGCTGCCGCTCGCTGAGGCCACCGATCGTCTTCGACGGCGAGATCCGGCACTGGTTGAGGATCCGGTTCGTCTTCACACGGCCGTACTTGGGAACGGCGAGCAGCATGTCGAAGACCTTCGCGGTCATCACGTACTCGGGCGGGTCGAGCAGGATCCCGTGGATGCTGGCACGGCTCGCCTTCAGGTCCTTCTTCAGCTTGGCCCGGGCGGTGCGGATGTCGTTCGCTCGCTTGAGCGCCTCCATCCTCTGGTCGAGGGACCTTTCCGGGGCCGCGAGCGAGGTCTTCACTGAAGAGGTCGTCATGCGGCGGCGAGTATAGCCGCGGGTAGCGGCCGTGCAAGCCGACCTCACCCATTTGCGCGTAAATTCATCTCAACCTCTAGTCGAGGTCAAGCGCCGGCTCGCTAGAGCGCTCAGAGAGGAGTGAGGACTCCAGTTCCGTCGCGACCCGCGAACCGGCGCGCGGATCGCGGAAGCTCTCGGTCCCGACCGCGACCACCGCGGCGCCGAGGGCGATGAATTCGGCCGCGTCGGCGCCGCTCGAGATCCCGCCCATGCCGATGATCGGCAAGTCGACCCGGGCACGGACCGAGCGCACCTGCTCGAGGGCCACCGGACGCACCGCCGGACCGGAGAGGCCGCCGTAGCCGTTGCCGAGCGCGGGCCCTCCGGTGGCCGGGTCGACCGCCGTCCCCTTCAGCGTATTGATCAGCGACACCGCGTCGGCCCCGCCCCGCTCCGCCCCGGCCGCGACCGATGCCGGGTCGGCGGTATTCGGGGTCAGCTTCACGATCAGCGGCTTCTCGGTCAGTGGGCGCAGCGCGTCCATCAGCGCCTCGGTCTCACTCGGGTTCTCGCCGACGATCAGCCCCGAGTGGACGTTGGGGCAGGAGATGTTCAGCTCGATCGCGGCGACCTCGCGGCGGGCGGCGACGCGCCGGGCGCAGCGGGCGAAGTCCTCGCGGGTCGTCGCCATGATCGAGACGATCAGTGGCACCGGCAGTTCGGCGAGCCGCGGCAGGTCCTCGGCCAGAAACCCGTCGAGCCCCTTGTTCGGCAGCCCGATCGAGTTGAGCATCCCCGCCGGGGTCTCCCAGATCCGCCGCGGGGCGTTGCCGGCGCGCGGCTCGGGCGTGATCGTCTTGGAGACGAAGGCGGCGAAGGGGAAGTCGTCCAGCAGGGCGTCGCCGAAGGTCTGGCGCGCGGCGATCGCGTCGTAGGTGCCGGAGGCGTTGATCACCGCCGTGGCGAGGTCGATCCCGCAGAGCTCAGGCATACGCGTGGCTCACCTCCTCGACCTGGCCGCCGCGCAGGACCGGGCCGTCGACGCAGAGGCGCAGGAAGCCGCCGCCCGGTTTCGGCACCGCGCAGCCGAAGCAGGCGCCGAAGCCGCAGGCCATCGTCGACTCGAGCGCCAGCTCGCAGGCGACCCCGTGCTCGGCGCAGAGGGCCCTGACGGCCTCCAGCATCGCCGGAGGCCCGCAGGTGTAGACGACCCCGAGGGAGGCGTCGTCGCCCGCCAGGATCGGCAGCAGGAGGTCCGTGACGCGCCCTTGGAAACCCGCGTGTCCGTCCTCGGTCGAAAGCTTCACCTCCGGGCAGAGGGCGCCGGAGGAGCCGCAGAAGAGGTCGAGGCCGCCGGTGTGGGCGCGGTCGCGGTAGCCGAGCAGGACCCGGTGCGGGACGCCGCGCTCGGAGAAACGTTTGCGCAAGAGCGCCAGCGGCGCCACCCCGACCCCGCCGCCGACCAGGACCGCCCCGGCGGCCTCGGGTTCGACCTCGCGCGGCGAGGCGAAGGAGTTGCCGAGCGGACCGGTGATCCAGACCCCCTCCCCCGCCTCGATGTCGCAGAGGCGCCCGGTACCCGGACCGACCGCGTCGAGCAGGAAGTCGAGGCGGATCCCGCCGCCCGCGGCATCCGCTCGGGTCTCGGCGACCGAGATCGCCCGCGGCAGGAAGGCGCGCCCGTCGTCCGCGCCCCAGCCCGCGGCCGCGGCGAGCATGTAGAACTGCCCCGGTTCCGGCTCGGGCCCCTCGCGATCGATCAGCGAGACGACCCGGTAGCCGCCCGAGTCGCGATTCGAAGCGACGTCACAGAGTCGTCGACCGAACGGGGCGGGCGAGGCCGCCCCCGGACGCGGAAGCGGGGCCGAATCCATCATTGATTCCTTTTCGGCCCCGCGAGAGCAGAGGAGGCGGCCTCCTGATGTATCTCCTGCAGGCTGCGGACTTCGTCGTCGATCCCGCGCCCGGAGGAGATCGCCCGCACCGCCGCCGCGGCGCCGGTCATCGTCGTGATCGAGGGGATCCCGTGCTTCACCGCCGCGGTGCGGATCTCGTACCCGTCGGCGCGCGCGCCGGAGCCGCTCGGGGTGTTGATCACCAGGTCGCATTCGCGCTTGCGGATCAGGTCGAGCACGTGCGGGGAGCCCTCGTGCAGCTTGTTGATCCGCCGCACCGGCACCCCCATCCGCTCGATCGCCATCGCCGTGCCGCCGGTGGCGATGATCTGGAAGCCGACGTCGTGGAGGCGCGTCGCCAGTTGGGTCGCGGCGGCCTTGTCGGTGTCGGTGACGGTGATGAACACCGAGCCCTCGCGCGGCAGCACCACCCCGGCGGCGGCCTGGGCCTTGCCGAAGGCGGTCGGGAAGTCGGCGGCGATGCCCATCACCTCGCCGGTCGACTTCATCTCCGGGCCGAGCACCGAGTCGGCGCCGGCGAAGCGGGCGAACGGCAGCACCGCCTCCTTCACGCTGACGTGCTCGGGGAGGCCGTCGGGGAGGTCCTGGTCGGCCAGCTTCTCCCCCAGCATCAGCCGCGCCGCGACCTTCGCCAGCGGCACCCCGATCGCCTTCGAGACGAACGGCACCGTACGCGAGGCACGCGGGTTGGCCTCGATCACGTAGAGCTTGCCGTCGGCGATCGCGTACTGGATGTTGATCAGGCCGATGACGCCGAGCGCCAGCGCCAGCCGCTCGGTGGTGGCGCGGATCTCGTCGAGCATCTCCTCGCCGAGGCTCATCGGCGGGATCACGCAGGCCGAGTCGCCGGAGTGGACCCCGGCCTCCTCGACGTGCTGCATGATCCCGGCCACGTGGACCGACTCGCCGTCGCCGAGCGCGTCGACGTCGACCTCGATCGCGTTCTCGAGGAAGCGGTCGAGCAGCAGCGGGTGCTCCTGGTCGGCCTTGACGTGCTTGTAGAGGTAGTTGTGCAGGTCCTCGGTCGAGTAGCAGATCTCCATCGCCCGGCCGCCGAGCACGTAGCTGGGCCGGACCAGCAGCGGGAAGCCGACCTCGCCCGCGATCACCAGGGCCTCCTCGGCCGAGAGCGCGGTCCCGTAGGGCGGGTGGGCGATGTCGAGGCTGCGCAGGAGGGCGCCGAAGCGGCCCCGGTCCTCGGCCAGGTCGATCGCATCGACCGGGGTGCCGAGCAGCGGCACGCCCGCCTCTTCCAGCGTCCGCGCCAGCTTCAGCGGGGTCTGGCCGCCGAACTGGACGATCACCCCCTCGGGGCGCTCCTCGGCGCACACAGCCAGCACGTCCTCGGCGGTCAGCGGCTCGAAGTAGAGCCGGTCGGAGGTGTCATAGTCGGTCGAGACCGTCTCCGGGTTGCAGTTGATCATCACCGCGTCGCGGCCCATCTCGCGGGCGGTCATCGCCGCGTGCACGCAGCAGTAGTCGAACTCGATGCCCTGCCCGATGCGATTCGGCCCGGCGCCGAGGATGACGACCGAGTCGCGGCCGGTGTCGCGGCGGATCTCCGAGACGGGCGGGGTGCCGTCGGCGCGGGCACGCTCGTGGGCCGAGTAGTAGTACGGCGTCGCCGCCTCGAACTCGGCGGCGCAGGTGTCGACCGCCTTGTAGGTGCGGACCAGACCATCGGTGCCGTCGCCCTCCTGGGCCAGCGCCTCCAGCTCGCGCAGGAACCAGCGGTCGATCAGCGAGTGCTCGTGGACCGCCTCGACCCCGAGGCCGCGGCGCAGCGCCTCCAACACCTGGTCGAAGCGCTCCGCGGTCGGGATCGCGAGGGCCTTGAGGAGCTCGGCGTCGTCGCCGGGGAATTCGGCGCGGGCGTCGAGCTCGCGCGAGCGCATCGCCTTGGCGAAGGACTCGCGGAAGGTCCGCCCGATCGACATCGCCTCGCCCACGGACTGCATGTAGGTCGAGAGCCGGCCCTCGGAGCCGGGGAACTTCTCGAAGGCGAAGCGCGGGATCTTGGTGACGACGTAATCGATCGTCGGCTCGAAGGAGGCGGGCGTCGCCTGGGTGATGTCGTTGGGGATCTCCTCCAGGGCGTAGCCGACCGCCAGTTTCGCCGCCATCTTCGCGATCGGGAAGCCGGTCGCCTTCGAGGCGAGCGCCGAGGAGCGGCTGACCCGCGGGTTCATCTCGATCACCACCACCGATCCCGACTCGGGATCGACCGCGAACTGCACATTGGAGCCGCCGGTTTCGACCCCGATCGCCCGGATCACCTTGATCGCCGCATCGCGCAGCTCCTGGTAGAGCGGGTCGGTGAGGGTCTGCGCGGGCGCGACGGTGACCGAGTCGCCGGTGTGAACGCCCATCGGGTCGACGTTCTCGATCGAGCAGATGATCACCACGTTGTCGTTGCGGTCCCGCATCACCTCGAGCTCGAACTCGCCCCAGCCGATCACCGACTCCTCGACCAGCACCTGGTTGATCGAGCTCGCGGCGAGGCCCTCGGAGACGACCTGGCGCAGCTCGGTCTCGGTGTAGCCGACCCCTCCCCCCTGGCCGCCCATGGTGAAGGCCGGACGGACGATCGCGGGCAGGGTGATCTCGCCGGAGGCGAGCCGCTCCTCGACCTCCTGGACCGACTCGACCGTGATCGACCAGGGGATCCGCAGGCCCGCCTCGTTCATCGTCGCGCGGAACTTCTCGCGGTCCTCGGCCTTCGAGATCGCCTCGGCGTCGGCGCCGATCAGCTCGACCCCAAGCCGCTCCAGCGTGCCGTCTTCGTGCAGCGTCATCGCCAGGTTCAGCGCGGTCTGACCGCCGAGCGTCGGCAGCAGCGCGTCGGGGCGCTCCTTTTCGAGGATCTTGGTCACCGGCCCGGGCAGCAGCGGCTCGATGTAGGTGGCGGTGGCGAACTCCGGGTCGGTCATGATCGTCGCCGGGTTGGAATTGACGAGGACGACCTCGTAGCCCTCCTCGAGCAGCACCTTGCAGGCCTGCACGCCGGAGTAGTCGAACTCGGCCGCCTGGCCGATCACGATCGGCCCGGAGCCGATCAGCAAAATCTTCTCGATGTCGTCTCTACGCGGCATGGGTCCTCTCGGCTAGGCCGGCTCTCCCGCCAGTGACAAAAATCTCCTGAACATTGGGCGGGCGTCATGGGGACCAGGTCCCGCCTCCGGGTGGTACTGCACGGTTGCTCCGGCTACGTCCCGCAGGATCAATCCCTCCACCGTTCTGTCGTACAGGTTCAGCTGCGAGAGCTCGGCGACGCCGAAGTCGGTGTCCCAGCGGACCGGCTCGTCGCCCTCGATCCGCGGCTCGCCCCCCGGGCCCTCGACCGCGAAGCCGTGGTTCTGGGAGGTGATGTCGATGCGGCCCGTCTCCAGGTCCTTGACCGGGTGGTTGGCGCCGCGGTGGCCGAAGGGCAGCTTGTAGGTCTGCAGGCCGACCGCCCGACAGAGCAGCTGATGGCCGAGGCAGATGCCGAAGATCGGCCGCTTGCCGATGATCCCGCGGACCGTGTCGACGACGTAGTCGAGCGCCGCCGGGTCGCCGGGTCCGTTGGCGAGGAAGACGATGTCGGGGTCCTCGCCCAGCACCTGCTCGGGGCTCCAGTCGCAGGGGACCAGGGTCAGCTTGGCGCCGTGCTCGCGCAGCTGGCGGACGATCGAGAGCTTGATCCCGGTGTCGAGCCCGACCACGTGGGGCCCGTCGCCGTCGAAGCGGATGGCTTCCGGCGGGGTCACCGTGCGCGCGAGGTCGGCGCCCGCCATCGAGGGCTCGGCGGCGATCTTGTCCCGTGCCTCCCCCTCCGGCACCAAGGCCGGGAAGATGCCGCCGCGCATCGCCCCGCGGTCGCGCAGGTGGCGGACCAGGGCGCGGGTGTCGATGCCGGTGATCCCGGGGACGCCGCAGTCGCCCAGCCAGTCGAGCCAGCCGCCCTCGGCGGTGGCCGCGTCCTCGCGGTTCTTGGCATCGCGCATGACCACCCCGCGGGCATGGACGGCTTCCGACTCCATCGCCGCGCCGGAGACCCCGTAGTTGCCGATCAGCGGGTAGGTGAAGACGATGATCTGGCCCGCGTAGGAGGGGTCGGTGACGCTCTCCTGGTAGCCGGTCATCGAGGTGTTGAAGACGACCTCGCCGGTCACCTCGCCCGGATGTCCGACGAGGTCGCCGTCAAAGCGGAGGCCGTCCTCGAGCAGCAGGTAGGCGTCCGGTGGCGAGGCGGGGCTCATGAGGCGACTCCTAGGCTGAAGGAACGAAGGCGGTAAGCGACCTGGCCGGCGGCGACGGTGACGAGGACGCGGCCGGTCAACGTCCTGCCCTCGCACCAGGAGTTCGACGAGCGGCTCTCGTAGCCGTCCTCGCCGACCGTCCACTCGGCGGCGAGGTCGCAGAGGGCGACGTTGGCCTCCGAGCCGGGGGCCAGGGTCGGGCGGGGGACGTCGAAGGGCGCCGCGCCCCCGGCGAGCCGCTCGACCAGCAGGCCGAGGTCGATCACCCCGGGCAGCACCAGCTCGGTGTGGAGCGCCGCGAAGGCGGTCTCGAGGCCGGTCACGCCGAAGGCAGCCTGCTCGAAGGGGACCTCCTTTTCGTCCAGGTGATGGGGCGCGTGGTCGGTGGCGATGCACTCGATCGTGCCGTCGCGCAAGCCCGCGATCAGCGCCTGGCGATCCGGCTCGCGGCGCAGCGGCGGGTTCATCTTGAAGCGGCGCGGGTCGAGGCTGCGGACCTCCTCGTCGGTGAGGCAGAGGTGGTGCGGGCTCGCCTCGGCGCTGATCTGCACCCCGGCGGCCTTGGCGGCGCGGACGATTTCCACCGACTCGGCGGCGGAGAGGTGCTGGACGTGGATGCGGGCCTCCTCGTAGGCGGCGAGGGCGCAGTCGCGGGCGATCATGGTCGACTCCGCGACCGAGGGCCAGCCGCCGAGACCGAGCGCGGCCGAGACC
>DATEDJ010000152.1:0-2189 GCA_035281725.1 Solirubrobacterales bacterium
CGCTCCTCCAGCTCCGCCCGCAACGCCGCCGCCCGCGCCTCGGTCCCGGCCGCGGCACCGAGCCGATCGAGGTCGGCGAGCACCTCGCCGAGCGAGCTCGGGTCCTGCTGCAGGACCCGCGGCCGACCGGGCAGCCGCGCCGCCACCGCGACCACGTCGTCGTAGGAGACAGCGCAGACATCGCAGACGGCCTGGGTGACGATCAGGTCCGGAGCCAGCTCGGCAAGCCGCTCCTCGTCGAGGCTGTAGAGCGCCCGGCCTTCGCCGACGATCTCCTTTACCGCCGCGTCGATCTCCCCCGCGCTCAGCCCCGCCGGCATCACCGTCGCGGTCAACCGCGGCAGCCTCGTCGCGGCGGGCGGGAAATCGCACTCGTGGGTGACGCCGACCGTCTGGTCGCCGAGCCCGAGGGCGAAGAGCATCTCGGTCGAGGAGGGCACGAGGCTGGCGATCCGCACCCCCCAATGGTCCCATCGGCCGAGGTCGGCCGCCTGCCAGGATCGACGGACCAGTCACGACTCATCCAGGAGGACGGATGGCAGATTCGAAAGTTTGGTTCATCACCGGCAGCTCGAAAGGCTTCGGCCGGATCTGGGCGGAAGCCGCGCTCGAGCGCGGCGACAAGGTGGCGGCGACGGCCCGCGACGCCTCGACGCTCGAGCCGCTGGCGGAGAAGTACCGCGACGACGTCCTGACGCTGGCCCTCGACGTGCAGGACACCGAGGCCGACTTCGCCGCCGTGCAGGCGGCGAAAGAGCGCTTCGGCCGCCTCGACGTGGTCGTCAACAACGCCGGCTACGGGCTCTTCGGCGCGGTCGAGGAGGTCACCCCGGCGCAGGCCCGCGACCAGATCGAGACCAACCTCTTCGGCGCGCTCTGGGTGACCCAGGCGGCGCTGCCGATCATGCGCGAGCAGGGCTCCGGGCACATCATCCAGGTGTCGTCGATCGGCGGCGTCAGCGCCTTCCCCGCCGTCGGCCTCTACCACGCGTCGAAGTGGGGGCTCGAGGGGTTCAGCCAGACTCTGGCCCAGGAGGTCGCCGGGTTCGGCATCAAGGTGACGCTGGTCGAGCCGCAGGGCTTCACCACGGACTGGCGCGGGCCCTCGGGCGTGCGCGCCGAGCAGATGGCGGAGTACGAGCCGGTGCGCGAGGCGCGGGCGAAACGGGCAGGCGCGCAGACGCCGGGCGACCCGGAGGCGACCGGGCCGGCGATCCTCAAGCTGGTCGACGCCGAGGAGCCGCCGCTGCGCTGCTTCTTCGGCCGCAACGCGTTCGACATCGTCCGCCCCGACTACGAACGCCGGATCGCCAACTGGGAAGAGTGGGACTGGCTCGCCAAAGAGGCCCACGGCGAGGCCTGAGCCCCCGCCGACCGCCCGGCGTTCGCAGTTCTCCCCGGTATGCGGGGATTACTGCGAACGCCAGAGGGCGGTGGCCCGCGCTCAGCCGATCGCGGCCTCGAGCACCGTGGCGGCGCCCGCCATCCCCGCTTTGTTGGGATGGACCGGGGCCGACAGTTCGCCCGGGATCAGCGGTTCGACCCAGCGGACCGAGCTGCTCTTGCACGAGTCGTGCCCGATGCTCGCGCCGTACCAGTTGACGATGGTCGCGCCGTGCAGCGCGGCCTCGGTCGCCAGCATCGAGTTGAGCCGTTCCTCGGTCGCGTGCAGGTAGGGCACGTCGGAGAAGGAGAGCGGCACGGTCGGCCAGCAGCCGCTGCCGGTCGGCAGGATGTCCGGGTAGTCGACGACGAAGACGCGCGCGTTCGGCGAGCGCGAGTGGATGCCCGCCAGCACCGCCCCGACCTTCGGCGCCGCGTTTTCGATCCGTTCGGCCAGCTGGTCGTGGCCACCGGAGTCATATTTTTCCTTGCACGGGCCCGAGAACGGGTTGTAGGTGATGCAGCTCTCGAGGATTTCCGTGAACCCGATGTCGTTGCCGCCGATCGTCAGCGAGACGATGTTGGTGCCCGCGCCGAGCCCGTTGAACTGCGGCGGGTTCGGCCCCGGTTCGACGTTCTGCGCTTCGGTCATGTCGGCGGTGGTCGCGCCGCTGCAGCTGACGTCGGTGAGCGTCAGGCTTTTCGCCGCGGCGGTGAGATGCGCGTAGTTGTGATCCGAACGCAGACAGCCGAGTGGATTCAGCGACTGGTTCGGGATCAGCGGCCCGGCGGCGTAGGAATCGCCG
>DATEDJ010000153.1:0-11682 GCA_035281725.1 Solirubrobacterales bacterium
CAGACCGGCCGCTCGTCCGGCGTCATCCACGCCGGCATCTATTACGAACCGGGCTCGCTGAAGGCACGGCTCTGCGTCGAAGGGGCGCACGAGCTCTACGACTACTGCGACGCGAAGGGGATCCCGTACCGCAAGTCGGGCAAGCTCGTGGTCGCGGTCGACGGCGAGGAACTGGGCCGGCTCGACGAGCTCGAACGGCGCGGGATCGCCAACTCGGTCCCGGGACTGCGCCGCCTGCGCTCCGACGAGATCGCTGAGATCGAGCCGCACGCGCGCGGCGTCGCCGCCCTCCACTCGCCGGCCACCGGGGTCGTCGACTTCGTCGCCGTCGCCACCTCCTACGCCGAGGACACGGAGGCGGCGGGCGGCTCCCTCCATCTGGGGACGACCGTCCACCGGGCGGTGCCGCGGGAGGGCGGACTGGCGATCGAGCACAGCGCCGGGACCACGGTGGCAAAGCAAGCCGTCTTCTGCGCCGGACTCTGGTCGGACCGCCTCGCGGTCGCCTGCGGGGCCCCCGCCGACCCGCGCATCGTCCCCTTCCGCGGCGGCTACCTGAAGCTCGGACCGGCCGAGGCGGAGCTGATCCGGGCCAATGTCTACCCGATCCCCGATCCCGACATGCCGTTCCTCGGCGCCCACCTCACCCGCAACTTCGCCGGCGACGTGCTGATCGGCCCGAGCGCCCTGATGGCGCCGGCCCGCGACGCCTACGACCTCCGCCACGTCAGCCGTCGCGACCTCGGCGAAACCCTGCGCTGGCCCGGCACCTGGAAGATGATGCGCAAGCAGTGGCGGGCGGGGCTGATCGAGATGCGGAGCGCCGCCAGCGCCTCCTCCTTCGTCGCCGAGGCCGCCCGCATGGTGCCCGCGCTGGCGGGCGCGAAGACTCAGCCGGGTCCGGCCGGGATCCGCGCCCAGGCGCTCGGCCGCGACGGCAAGCTGGTCGACGACTTCGTCGTCCACCGGACCGAGAACGCGATCCACATCCGCAACGCCCCCTCTCCCGCGGCCACGTCCTCACTCGCCCTGGCGCGGCTGATCGCCGACCGGCTCGAGTAGCCCTTTCAGGTTGCGCAGGCCGCGGTAGATCCGGCCTTCCGCGGTCGAGACCTTCACCCCCAGCGTCTGCGCCACTTCGGCCACCGAGAGGTCGGCGCCGTAGCGCAGCGAGACCGCCTCGCGCTCGAGCTCGTCCAGCTGCGCCAGCGCGCCGGCGACGGTGCTGCGTTCCTCGACCCGGTCGATGTCGGCGACGCCCTCGGGGGTGCCCGCCTCGCTCTTGCGCAGCGCCCGCTCCTCCGCCTCGCTGCGCCGGTGCAGATCGCGCAGGCGGTTGAGCGCGATCGAGTAGATCCAGGTCTTCACCTTGCCCCGTTTCGGGTTGAAGCGCGAGCGCGAGCGCAGCACCCGCTCGAAGGTGTCGGCGAGCACTTCTTCGGCCGTCGCCCGGTTCCCGGTCCGGTAGATCAGGAAGCGCAGCAGCGGCTCGGCGTGCTCGGCGTAGAGTTGCTCGAACTGGTCGTTTTTCATCCGCTCGAAAATTCCAGTTGGGAAATGACGTTCTTCTGCGTATAAGGCAGCAAATGGACCACTCGAAACGCAACCGCACTCCTGAGGAGCTCGATTCCATCGAGGACGCTCTGCGCGCCGAACGGCACCAGGCGACCCCGCTGGAGCTCGACCGGATCAAGCTGCAGGCGATCCGCCAGGCCGAGCGACCGCGACCGAGCCTCTACGCAGTCAAGAAGGGAACGCTTATGAAGTCGAGACTCGCTCTCACCCTCCTCCTGGTGGCCGGGTTCATGCTCAGCACGACCGGCGCCACGCTGGCCATCTCGGGCAGCTCCGGCAGCGGCAGCGCCGCCACCAACCAGTACGTCCAGCCGCATAACGAAGAAGGCACTCATGGTGAACAGGGCACCAAGGGCGTCCACGGCAAGGGCGGCAACGAAAAGAACACGCTGGAAGAAGAACCGGCGGAAGTCGAAGTCACCCCCGCCCCGGCCGCCGAACAGCAGGCCGTGGTCAGCAGCGGCAGCTCGCTGCCTTTCACCGGCTTCATCGCGATTCCGCTGTTGGTCATCGGCGTAGGCATGATCCTCGTCGGCGCCACGCTGCGATTCAAATCTCGCAAGGACACCGCCGCCGGGCACTAGGTTCCCCTCGGCAGGTAGTTCAGAGGATCGGGAGGCGGGCCTGGAGTGCCCGCCTCCTCCATTTCTGGGGGTCGTTCGTGCGGAACATTTCGACGGCTTCCTGGGCCAGTGCGGTGCGCGGGGCGAGTTCGTAAGCCTTGCGGGCGGCCGGGCGCGGGTCTTCTTCGGCGGCACCCTTGACCAGGGCGAGCCCGTAATACGATTCCCATTCGTTCGGAGCGCGATCGACCGCCGTTTCCAGCATCTGGACCGCGAGCTGGTGCTGGCCGGTGCGCGAGTCGCAGAAGCCGAGCACCTGGTAGGGCTCGGGCCGCACCGAGAGGACGTGGATCGCGTCGAGCGCTTCGTGTGAGGCGGCGCCGCAGTTGCCCGCCTGGAGGTTGCGGACGGCGGAGTTGAGCATCCCCTGGGAGATCGCCACCAGGGCCGGCGAGACGACCAGGACCAGGCAACCGATGCCTAGCGCCACCCGCGGCATCCGCCCCGGGGCCCGCGGGATCCAGCCGGCGCCGTCCTCGCCTTGCCGCGCCGCGATCGCCATCGCGCCGAGCGAGAAGATGAAGAACCCGGTCGCGGGCATCTGCCAGTCCCAGTCGGCGGCGGCGTGGGCGAGCCAGGCGATGACCGCGGCAAGCAGCGCCGAGTAGAGCACCCGGTCGGGGCCGCGGACCCGGCCGACGAGGCCGACGACGATCGCGATCAGCGCCACGACCAGGAGGATCAGCCCCGGCACGCCGAGCTCGGCGAGCATTTCGAGGTAGAGCGAGTGGGTGTTGACGACCTTGAACTGGCCGCTGCCTTCCTTCGCCCAGACCCGCGCCCAGGTGCCCGCCCCGGTCCCGTCGAGCGGGTGCTGGCCGGCCTTTTCGACCGCCAGTTCCCACTGCACCAGGCGGCCGTTGCTGTTCAGGTTGGTGAGCCGGTCCTGCAGCGCTTCCGGGTCGACCGGCGCCTTCGTCGCGGTGAAGTCGTGGAAGCCCTGGTTGATCCGGTGCGGCGCGTCGACCGCGACCCCGGCGACGACGATCACGATCGCCGCGCTGGCGGCGAAGGCGATCCAGTTGCGCTTTTTGGCCGCGGCCGAGATCTCGATCGCGGCGAGGCGCCGGTCGAGCGGCCGCAGCGCGAAGCGCAGCACGCCGGCGGCGACCGCGAGGCCGATCAGCTCCCAGGCCAGGGTCCTGCCTTCGGAAACTCCCGCCGGGCTGCCGTAGTGGCCGGTGGAGAGCACGTCGGTGCCCACGCATAAGAGCACCGCGACCGCGCTCGGCGGCACCACCGCGATCGCCGCCGGGATCAGGTCACGGCGCGCGGCGACGAGGACGAAGATCACCGCACCGACCAACAGCGAGCCGATCGAGCCGCGCGAGAAGGTGAAGTAGATGGTCGCGGCGAGGATCGGGATCGCCGCCGCGGCGAGGCTCTGGGCGATCGGCTTTTCCTCGCTGCGGGTGGCGAGCCCGGCGCAAAGGAGGATCGCCACGGCGACGAACAGGCCGAGCGCGTTCCAGTAGGTCAGCGGATAGCTCAGCCGATAGTTTTCGAGCGACGGGGGGACCGAGTGGATGCCCGGCGTGATCCGCGTGATCAGGGCCATGATCGCGACCACGGTCATCGTCGCGGCGAGGATCCGCAGCGCCCAGATGAACCGCTCGCGGGTCCAGCCGATCGAGCCGAAGAGGACCAGCGCCAGCCAGCACATGAGCACGCGGTCGAACTCGATCATCGCCTGCGCCGGCGCGTGCGACCAGACCGAGGAGAGCAGGGTCCAGATCGCGAAGCAGCCGAGCGCGACGACGGCGACGACCAGCGCCGGACCGAACCCTTCGAAGGGCTGGTCGGCGAGCACCAGCCGCAGGGTCAGCGCGATCCCCAGCACCACGGCGACGATCGCCGGGGCGCCGGCGAAGAAGCCGCCGGAGCGGAAAGCGAGGTAGGCGGTGACCGCCGCCGGGCCGCAGACCAGGATGCCGGCGAGGATCGGCGCGACCGAGAGCCAGGACGACCGGGCGGCCGGCGTGGCTCCCGCGGTTTCCGGCGAGCTCATCTCCACTGAACCGGCGCCTTGTCCGGTGACGTTTGGCCGGTTCTGGCGCAGCCATCGGCGTGGCCGGCAAGGACGCAGACCCGAAGGCGTGGCAGAGCCACGTCGAGCGGTCGAGGACGCCGCCGGGCGCGGCGAGGGCAAGCCAGAGAGGACGAAACGTCACCGGACACGGCGCCTAGGACCATATTCGCTGCGTATCCACTGGAGTGATCGGCGTCCACGCGGTCTCGTCGGCAGCAACCCCGGTCACCCTGAGTGGTGCACTTCGACATCTGTCCAACGCAAGGGCTGATGCAGTCGGAAAGCTTGCCAACACCGATGCCGAGAGCAACGCTGTGAAGATGCCGAGCCGAGCCAATAGGGTCTACCCAGGGAAAAAAGGAGATGTTTCTATCCTTGAGTTTCCCGATTACATACCGAATAGTAGGTAGATCGTGGAGTCTTCGGCCGTAGATCACCCAGAACGCGCGCACGGTGAAGCGCATGGCGAAGCCCTTCCGGGCTCGCTTTCGCTCGGCCCGAAGACGGAGCGCAGCCGCCCCCGCGACCGCGGCGTGGTGCTCGCCAAAATGCTCTTCGTCGGCGATCTCGTTGCCGGCATGCTGGCCGGCCTGGCGGCGCTGCTGATCCTCGGCAACGCGGTCGCCGACACCCCCCTCTTCGTCGTCGTCGTCGCCCTGCTCTGGACGCTGGTCGCCTTCAGCATCGGCCTCTACCGCACCGACCAGCTCTCCTCCTGGGCCTCGGCCGTCTCCGAGATCCCGCGCGGCGTCGTCGCGATCATGCTCCTGACCTGGCCGATCTACGGCCTCGCCGCGCTGATGGGGATCGGGCCGGCGATCGGCACCGCCTTCGTCACCGTCGGCGCGATGGCGGTCCTCGCCGGATCCGCCCGCACCGTCGTCCGCGCCTCCCTCCACCGCAACCCGGCGTTGCGCCAGCGCACGCTGATCCTCGGCTCCGGCGTCGTCGCCGGCCAGGTGGTCTCGAAGATCAAATCGAACAACCAGTTCGGGCTCGACCCGGTCGGCCTCGTCGACAACATCGTGCACGACATCGGCACCCCCGACCTGCCCCGCTTCGGCGGCTTCTCCGACCTCGCCGAGATCATCGAGATGCAGAGCATCGACCGGGTGATCATCGCCTTCTCCCGGGTCAGCCACGAGGAGCTGCTGGAGGCGATCCGCGCCTGCCGCGACGCCGGCATCGCCGTCGATGTCGTCCCCCGCCTCTTCGAGTTCCTCGACGGGATCCGCTCGCTCGACCAGATCGGCGGCCTGCCGCTGCTCTCGATCAGCGTCCCGGTCCTCGCCCCGGCGATGGTCGCCGCCAAGCGGATGCTGGACGTGGTCGGCTCGGTGGTCCTGCTGGCGGCCTTCTCGCCGGTGATGCTGGCGACGGCGATCGCGATCAAGGTCGAGTCGCGCGGCCCGATCTTCTTCCACCAGTCGCGCGCCGGCCGCCGCAACAAGAGCTTCGAGCTGATCAAGTTCCGCTCGATGTACGTCGACGCCGAGCAGCGCAAGGCCGACCTCGACGCGATGAACGAAGCCAACGACGGGGTGATGTTCAAGATCCGCGAGGACCCCCGGATCACCAAGGTCGGCCACTTCATCCGCCGCTTCTCGATCGACGAGCTGCCGCAGCTCTTCAACGTGCTGAAGGGCGAGATGAGCCTGGTCGGCCCGCGGCCGCTGATCTTCCGCGAGACCGCCCACCTGGAAGAGCGCTGGCACCTGCGCCGGCTCGAGCTGCGTCCCGGCATCACCGGCCCGTGGCAGGTCTACGGCCGCTCCGACAGCCCCTTCCAGGAGATGGTCCGCTTCGACTACCAGTACGTCGCCGGCTGGTCGCTGGCCCGCGACATCGAGCTGCTGCTGGCGACGCTGCCCGCGGTCCTCTCCGGTCGAGGCGCGTATTGAGCAGCGGCCGCGGGCAGCGGCTGCCCCGCGTCCTGCATGTGTCGGAGGCGTTCGGCGGCGGCGTCCAGGAGATGGTGACGACCCTGTCGGAGCGGCTCGAGGCGGCCGACTATCCGGTCGCGATCGCCTACGGGCGCCGGCCGGAGACCCCGGTCGACGTGCGCGAGCGGGTCGCCGCCGGGGTCGAGCTCTTCTCGCTCGGCTGGGAACGGCGGACGCTGCCTGAACAGGTGCGGGCGTGCCGGCAGCTGCGCCGGCTGGTGCGGACCTGGCGCCCGGACGTGGTCCACCTGCACTCCTCCTTCGCCGGCCTCGCCGGGGCGGTCGCGCTCGCCGGCCTCGGCGTGCCGACGATCTACACGCCGCACGGCTACTCCTTCACGATGGCCGACCAGAGCGCCGCCCGGCGCCGCGCCTTCCGCCTCGCCGAGCGGCTCACGGCGCGCCGTGCGACCGCGGTCGGGACCGTCTCGGAGGCCGAGGCGGCGGCGGCCCGCACGGTCGCCCCGGCGGCCAAGGTGCGGATCGTCCACAACGGCATCCCGGAGCTCGACGATCTCGGCGCCGGCCAACCGCTGCCCGACCGTCCCGGCACCCCGCGGGTGATCGCGATGGGCCGGGTCACCCCCGCCCACCTGCCGCTCGAATCGGCCCGCCTGCTCGCCGGGGTCGCCGACCTCGCCGAGGTCGAATGGGTCGGCGGCGCCGGCGCGGGCGAGATCCCGGTCTCGACGATCACCGACCAGGGCGTGCCGATCAGCGGCTGGGTCGACCGCGCCGGGGCGCTGGCGAAGCTCGCCGAGGCGACCGTCCTCCTGCACTGGACCGGCTGGGACGGGCTGCCGCTCTCGGTGCTCGAGGCGATGGCCAACGATGTGATCGTGATCGGCCACGACATCCCCGCGGTACGGGAGATCGTCGGACCGGGTCAGGTCCGCGAGACCGAGACCGAGGCGCGCCAGCTGCTGCGCCACACCTTGGAGGACCCGGGGCTGCGCGAGGCGATGCTGATGGAGCAGCGGCGGCGCCGGCCGGCCTACGGCGCGGCGCGGATGACGGAGGGCTGGATGGAGCTCTACGCCTCCCTCCTCGAAGCTCCCGCAGATCGCCCTGCAGCGCCGATTCCGTCCGCTCGTGCAGGAGATGATGCCGTCGCTCATGCCGTCGCCGGACGGGGCCGATAAGGCACCGGTGACCACTCTAAGTGCCGTGTCAGGCAACGTTCGCCCTCTCTGGCTTGCCCTCGCCGCGCCCGGCGGCGTCCTCGACCGCTCGACGTGGCTCCGCCACGCCTTCGGGTCTGCGTCCTTGCCGGCCACGCCGAATGGCTGCGCCAGAGCCGGGCAAACGTCACCTGACACGGCACTAGGATTGCGCTGATGGAAGTCCGGGAACTACTTCAACTCTTCTGGCGACGCCGTTGGCTGATCGCCCTCACGGTGGTCGCCACGACCGTGATCGCCGCCGTCTTCGCCTTTGCGCGGACCGACGAATACGAATCCGTCTCGACGATCGCCCTGACCCCGACCCAGACCGCGGCCGGCTTCGTCACCCCGGACACCCTCGACGCGCTGCTCGGCACCTACGCCCAGACCGCGCAGTCGGAACTGATGGAAAACGAAGCGGAAGTCGAAACCGGCGAAGAAGTCGCGGGCAAGATCGAAACCGCCACCCACGCCGGGACCGGGATCCTGGAAATCATCGGCGTCGCCGACTCGCCGGAAGCGGCGAAGGCGACCTCGACCGCGATCTCGCGCGCCTTCGTCAACTACATCGGCTTCAACAAACTGCTCGAACCGGAAGTCGTCGACCCGGCGAACACGCCGAGCGAACCGGCGGGGCCGAGCGACGCCCTGATCATCGCGATCGGGATCATCCTCGGGCTGATCGCCGGGGCGATGCTGGCCTACGCGGTCGAGCAGGTCCGCGGCCGGATCGAACGGGCCTCCGACATCGCCTCGGTGACGGCGCTGCCGATCATCGGTGTACTGCCGCGCGAACGGAAGCTTTCCCGCTCGCCGTCGCGCCTGATCTGGGAGGACCTCAGCCTCACCGGCCTGCACGAAGGCATCCGCGCCCTGCGCACCAACCTCGAGCTCTTGATGGAGGACGGCACCGCCGTCGTCCAGGTGACCAGCCCGCTCGCCGGCGAGGGCAAGTCGCTGATCGTCGCCAACCTCGGCGTCGCCCTCGCCCAGATCGGGGTCGAGACGCTGATCGTCGACGCCGACCTGCGCCGCCCCTCCCAGCACGAGATCTTCAACGTCAGCAACGACCTCGGCGTCTCCAACCTGCTGACCGGCGGGGTCGAGACGAAAGTCCGCCGCGCTTCCACCCCCTACGAGCACCTCACCCTGCTGCCGAGCGGGCCGCTGCTGCCGAACTCGACCGAGATGCTGCACGTGCGCGGCCGCTCGCTGATCGAGACGCTGCGTAAAACCGGCGCCTTCGTCCTGGTCGACTCGCCGCCGCTGCTGCCGGTCTCCGACGCCCGCATCCTCGCCGGCCGCGCCGACCACGTGATCCTCACCGTCGCCGCCAACAAAGAGAAGCCGAGCACCCTGCGCAGCGCGATCGAGTCGCTGCAGTTCTCCGGCGCCTCGATCCTCGGCGTCGTCCTCAACCAGGCGATGGAGGACAACCAGGGCTACGACTACTACCGCCAGGTCCCCTCCTCCAACAACAAGCCGCAGCAGCCGACGATCAAAACGCCAAGCTGATGTCCCTCCGCCGCTTCGGAGGCGGTGACATCGTCGCCGTCGCCCTCCTCGTCTCGCTCGCGATGGCCTACGGAGCGGTCCACTCCCCCCTCATCGCGGTCGGCCTACTGGTCGCGATCGTCTTCGCCGGCTGGGTCGTGATGCGGCCCGACCTGGTCCTGCTGGTGGTGGTCGCCGCCCTCCCCTGGAACGACATGCTCCAGTACCCGACCGCAACCCTCTCGCTGGTCAAGCTCCTCGGCCTCGCCCTGGTCGTCGCCTACTTCCTCCACGCGGTGCGCCAGAACGACGTCATCCGGCTGCCCGCCGTGCTCGGCTTCGCGCTCGCCTTCGGCCTCGTCATCGGCCTCTCGCTGATCGCCTCGCCGGAACCGAGCGCCGGGCTGCAGAAAGCCTTCCGCTACGTCTTCTTCATCCTCTTCCTCTTCCTGCTGATCCAGATGATCGACGACCGCCAACAGGCGATCCGGCTGCTGCGCGTGCTCGTCCTCGCCTCCGCCACGGCGGCCTTCTACGGCAGCCTCCAGTTCGTCACCGGGGCGGTCGAACGGGCCGCCGGGCCGATCGCCGACGCCAACGACTTCGCCTACATGATGGCCGCGGTCCTTCCCTTCGCCCTCTTCCTCTGCGTCGAGGACCGCCGCTGGCGGCCGGTCTGGGTCCTCTCCACCCTGCTGCTGCTGGGGGCGACGTTCGCCACCCTTTCGCGCGGGGCGATCATCGGCCTCGCCGCGCTCCTGCTGTGGGCGATCCTGACCCGGCGGATCGGCGTCGGCGGCACCCTCGCGGTCGTCGTCGCAGCGGTGCTGGTGGTCGCCGCCGCCTTCACCTTCTGGGCCTCGACGGTCGAACAGCGGCTGAACGAGAAGAACAAGATCGCCGCCGCGAACACCGAATCGCGGGCCGCCTTCTGGGCGGCGGGCGAGGAAATGTGGGAAGACCACCCGTTCCTCGGGGTCGGCCCCGGGAGGTTCGGGATCGAAGCGAAGAACTACATCAAGAACAGCCCGATCGCCCTCGAAGACCCGGTCGTCCACAACAGCTACCTGGAGATCCTGGTCGAGGCGGGCCCGCTGGCGCTGCTGCTCTTCCTCGGCATGCTGGCGGCCGGCTGGATGGGCGCCACCCGGGCGGCGCGGCTGGCGCGCTCGCGCCAGGACCAGACCACGGTCCGGCTGGCCACCGCGGCTAAGGGCAGCCTCCTGGTCGCGATCATCTCCGGCTTCTTCCTCTCCGAGCAGGTCGCGCCGCCGTTCTGGATCGCCTGCGCGCTGGTCGGCAGCGGCGCCCTCTACGTCGCCCGCGAGCGCAAGGAGCGGGTCGGCGGCGAGTCATCGTCGCCCGCCCTCGCCGGCGCCGCGTGAAGGTCCCCGCATGAGGGTTTTATTGGCGACCTCGCTGCACGGCGGGGGCCCGGTCGAGCATGCCTTGACGTTGGCCCAGGCGCTGACCGCTGCCGGGGTCGAGGTCGAGGCCAGCTGCGGCGACAGCGAGCTGGCCGAGCGCTTCGCCGCCGCCGGGGCGGTACCGCACGTGCTGCCGCTCGAGCGGAGCGCCGATCCGGGCGGCGCCAAGAAGCTCTCGGAGCTCGCCCGCGAGGTCGACGTCGTCCACGCCCAGGACCGCCGCACCGGCCTCTTGACGCGCCTCTGGCGTCCCGACGGCACGCCGCGCGTCTACACCGTCCACGGCCTGCCCGATCCCTACCTGCCGATTCCGGCCAACCGCGGCCGGCGGCCGGGACTGCGCAACCAGCTCGCCTACCGCGGCCTCGACGCCTGGCTGGCGCGGCGCTCCGACGCCCTCGTCGTCGCCTCCCAGGCGCTCGCCGAGCAGCTGCGC
Organism: Solirubrobacterales bacterium; assembly: GCA_035281725.1. GTDB lineage: Bacteria > Actinomycetota > Thermoleophilia > Solirubrobacterales > 70-9 > VAYN01. The sequence goes on from DATEDJ010000153.1 coordinate 10,691, forward strand.
CGGCGGCTCCGGTTCCCGGCCGCGCGGATGGAGGTGATCCCGAACGGGGTCGAGCCGGTGGCGGCCACCGAGGGCGGCGACCTGGTCGCCTCGATCTCGATGCTGGAGCCGGTCAAGGGGCTCGACGCCTTCGTGCGCGCGACGGCGGAGATCGGCGACGTCGAGGGCACCCGCTTCCAGATCGTCGGCTCCGGCGGGGCGGCCGAGGACCTGCGCGAGCTCGCCGCCGAGCTTGGCGCCCCGATCGAGTTCCCCGGCCACGTCCCGGCACCGGAGCTGCTGCCGCGGTTGCGGATCTTCGTCCTCACCTCGTGGTTCGAGAATTGCCCGATGGCCCTGCTGGAGGCGATGATGGCCGGGGTGCCCGCGGTGGTGACGGGGGTCGGCGGGGTGCCAGAGCTGGTCGCCGACACGGCGCTCGTCGTGCCGCCCGGCGACCCCGGCGCGCTGGCCGCGGCGCTGGGCCGGTTGTTCGAGGACCCCGGCCTGGCGGCCGACCTCGGCCGGCGCTCCCGCGCGCGCGCCCTCGCCAACTTCACCGCCGAGCGCAACGCCCGCCGCCTGATCGACCTCTACGAGCGGAACGCCTGAAGGGGGGCGTCAGTGCGACTGGAGTTCGCGATCTCGGAGATGGGCGTCGGCGGCGCCGAGCGCGTCGTTGTCGACCTCGCCCGTGACGCGGTCGGGCGCGGCGACAAGATGCTGCTGCTCGGCGCGCCCGGACACAACGACCAGGATCTGGCCGGAACCGGGGTCCGGCGCGTCGCCCTCCCCACCGCGCGCTCGCCGCTCGAGGTCGCCCGCGCGGTCGGCCGCACTGCCCGCGCCACGCGCGGCTTCGGCCCCGACCTGATCCACGCCCACAACGTCAAGGTGACCGCGATCGCCCGCCTCGGCTCGCGCCTCGCCGGGATCCGCCGGGCGCCGCTCCTCGCCACCTACCACGGGGTCCCGCACGAGGAGGTCGACGCCGCCGCCCGCATCCTCCGCCT
>DATEDJ010000154.1:0-7355 GCA_035281725.1 Solirubrobacterales bacterium
GCTCGCGCGCAGCGGGAGTGCCGGTGCGCGGCTCGAGCCGCCCCGCCGCGGCGATCGTCCACAGCATCGCCAGCCAGTTGCAGGTGGCGAGGCCGACGTGGACCCAGACGATCTCGGTCGGCAGTTCGAGCTCCCACTGGGCGTAGCCGACGATCCCCTGCAGCGCCAGCAGGAGCAGCACCACCGTGAGCGGTTTTAGGGCCCGGCGGTCACCGCCCGGCCGGCGCAGGTAGAACCAGACGCCGATCGCCGCCAGGCCGTAGATCGTGGCGAGGACGGCGTGGCGCTGGACCACCCATTCCAGGGTGTCGGATCCCTCGAAGGTGAAGCGCTTGACGAACTGGCCTTCGAACTCGCCCGCGTGGGGGCCGGAGCCGGTGGCGATCGTCCCGGCGAGGATCGTCAGCTGGCCGAGCGGGACCAGCCCCCGCACCGCCCAGACCCCCTTGCGGTCCCAGGAGCGCCGCCGGTCCCATGGTTCGTAGCGCGAGCACCACATCAGCGCGAACCCGGCGTCGAGCAGCATCATCGAGAGGATGAAGTGGCCCATCACGAGTTCCGGCCGCAGGTCGTACTTGACCACCAGGGCACCGAGGATCGCCTGGGCGATCACCCCGAGCGGCAGCAGCGCGCCGAAGATCGCCAGGTGCCGGCGGTAGGGCCGGCGGAAGAAGGCGAGGATGCAAGCCGCGATCACGACGATCCCAAGCAGGCCGGTGACGATCCGGTTGGCCGACTCGATGATCGCGTGCGATTCCAGCGGCGGATGCTCCCCGGCGCCGTAGCACTGCGGCCAGTCCGGACAGCCGAGCCCCGAATCGGTCAGCCTCACCGCCGCCCCGGAGAGCACGATCAGCGAGAGCCCGATCAACGCCAGCACCGTCACCTGGGCGTAGCGGTGCGGGGAGATCTCGAAGCGATTTCGGAGGCTCACGAACATATTCAGATGATGACCGGCGCGCCCCGCCGGCCGCCCGAACTCAGCCGCCTATTCTTTCCCGGCGTTTTCAGCCAGGAATTCGACCAGCTCTTTGAGTTCTTCGGGCGAGATCGTTTCTTTGAAGTTCTCCGGCATCACGTTGGGCGGGTAGCCGGTGGCGATTTTCGCGTTCGGGTCGACGATCGATTCTTCGATTTCGGCTTCGCTCTGGCCGGGCAGGACTTCGTCGAGGTCCGGGCCGGTGGTGCCACCCGATTTGGCGGCGGCGAGCGTGTGGCAGCCGCCGCAGCCTTTGCTGGCGAAGACCTGGGCGCCGGGGCCGCCTTCGACTTCCGGCGGCGCCGCGCCGGGCACGCCCGCGTACTTGCCGAGGTAGGCGGCGATGTCGTTGAGATCCTGGCCCTCGACGATCTTGGGCGGCATCGAGGCGGCCGGGTTGCCGTTCGAGGGCCGCGGATCGTCGACCTGCGCTTCGACGATCCCTTCGATCGTGGCCGCGTCGAAGCCGCCGGCTTCGCGCGCCGCCGCGAAGGCGTCGTCGAGGTTGGGGCCGATGGTCGCCGTGGTGCCCGCCTGGGCCAGCGCGTGGCAGACGCCGCACTTGGTTTCGAACAGCGTCCTTCCGCGGGCGATGTCGGGGTTCGTGGTCCCGCAACCGGAGATCGCGACGACCGTCGCGACCAGGGCCACGAGGGGCACGAGCAGGCGGATGGGCTTGGGGAGGTTCTGCATCACAGGCGAGGCGGGCCGGAGTCTATATGTCGAGGCACCCGTCACGGCGTTTGCCGGCCGCGCCAGGAGGGGTACATTTGCATCGAATCGCACTAGTGGGTTTACTGGTCCATGAGGAGGCACATATGCAGGTGAGGGATGGCATGTCGGAGGTCTCGGTGACGGTAGGCCCGTCGCACACGCTGCGCCAGGCGGCGGCGGCGATGGTGGAGCACAACGTCGGCGCCGCGCTGGTGATCGACGACGAGGCGCCGACGCCGGGGATCGTCACCGAGCGTGATCTGCTGCTCTCGATCGGCGCCGGCGAGGACCCCGACGTCGAGCCGGTCGCCGGCCACATGACCGAGTCGGTGATCTGCGCATCCCCCGACTGGAGCCTCGAGCACGCCGCCGCGGAGATGTCCCGCCGCAGCGTCCGCCACCTGGTCGTCTTCGACGGCGGCGCGGTGGTCGGGGTCCTCTCGATGCGCGACATCGTGCGGGTGTGGACGTCGGCTGGCGCGACTTCGGAAATGCCCTTGCCCAGCGGGGCTCAGGGAACGTAACGCTGGGGCCGTCGGCATGGCCCCTTCACTCACAACAGCAGGGAGGTTCGTTCAGGGGCCATGCCGACGGCCCTTTGCGGGATCATGCACGGCGAGGCGCGCCGGGGGCGGCGCTGCAGAGGCGCTGAGAGCGGGTCTCAGGCTTTCTCAGGCGCGAGGGGCGCCGCTTGAGGGCTTGCCCTCGAGCTGGAACTGCTCGGTGGGCAGCGTGGCGCTCTTGGCGTCCTGGCGGCGGGGCAGGCTGAAGTAGCTGCGGACCGAGGTGCGGACGATGGCGCGGAAGGCGAACAGCAGGACGATGATCCCGACGTAGGACCAGATGAAGGCCGAGAAGACGAAGCCATTGGCGTAGATGCCGGCGACGGCGCCGATCGCGCCGAGGGCGAAGAAGGCGGGGCCCCAGGAAGGACGCGGGACCTGGATCGTCTCGCCCGGCTCGGGAACGTGGCGGTGCTCGCTCATCAGTGCGCGATGTAAAGGAGGGCGACGATGAAGGCGAGGGCGAAGACCGCAGCCGCGAAGCCCCCGGCGACCAGGCCGGCAGTCATATTTCGGCGCGCAGTCTCGCGATCCACAGTGGGATTTCTATCAGAGGCGAGGGCGGTGTCCCGCCCTCGCCTCTGGAGACCGGCGGGTGAATATGCGGGTCGACGCGAAACGTGCCAGGTGGTCGATTCGGCGCCCGGAGGCGTCCAGGTGCGCTCCGCTGTTCCTTTTGGTCGCCTGCCGACCATAAGGAACAGCCGGCGGGGCGGGGCCGAACGGCCGGCCGGGCAGGGATGGTGCCCGGGTGAAGGTCCCGGGGCGAGGGTCCGGGCCCGTGCGGCCGGGGACGGCGGGCCCCGGGCGTCTCGGAGGCGACCCGGGCAGGCTGTGACCGCCTCCGAGACGCCCGGGACGGGAGGCCTCAGGCGAGAAGTGCGCAAGCTCCGTGCGCTTGCGCGGAGAGGCGTCACACCTCCACGACGCCGACCCCGGTGCGTTCGCAGTAATCCCCGCTATGCGGGGATTACTGCGAACGCACTGAACGGACCCGTCACAGACGTGACGCCTCTTCTGGGTGAACGTGACGTTCCGGGCGCCTTCGTCACGAGGCCCCCGCCGCTCTGCCCCGGCTGGCGCCGCGGCGCCGCACCCTCGCCGTCCCCTCCGAACCCGGCCATCTCGGCGGCGGCCACAGCCTGCCCGGGCCGCCGCCGAGATGGCCGCGTCCCTTGCTCGTCCTTCCTCGTCCCTTCCTCGCGCCCTCAAGCCTCCCGCCGAGAGCGCCCCCCCGGAATCGACCCTCTAGGCGTGGGCGGCGACGGCCATCGAGATGAAGAGAAGCGCCAGGTAGGCGAGCGAGAAGAGGTAGGTGCGGAGGGCCCAGGCGCGGCTCTTGGTGCGCAGCAGCATGTAGGAGAAGCCGATGAAGGCGGCGCCGAGGAGCATCGAGGGGACGAGGTAGGCGATCCCGAGGCCGCCCGCGCAGAAGGGGAGCTGGGTGACCGCGTAGAGCAGCACCGTGTAGAGCATGATCTGGCGCCGGGTCTCGTCCTCGCCCGCGACCACCGGCAGCATCGGGATCCGCGCCGCTGCGTAGTCGTCCTTCATCAGCAGCGAAAGCGCCCAGAAGTGGGGCGGGGTCCAGAAGAACACAATCGCGAAGAGGTAGAAGGCCATCCCGCTGAGGCCGCCGGTCATCGCCGCCCAGGCGACCAGCGGCGGGACCGCGCCCGCGGCGCCGCCGATGACGATGTTCTGCGGCGTCGTGCGCTTCAGCCAGAGCGTGTAGACGAAGACGTAGCCGAAGAGGCCGGAGAGCGAGAGCGCCGCCGCCAGCACGTTGACCTGCGTCGCCAGCAGCAGGAAGGAGAGGGCGCCGAGGGTGGAGCCGAAGGCGATCGCGGCGCCGGGGGACACCCGGCCGGAGGCGACCGGGCGGTCGGCGGTGCGCTTCATCGTGCGGTCGATGTCGCGGTCGACGGCGTGGTTGATCGCCCCGGCGCCGCCGGCGGAGAGCGCGCCGCCGAGGCAGGTGAGGAGGATCAGGCGCAGCGTCGGGTTGCCGGCGACGTACATCGTCGTCACCGTGGTCAGCAGCAGCAGCGACTGCACCGTGGGCTTGGTCAGCGTCAGGTAGTCGCGGAGGAGCTGTGCTGCGGCCGAGCGGGGGGCTACCCCGGCCGCCTGGGACGCGGTGCTCGCGCCGGCGCCGGATGACATGCCGTCAGGCTACCGGCTGGGACTGCGCGGCCGCGCGCTCCTCGACGTCACGGGCGCGGCGGGCGATCGCCGCGCGGATGTCGCGGAGCGGCCGGTCGCTGCGGACGTCCGGCTGGACGTCGAAGTTGTGGATCGGGGGCGGCGAGAGGGTGAACCACTCGAGCGTGTCGCCCTTCCAGGGATCGTGGCCGGCGCGGGCGCCGCCCTTGATCGAGGCCACCGCGTTGATGAGGACCAGGATGACGCCGACGAAGAGCACCAGCACCCCGATCGAGGAGAGCAGGTTGTAGAAGTTGACGCCGGTGTGGTTGAAGAACTTGTAGGCGTCGACCACCTGGTCCTCTTCCCAACCCGCCAGCGCCATCGGCACGAAGGCCAGCAGGCTGCCGCCCGCCAGGGTCCAGAAGGAGATGCGGCCGAGCTGCTCGCCCATCGAGCGCCCGGTGATCTTCGGGAACCAGTAGTGGAGCGCGGCGAAGCCGCCGAAGACGGCGCCGCCGATCAGCGCGAAGTGGGTGGCGGCGGTCGAGTCGGTGGTGTTTTTGAGGTACCAGGCGGCGCCGACCAGCGACTGCTGCATCTCGGCGGCAAGGCCGAGCGAGATCGCCGAGAGCGCCCCGATCGCGAACAGCAGCGGCGCCCGCAGGTTCAGCGCGCCGCCTTTCAGCGTCTGGATCAGGTTGAAGAAGATCAGGCCGAACGGCACGATCAGGATCATCGTCACGGCCATCGCGAAATACTTGTAGCCGAGGCCGATCGGGGCGGTGTACATGTTCTGCATCCAGGCGAGGGTGCCGAGCACCGCGATCGCGGCGATCGAACCCATGATCACCGGCCGGTTGAAGACCGGGTTGCCGGAGAAGACGGCGAAGATCTCGGCGATCGCGGCGAAGGCGAAGATCAGCACCAGCGAGTAGGCGCCCGAGTAGAAGATCCAGGTCAGGTGCTGCCAGAGGAGCGGCGCGCCGCCGCCGCCGTCGGCGAAGAAGGTGCCGTCGTAATTGCGGTCGATCAGCAGCATGGTGAAGGCGGCCAGCAGGACCGGCCCGATGAAGAGCATCAGCCAGGAGCCGACGGCGGCGGTCCAGGCGAAGATCGGGGCGCGGCGCCAGGCCATCCCCGGCGCCCGGTCGACGCGCAGCGTCACCGCCAGGTCGATCGCGATGAGGACGAAGCCGAAGGTGGCGAAACCGCAGGCGGTGAGCCAGGCGTCGACCCCGTTGTTGCTGAGGAAGGCGAGCTCGGAGAGCGGCGGCAGCGGGTTGACGCCGGCCTCCGACGGGGTCCAGAGGAAGCCCGAGTAGAGGACGACCGCGCCGGCCACCCAGAGCAGCCCGCCCATCTGCGAGAGGCGGGGGAGGGCGGTGCCGCGGGCGCCCACCTGGAGCGGCGCGACGTAGAGGAACAGGCCCATCACCAGCGGCAGGGCGAAGAAGAAGATCGAGGTGGCGCCGTAGAGCGAGAGCACCCGGTTGAAGGTGTACGGCTCCATGAAGGTGTTCTCCGGGATCGCCAGCTGGAGCCGCATCAACAGCAGCTCGAGCGCGGCGAGGAAGAGGAAGCCGCCGGAGCCGACCATGAGGATTTTGGCGACGTCCTTGTGGTCGGCGCTGGTGACCAGGTCCATCCAAGGAGCGCGCTTACGGCGCGGGAAGCCGTCGATGGCGATCTCGGGACGGGGCTCTTGCGTGGTGCTCATTCTCTGTTCCGCCTTATTTGCCGCCGACGATGTCTTCGACCACGTAGGCCGCGACGTTGGCGATTTCTTCTTCGCTCAGGACGCCTTTGAAGGGCGGCATGCCGCCGCCGCCGTTGGTGACCTGTTCTTCGGCGCTCGCCTGTTCCTGCGCTTTCGGCATCGTCGTCAGGTCGGGGCCGCCGTTGCCGCCGTGGCCGGTGGCGCCGTGGCAGACCGAGCACTGTTCGGCGAACACTTCTTTGCCGGCTTCGGCATCGGGCGCGCCCGCTTCAGCCGTTTCGCCGCCTTCTTCGCCTTCGGGTTCTTCCGTGGTTTCTTCGGCTTCAGCTTCTTCGCCACCGGCGGCTTCTTCGGATTCTTCGCCTTCGGCCGCCGATTTCTCGCCGTTCGCGGCTTCTTCTTCTTTGAGTTTTTCGGTCTCGATTTCCACCGCCGCTTCGTTCCCGGCTTTGATGCCCTGCTGCTGTTCCTTGATGAATTCTTCGAAGCGTTCCGGCGAGACGACGTAGACGGTGGTCCGCATCGGCGCGTACGCCTGGCCCGAGAGGGTGGCGGCCTGGCCGTAGAATTCGCCTTCCGCGTCGGCGCGGAAGAGGACGTGGGTGTCCTTGCCCGGGACCGCGTCGACCTTGGGCGCCAGGTCGGGGACGCTCCAGGTGTGGACGACGTCGGTCGATTCGAGTTTCAGTTCGATCGCGGTGTCGACCGGGATCACCAGCTTCCAGTAGCTGAACGACCCGTTCGGGTAGTTGTAGCGCCACAGCCACTGCTGGCCGGTCGCCTTGATCACCAGCGGCTTGCCTTCCAGGTCTTTCCCGTTGAGGGAGGTGAGCCCGGCGGAGGTCGTCTTCGGCGTCGAGAGCGCGTTGCTGGTGAAGATGATCCCCAGCACGAAGAGGATGATCGCGAAGCCCGAGAGGGCGCCCGCGACGCGCATCTGGGTGCCCGGCTTGGCGGCCGCGGCGGCGGCCGATTTGCCGCGCCCGCCGCGCCAACGGCGGACCGAGCCGAGCAGCCCGAGGTTGATCGCGACGACGACGAGGAGCGCGGCGAAGAAGCCGATCCAAATGAGGGTGTTTATCTGGCCGGTGCCAGGCGAGTGCGGCGTCAAGGCGCGGCCATTCTAATCACGGCGAGCGGCCGTGATGCGGTGCGGCCGGCCATCCCGGAGTCGTCGTCAACCTATACTCGCCGACCCTATGAGCAGGCGCTCGCGGCCACCCCGCGCGGTACA
>DATEDJ010000155.1:0-2923 GCA_035281725.1 Solirubrobacterales bacterium
TGCCCGCCGAGCGCAACCTGCCCACGCCCGAGGCCGAGGAGATCGTCGGGCTCGCCCGCTCGGTGGCGCGCGAGCAGCTGGCGCCGCGGGCGGCGGGCGCCGAGGAGGACGCGGCCTTCCCGCGGGACGCCTTCCGCACCCTCGGCGGGCTCGGCTTCCTCGGCATGCCCTACCCGGAGGAGCTCGGCGGCGCCGGGCAGCCCTACGAGGTCTACCTGCAGGCCCTGGAGGAGATCTCCGCCGCCTGGGCCTCGGTCGGCGTCGGCCTCTCCGTCCACGTGATGTCCTGCTATCCGCTGGCGACCTTCGGCACCGCGGAGCAGCAGGGCCGCCGGCTGGGGGAGATGCTGGCCGGCGACCTGCTCGGCGGCTACTGCCTCTCGGAGGCCGACGCCGGCTCGGACCCGGGCGCGATGCGCACCCGCGCGACCCCGACCGGGGAGGGCTGGAGCGTCACCGGCTCCAAGGCCTGGGTCACCCACGGCGGCGAGGCCGACTTCTACGCCCTCTTCGCCCGCACCTCCGAGGACCGCTCGGGCGGCATCTCCTGCTTCCTCGTCCCCGGCGACGCCCCCGGCCTCTCCGCCGGGGCGCCGGAGCGCAAGATGGGGCTGACCGGCTCGACCACGGCGACGCTCGACCTCGACGGGGTCGAGCTGGAGGACGACCGGCTGGTCGGCGGCGAGGGCGCGGGGCTCTCGATCGCCCTCAAGGCGCTCGACTCGGGCCGGCTCGGGATCGCCGCGGTCGCCACCGGGCTCGCCCAGGGCTCGCTCGACCTGGCGGTCTCCTACGCCAAGGAACGGCAGACCTTCGGCCGGCCGATCATCGAGCACCAGGGCCTCGGCTTCCTCCTCGCCGACATGGCCGCCGCGGTCGGGTCGGCCCGCGCGGTGACCCTGGAGGCGGCCCGCCGCCGCGACCGCGGCCTGCCCTTCTCCCGCCAGGCCTCGATCGCCAAGCTCGTGGCCACCGACGCGGCGATGAAGGTGACCACCGACGCGGTCCAGGTCCTCGGCGGCGCCGGCTACACCAAGGAGTTCCCGCTCGAGCGCCACATGCGCGAGGCCAAGGTGATGCAGATCTTCGAGGGGACCAACCAGATCCAGCGCCTGGTGATCGCCAGGCACCTCGCCCGGGCGGGCGGCTGAGGGGAGAAGGGGAGGGAGCGGTGCAGATCGACGGACGGATCGCGGCGGTGTTCGGCGGCGCCTCGGGGCTGGGGGAGGCGACCGCGCGGCGGCTCGCCGCGGGCGGCGCCAGGGTGCTGGTCGCCGACCTGGACGAGGGGCGCGGCGCCGCGGTGGCGGGCGAGATCGGCGGCGCCCACGTGGTCGCCGACGTCGCCGACGCGGGCTCGGTCGAGGCGGCGATCGCCGCCGCCGGCGAGCTGGGGGAGCTGCGGATCGCGGTCGACTGCGCCGGCATCGCGACGCCGACCAAGCTGCTCCGCAAGGGCCGCCCGACGCCGCTCGAGGACTTCGCCAGGGTGCTCGCGGTCAACCTGCTCGGCACGATCAACGTGCTGCGCTGCGCCGCCGCGGCGATGGCCGCGGCCGAGCCGGTGGCCGACGGGGACCGCGGCGTCTGCGTCCTCACCGCCTCGATCGCCGCCTACGAGGGCCAGGTCGGCCAGGTCGCCTACGCCGCCTCGAAGGCCGGCGTCGCCGGGCTCACCCTGCCGGTCGCCCGGGAGCTCGCCGACAGGGCGGTGCGCGTCGTCGCGATCGCCCCCGGCCTCTTCGACACGCCGCTCCTCGCCGGCCTGCCCGGCCCGGCGCGGGAGGCGCTGGCGGGCTCGGTGCCCTACCCGGCGCGGCTCGGCGACCCGGCCGAGTACGCGGCGCTGGTCGAGCACATCGCCCTCAACACGATGCTGAACGGCGAGACGATCCGCCTCGACGGGGCGCTGCGGATGGGCCCAGGCTGAGCGCCCGGGCGGCGCGCCGCTACTTCGCTTCGTTCAGCGCGATCGCCTCGCGCACCAGGTCCTGGAAGGCCGCCGCGTCGAGCTCGTCATCCTCGCGGATGTCGATCGCCCGTCGCGCGTTGCCCTCGAGGCTGGAGTTGAAGAGGGCCGACGGATCGTCGAGCGAGGCGCCCTTGGCGAAAGTCAGCTTGATGTAGTTCTTGTAGCTCTCACCGGTGGTGATGATCCCGGCGTGCTCCCAGGCCGGCGTCCCTTTCCACTTCCAGGTCTCTTCGACTTCCGGATCGGCGTCATGGATCAGCTTGCGCACCTGCGCCAGGCGCTCGCCGCGCCAGTCGCCGAGCTCCGCGATCCGCTCGTCGATCTTCAGTGAAGGGGAGTCGTTCATCGGGTCATCCTCCTAGGTGATCGTGACGCCGCCGTCGACGACGATCGTCGAACCGGTGATGTACCCGGCTCCGTCGCCGGCCAAGAAGACGACGGTCGCGGCGAACTCCTCCGGCCTGCCTGCCCTGCCGACGAGGACTCGCTCCATCACCTTGTCGAGGTACCCGGGCACGTACTGGTCGGTCATCTCGGTGGGGAAGAAGCCGGGGCAGATGGCGTTGACGCGGATCCCCTTGCGGCCGGTCCACTGCTGGGCGAGGTCACGGGTCAGCCCGAGCAGGGCCGCCTTGCTCGCCGAGTAGGCAGCCTGGGGGAGGGCCGCGGTAGTCAGCGCGATGATGCTGGAGACGTTGATGATGCTGCCGCCTTGGTCCATCTGGCGCGCCGCCGCGGTCGCCATCTGGAAGCAGCCGTTGAGGTTGACGTCGACGACGCGGTTGAATTCCTCCGGCGTCTCGCGGATCGCCGGGACCGCGGTGCCGAGGCCGGCGTTGTTCAGCAGGATGTCGACGCGGCCGAGCTCCTCCTTCGCGGTCACCGCGAGGTGCTCGCAGGCATTCGGGTCGGTGACGTCGGTGGCGACGGCGATCGCCCGGCGTCCCAGCG
>DATEDJ010000156.1:0-39827 GCA_035281725.1 Solirubrobacterales bacterium
CGGATCGTGGTCGAGGCGAGGCCGGAGCCCGGGCTCCCGCCGCCGCCGTTGGCGCCGCCACCGCCCGTCCCCGCCGTCGCAGCCGCGGCCGGGCAGGCGGTGGGCACCGTGCCGACCAGCCGGTTCACTGCGCCGACCCCGCCGCTGTTCGAGGTCGTGTAGAGGCGCCCGCAGGCGTCTTCGCCGAACGAGGTGAGCCCTTTCACCGCGATCCCCTCGCCGCGGTCGGTGGCGTAGGGGTCAGCGGCGGTCGGTTCGATCGAGCGGATCCCGGGCGAGCAGTTGTCGCCATAGATGTAGCGGCCGTCGAGCGAGCCGAGCTGCGGGTCGTGGACGACGTAGCCGCCTATGATCGCGCAGCGGTTGGCGCCCCCTTCGGGCGGTTCGTCGTGTTCGTAGTCGAAGATCGGTTCGACGAAGGTGCTGGCGCGGTCGGCGCAGCCCGGATCGTCGGCCGGCCCTTCGATCGTGCCCTCGCGACAGTTCCAGCCGTAGTTCGAGCCGCGGCCGAAGCTCGGCGCCGGGGCCCGGTCGACCTCCTCGCGGGCGCTCTGGCCGACGTCGCCGATCAGCAGCGCCGAGCCGTCGCGGTCGAAGGAGAAGCGGAACGGGTTGCGCAGGCCGTAGCTCCAGACCAGCTGTTCCCAGCCGGATCCGGCAGCGAACGGGTTGTCGGCGGGGACGGTGTACGGGAGGACGGCCCCCGGGTCGGGGTCGAGGCGGAGGATCTTGCCCAGCGGCTTGGCGATGTCCTGGGCATTGTGTTCCTGGTCGTTGCCGCCCCCGCCGTCGCCGGTGGCGACGAAGAGCGCCCCTTCAGGGCCGAACTGGAGCTGGCCGCCGTAGTGGTTCGACTGGTTCGGGTGGGGGATGACGAGGATCTGGCGCAGCGAGGAAAGCGGCGCCATGGCCCCGCTCGCCCGCAGTTCGGCGACGTGGATCTCCGGTTCGGCCTCCTTGCCGATGTAATCGACGAAGAGCCTGCCGGAGGCGTCGAAGTCCGGGGCCAGGGCGATCGAGAGGAGGCCCTGCTCGCCGCCGCAGCAGGAGACGACTTCGCGCAGGTCGGCGAAGACCGCGACGCTCCCTTCCCGCACCTGCTCGATCCGGCCCGCCCGTTCGACCACGAAGAGGCGGTTCGCATCGCCGGGGTCGGAGGTGACGTAGATCGGTTCTTTGAAGCTGCCGATCCCTTCCAGCGTGGCGCCCTGCGCGAGGCCCGCGCCGGTCACGAACGAGAGGAGCGCGGCAAGCACCGCGACGGCCCTGGTCACGCCGCGAGGGTACCCGCGCGATCGAGGGCCTATGCGGTGAACTCGAAGCGACGGACGAAGATCGGAGCGCCCTCCAGGGCGGCTGCGGCGGCGGTGGGCGCGGTGTCGACGGCGACCGCGGCGGCGTAGCCGGGGTCGATGTCGACGGGGACCGCCACCACCTCCGGGCCGGGGGCCGGCCCGGAGATCCCGGCGCCGGTGCACTTGGCCCGCGCCTCGTAGCGGGTCCAGGCGGCGTAGAAGACCCCTTCGCGCTCCGCCGCCGGCGCCGCCGCGACTGCCTCGGCGTCGCCCTCGGGCAGCCAGCGCGCCGCCAGCCGCACCAGGTCGCGCCGCGGGCGCACCTGCTCGACGTCGACGCCGACCTCGATCCCACCGGAGGCGACCGCGACCAGCGCCAGCCCGCCCGAGTGGCTGAGGTTGAAGGAAAGCGCCGGGGCCGGGTCGGCCAGCCGCGGCTTGCCCCGCTCCTCCACGACCAGCTCGACGCCCGCCGCCGTCCCGCCGAGGTAGCCGGCGAGGATCTCGCGCAGCGCCCGCCGCGCCGCCGCGCCGAGCCCGACCCGCCAGACGTCCACCTCACCGGGCTCGGGCCGCGCGAGACGGTCGCTGCTCATGCGGGCCGCGACTCGTAATGGGCCCGGTGCGGCGGATCGCGGAACCACTCGATCGTGGCGGCGAGCCCGCCGCGGAAATCGTGCCGCGGCGCCCAGCCGAGCTCGGCGGCGATCAGCGCGGGGTCTGCCACCCAGGTGGTGGTGTCCCAGTCGCGGTCCGGCATCGATCCCCACTCCGGCCGGGCGCTGACGCCGAGCAGCTCGCGGGCGACCGCGACCGCGTCGGCGAGCGTCGTCTGCACGCCGGTGCCGACGTTGTAGGCGGCCCCGGGACGGCCGGCCTCGGCCGCCGCAAGGTAGGCGTCGACCACGTCGTCGACGTGGACGAAGTCACGGGCGATCCGCGGGTCGACCAGCGGCGGCAGGCGCCCGTCGAGCCCCGCCAGCACAAGCGTCGGGATCAGCCGGCTCGGCTCCTCCCAGGGGCCGTAGGCGGAGTAGAGGCGCAGGGTGACGACCCGGGCCCCGGTCTCGGCGGCCCGCTGGGCGCAGTACATCGACGCCGCCGCCTTGCCGACCGCGTAGGCGCTGTTCGGGTGGAGCGCCTCGTCCTCGCGCGGGGCGTGGTCCTTGAGCCCGTATTCGGAGGAGGAGCCGGAGTTGACGAACGCCTCGACCCCGGCCTCGAGGCAGGCGTCGAGCAGCCCCGCGGTGGCAAGGAGGTTGGTCTCGAAGATCCGCCCGACGTCGCGCTGGGTCGAGTAGGCGCCGTGGGCGGCCAGGTGGAAGACCCGCTCGGGCCGCCGCGCCGCGATCAGCGCCGCGGTCGCGTCGCCGTCGCGCAGATCCGCCTCGACCACCTCGACCGCGTCGCCGAGCGGATCGAGCCGCCAGCGCCCGGAGCCCGGCCGCACCAGCGCCAGCGGCGGGTCCCCGCCCGCGGCCAGGCGGCGCACCAGGTTCGCCCCGACGAAGCCTCCGGCACCGGTGACCAGGGTCCGCGTCACGGCTCGCCGCGGCCGTCGCTCAGGACGGCGGCGGCCCCAGCTCGCCGTCGAGGAAGGCGCCGTAGCCGAGCAGCTCGGCGAATGGGGCCGCCCGCTCCGCCACCTCGCGCTGCTCCTCGCCGGTCAGCTCGGCCGCGGTGGCGGCGTTCTGCTCCGGCGTGGCGATCCGGATCGTGCCCCAGGGGTAGACCTCCTCCATCTGGCGCCCGTTCCAGCTTGGCCCCTCGAGGGCCGGGTCGGCCCCGAGTCCGAGCGCCTCGCAGACGGGGGTCAGGGCGGCCACCGAGTCGGCCATCACGTCCTCGATCCGGACCAGGTGGAAGCGCTCCGGGAAGCGCCGTGACAGCTGCAGCGCGTAGTGCTGGTTCAGCGTCCAGCCGAGCAGGTAGTTGGCCAGCGAGAGCGGCACCGGGCGCTTTTTGGTATCGGCGTAGGCCGACCACGGGTTGCGCACGACGTGGAGGAAGTGGGCCGCGGGCAGGTCGTCGAGGATCGCCTCGCCGTCGACCGTGATGATCGGGCTGTAGCCGACGTAGACGGACTCCTCACCGCTGCGGTCGAAGTCCTTCCAGGCCTCGAAGGTGGCCCGGTAGAAGGCGGCGACGTTGGCGGCGCGACTGCGGCCGGAGCGCTCGATCATCTCGACGTAGATCGCTTTGCGCTCCTTGTCATCGAAGTCGAACGGCTCCTCGCGGAACTTGCTGACGAAGGGCGTCCGCGAGCGGACCTTGGCCTCCTCGTCGATGATCGCGTGGTAGTCCTGCGCCGGGGTCGCGTCGAGCGCGAAGACCGGCCAGCGGTACTTCTTCGGGAAGGTCGAGCCGAGCATGTCGGCGACCAGCCGGGTCCCGATCTGCGACTCGAACGGGTAGACGAAGAGCCCGGGGTGCCCGTCGAGGTGACGGTGGGTCGTGTTGCCCCCGTTCTCGTACATGGCGCCGAGCATCAGTAGGCGGAAGTCCTCGCTCAAGTCGTCTCCTCGGGGTTCGGGGCAAAGGCGTAGAAGAGGTCGTCGACGGCGGCCCGCTGCCCTCCGGACGCCGCGTGGGGGAAGCCTAGAGAAAAAGCGCGGGGCAGCGGCTCGATCGCGAAGACCTGGTCGCCCGCGGGCCAGAAGATGCTGCCGCGCACCTCGCCGCTCCCCAGGTCGACCGCGTGCAGGCCGCAGCGCGCCTCCTCGACCCGCAGCCCGGGCGCGTAGGCGGCGAAGCGGGCGATCACCCGCGAGGTGGCGACGAAGGCGGTGTCGCCGACCAGGCCGAGCCCCCTGGTCCAGCCGGGCAGCCGGGCGAGCGTCTCGAAGCGGCCGTCGGCGACCCGGCCGACCTCGCCGTAGCCGCTGTCGTCGACCCAGAGCTCGCCCCCGTGGAGGCGGGCCGAGTGGGGACGGGTGAGCCCGCCCGCGACCGGTTCGCGGGTGGCGCCGGAGAAGATCACGCCGCGGCGGTCGACCGGGTAGTTGCGGTGGCCGGGACGGCGACTGGCGATTTCGGTCGAGGAGGCGGAGAAGAAGGAGCTCGCGAGATCGGGGCCGGCGGCGATCGAGTTGAGCTGGATGTAGTTTCGGTCGAAGGCGGGCTCGCCCTCGACCTCGATGCAGCGCGGCCACCAGGCCCGGCGGATCTCCTCGCCGACCTCGATCACCGCGTTCTCGCCGACCGCGTTGGCGTGCAGGGCGCCGCCGACCATCGCCAGGTCGTGGACGTAGGTGGCGCCGGGGAGGAAGCGCGAGCGCCGCGGCAGCAACGGGCGGCCGGCGGGCGGCGCGACCGTCCGGTCGCCGCGCTCGAGGACCGCGGTGACCGGGGCGAGCTCGAAGAGCTGGTTCGGGTTGCGGGTGCTGGCGACGTGGACCACCCCACGCCTCTCGTCGAAGGCGATCCCGGAGGGGTGGGG
Organism: Solirubrobacterales bacterium; assembly: GCA_035281725.1. Taxonomy (GTDB): domain Bacteria; phylum Actinomycetota; class Thermoleophilia; order Solirubrobacterales; family 70-9; genus VAYN01. The sequence continues at coordinate 4,735 of DATEDJ010000156.1, forward strand.
GAGGGGCATGTAGGTGATCCGCGGCTTGCCGTCGGCGACCGTCAGCGCCAGCAGCAGGTGCTCGTACTCGCGCGAGACCAGCAGCGTCGCGCCGCTCTCCTCCAGCGCCCCCCACCAGTCGCCGCGCACCCGGTGGCGCAGCAGCGGCGCCGCGACCGGGGTGGCGCCGACCCAGCCGCCGACCACCGCGGCGGGGTTGCGCCAGAAGTCGGCGACGCCCATCAGTCGGCCGCCAGGGCGACGCCCCGCAGCGCCTCGTCGGCGACCTTCCGCGCCGAGATCCCGGCGACGTCGTTGAGGAAATCGAGGCTGCCGCTGAGCCCGTGGGGCATCGTCCTCACCCCGCAGCGGACGAGCCGGCAGCGCGAGCCGCTCTCGGCGATCCGCTCGGCGAGGCAGGAGCCGAGGCCGCCGTTGACGTAGGCGGCCTCGACCGCGACCGCCACCGAGGCGGAGTCGAGGACGCGGTCGAGCTCCGGGTCGGGCTCGGCGGTGAAGCTGGAGACGACGGTGACCCCGGCGGCGACTCCCGCGCTCGCCAGCAGGTCGGCGGCGGCGAGCGCCTCGCCCGCCATGCTGCCGAGGGCGACCAGCATCACCTCGCCCTCGCGCAGGGTGATCGAGCGGCCGAGCTCGAAGCGACCCTCCAGCTCGGCGACCTCCTCGCCGCCTTTGCCGAGCCGCAGGTAGACCGGGCCCGGCAGCTCGGCGATCGCGTCGAGCGCCGCCCGGGTCTGGGCCCGGTCGGCGGGGGCGACCACCGTCATCCCCGGCTGGGCGCGCATGATCGCGACGTCCTCGAGGGCGAAGTGGGTCATCCCGTTGTGGCCGTAGTCGAAGCCGGCGCCGACGCCGACCACCCGCACCGGCAGCCGGTGCAGGAGCGGCCCGTTGCGGATGAACTCGTAGGCGCGCATCGAGGCGAAGGTGGCGATCGAGTAGACGAACGGGACGAAGCCCGCCTCGCCCAGCCCGGTGGCGATGCCGACCATGTTCTGCTCGGCGACGCCGACGTTGAGGAAGCGGTCGGGGTGGCGCTCGGCGAAGCCGTCGAAGACCTGGAAGCCGAGGTCGCCGGTGAGGAGGCGGACGCGGTCGTCGGTGTCGGCGCGGTCGGCGAGCCAGGCGGCGAAGGCGGTCCTCACGTCGAGCCCCCGCCGAGCCCGGCCAGCGCCTCCGCGTAGAGCTCGTCGGTGAGCGGCAGGTAGTGCCACTCGATCTTGCTCTCCATGAAGGAGACGCCTTTGCCGAAGGTCGTGCGGGCGGCGAAGAGGGTCGGTCGCTCCTCCTCGCCAACCGCGGCGAAGCCGCTCGCCAGCGCCGCGGTGTCGTGGCCGTCGATCTCGACGACCCGCCAGCCGAGCGCCCGCCAGGCGTCGGTGAGGCCGGGGAGGTTGAGCACGTCCTCGGTGTAGCCGAGGGCCTGTTGGCCGTTCAGGTCGACGATCGCGGCCAGGTTGCCGAGTCGGTGGTGGGCGGCGAACATCGCCGCCTCCCAGGTCGAGCCCTCGTTGCACTCGGCGTCGCTGAGCAGGGCGAAGACGCGCCGGGCCGAGCCCTGCCAGCGTGCTCCCAGCGCCGCCCCGGAGGCGAGCGAGAGGCCGTGGCCGAGCGAGCCGGTGCCGAAGTCGACCCCGGCCAGGGTCGGCTCGGGGTGGACGCCGAGCTCGGTGCCGTCGCCGCAGAAGGTGTCGAGCTGCTCGGCGCTGACCCGGCCGCGGACCGCGAGGGCGGCGTAGAGGGCCAGCGCGGCGTGGCCCTTGGAGAGGATCAGCCGGTCGCGATCGGGATCCGCCGGGTCGGCGATCGAGGCGGAGCTGCCGAGCAGGGCGGCGAGGATGTCGGCGATCGAGAGGGCCGAGCCGATGTGGCCGACGCCCGCGCGGAAGGACTGCTCGAGGACGATCCGGCGGATTTCCTCGGCGTCGGACGCGAGGCCGGTTGCCGCCTGGTGAGCCATGCGGAGGGCAGGGTATCGTGCCGCTCTCGTGTCAACCCTCGAAAGCCATCTGAACCGACAGGTCGAGCGCTCGCGCGAGTTCTTCTGGAACCGGGTGCGCTGGGAGCTGGTCGACTCCTTCCTGCCCGCCTCGACCACCACGGTCGTCGACGTCGGCGCCGGGCCGGGCTTCCTCGGCGACTTCCTCGCCGCGCGGCGCCCCGACGTGGGCTACGCCTTCATCGAGCCCTTGGAGGGCCTCGAGGCGCAGCTGAGCGAGCGCTTCGGGGCGGAGGCGAACTGGCGCGACCGCGATTTCGCCGGCGCCTCGCACGTGGTCCTGCTCGACGTGCTCGAGCATCAGGGCGACGACCGCGCCTTCCTCGCCGAGCTGGCCGAGAAGATGGACCCGGGGGCGACCCTGATCCTCACCGTCCCCGCCCTGCCGACGCTGTGGTCGAGTTGGGACGTCGTCCTCGGCCACTATCGGCGCTACACGAAGAACATGCTCGACGCGGCGGCCGATCCGCTGCCGTTCGAGGTGCTGGAGCGATCCTACCTCTTCCCCGAGCTGGTCCCGATCGGTTGGTGGCGGCGGCGCGGGGACCGCGGTGAGGGCGACCGCGATTCGGCCGAGTTCCCCGACCTTCCCGGGCCGCTGAACGAGACGCTCTACCGCCTCGGCAGCACGACCGCCTCGCTGCGCCGGTTCTCGCCCGCCGGCACCTCCCTTTTCGCGCGGCTGCGCAGGTCGGGGTGAACCCCGACGCCGTCGTCGCCCGCGGGGCGGCGCTGTACGGCGACCGCCGCCTCCGCCTCGCGGTAGCGGCCCTCGGGTTCGCCGCGATGACCGTGGTCACGGTGCTGATCGCGCATCCGACCATGTTCGCGGCGTTCCACAACTACGACGACGAGGGCTACATGCTCACGGCGCTGAAGTCGTTCGTCAACCACGGGCACCTCTACGACCAGGTCTTCACCCAGTACGGGCCCTTCTACTACGAGTGGTGGGGCGGCATCTTCTCCGTCTTCGGGATCGACGTCACCCACGACTCGGGCCGCACGGTGACGATGATCGCCTGGGTCCTCGGCGGCCTCCTCTTCGGCCTCGGGACCTGGCGGCTCACCCGCAGCCTCTTCCTCGGGCTCGGCGTCCAGGCGCTCGCCTTCAACGCGCTGGGCGTGCTGAACAACGAGCCGATGCACCCGATCGGACTGATCGGCCTGCTGCTGGCGACGATCGTCCTGATCGCCACCTTCGTCGGCGAGGAGGAGCGGCCCTCGCCCTACCCGCTGGCCCTGATCGGCGCCTGCGTCGCCGCCCTGGCGCTGACCAAGATCAACGTCGGCGTCTTCGCCGTCGTCTCGGTCGCCCTCGCCTGCGCGGTCAGCTACCAGGTGCTCTGGGGACGGCGCTGGCCGCGGCTCCTGATCGAGGCGGCCTTCGTCGCCACCCCGATACTCCTGATGCTCTCCAAATTCGACCAGGGCTGGGTGCGCCACTACGCCGTCCACGTCGCCTGCGCGGCGCTGGCGGTGGTGATCGCGCTGCGGGCGACGCACCCGGCGCGGCGCCGCACCTTCGAGCTGCGCTGGCTCCTCGGCGGCTTCCTCGTCCTCGCCGCCGTCGTCGTGGTGACGATCATCGCCTCCGGGACCAGCCTCGCCGCCCTCTGGGAAGGGGTCATCGAACAGCCCCTGCACCAGTCCGACGCCTTCACGATCCCGACCCTGCTGGCGAAGCGCATCTACGCCTTCGACCTCGTCGCGCTCGCCGCCGCCTGCGCCTACTGGTACGGGATGCGCCGCGGGGGCGAGCCGAGCCCGGCCTGGCTGGCCGCCAGGTCGCTCTTCGCGATTGCGGTCGGGGTCGTGATGGCGCTCTCGGTCGGCGGCCTGCTGCTGCCCTTCGACGGGTCCTCGCTGGCCGGCTACCCGCTCAGCATGCTGCCCTTCGCCTGGGTCGCGCTGGCCACCACGGTGCCCGGCCCGCCGCCCGCCCGCGCCTTCGCCCGCCTGCTGCTGCCGCTGCTCGCCGTCCTCCAGGCGCTACACGGCTACCCGGTCTCCGGCAGCCAGACCTACCTCGCCGTGGTCCTGCTGATCCCGGTCGGCGGGCTCTGCGTCGCCAACGGGGTCCGCGGCCTGGCGCGGCTGATCCCGGTCGGCCCCGACCGCTTGGCGATGGCCGGGTTCGGCGTCGTCGTCGCGATCGTCCTCGCCTGGTTCACCGTCAATGCCTACCTGCGCGAACCGCTGCAGCTGCGCCGCGGCATCTACAACTCCGCCTACTCGCTGAAGCTGCCCGGCTCGCAGGACATCCGCATCGGCATCCCGGAAGAAATCGAAATCTACGAAGACACCGCCCACGCGATCAAGCGCGACTGCACGGCGCTCCTGACCGAGCCCGGCATGGACAGCTTCTACCTCTGGGCCGAACAGGAACCACCATCGTTCACCGCCACCGCCTGGCCGACGCTGTTCAACGAGGAACATCAGCGCAAGGTGATCGAAGCGACCGAAGCGACCGAAGACCTGTGTCTGCTGAGAAACCCGACGATCGGCTGGGAAGTGAACGAAGGGCTGCTCGAGCGCTACCTCGAAGAGGGCTTCCGGCCGATCGGCAAGTGGGGCGACTACGAACTGCTGCGTCGCGACGGCGCGGCGGCGAGCGCCCGATGACCACCTGGATCGTCACCCCGGTCTACCGCGACACCGGCTCGTTCCGGATCCTCCGCGAGCGGCTGCTGGAGGTCCTCGCGGCGGACCCGAAGGCGGCGCCGGGACCGGTCCGCTTCGTCGTCATCGACGACACCGGCGGCCAGGACCCCGAGGTCGACGGCCTGCGCGAGCTCGACGACACGACCGTCCTGCAGCCGCCGTTCAACCTCGGCCACCAGCGGGCGATCGTCTACGCGCTGCGCAAGACCCTGCCGCGGATCGCCGAGGACGACGCGGTGGTGACGATGGACGCCGACGGCGAGGACCGCCCCGAGGACCTGCCGCGCCTGCTTGCCGCGCTCGGCGAGGGGGAAGCCGCCGGCCGCCAGGTGGTCTTGGCGCTGCGGACCAAACGCCACGAGCCGCCCCTCTTCAAGCTCCTCTACCGCGGCTTCAAGCTCCTCTTCCGGGCGCTCACCGGGGCCACCGTGCGGACCGGCAACTACGCGGTCATGCCGGGCGGGGTGGCGAAGCGGGCGCTGCTCCACCCGACCTTCGACCTCTCCTATTCGTCGGCGATCCTCGCCCTCGACATGCCGGTCACCTTCGTCCCCTGCGAACGCGGCCGCCGCTACCAGGGCGAGTCGAAAATGACCTACGGCAAGCTGGCGATGCACGGCCTGCGGATGCTGATGCCGTTCACCGACCGGATCGCGATCCGGGCGCTGGGCACTTTCGTCTTCTTCGGCCTCTTCGGCGCCGCCCTCGCCGTGGTGGTGCTGGTCCTGAAGATCTTCACCGACACCTCGATCCCCGGCTGGGCCTCATATGTGGCGCTCAGCGCGCTGATCGTCTCACTGGTCGCGCTGGGCAACTTCGTCAGCCTCTTCGTCCTCTTCTCGCAGACCCGGGCGGTCTCGCTGGCGAGCATCGAGGAGCTGACCGACGACGACGAGTTGACGACCGGCCGGCCCCGGTAGCGTTGCGCCTTCAATGACCCGCGTATTGATCACCGGCGGGGCGGGTTTCGTCGGATCGAACCTGGCCGTTTCGCTCGCTGGCCGCCACCCGGAGTGGGACTTCGTCGTGATCGACAACCTCTACCGGCGCGGCTCCGAACTGAACCTGCCGCGGCTGGAGGAGGCCGGGGTCGAGTTCGTCAAGGGGGACGTGCGCGAGCCCGAGGACCTGATGGCGCTGCCCCGGTTCGACGCGATCGTCGAGTGCTCGGCCGAGCCTTCGGTGATGAGCGGCGTCGACGGCGATACCGGCTACCTCGTCCACACCAACCTCACCGGCGCCTACAACTGCCTCGAGCTGGCCCGCCGCGACGGCGCCTTCGTCCTCTTCCTCTCGACCAGCCGCGTCTACCCGGTCGAGCCGCAGGTGGACCTCAACCTGGAGGAGGCGGAGACCCGCTTCGAGCTCGCTGCCGAGCAGGACGTGCCGGGGGTGTCCCCGGCGGGGATCTCCGAGCGGTTCCCGCTGGAGGGGGCGCGGACGCTCTACGGGGCGACCAAGCTGGCGGCGGAGCTGCTGATCGCCGAGTACCGGGGCCTCGGCGTCCCGGCCGTGATCGACCGCTGCGGGGTGATCGCCGGCCCCTGGCAGATGGGAAAGGTCGACCAGGGGGTATTCACCCACTGGATGCTGGCCCACCATTTCCGCAACCCGCTCTCCTATATCGGTTTCGGGGGGCATGGGAAGCAGGTACGCGACCTCCTCCACGTCGAGGACCTGGTCGACCTGGTCGAGCGCCAGCTGCTCGATCCGGCGGCCTGGGACGGACATACCGTGAACGCCGGCGGCGGCCGCGGGTGCAGCCTCTCGCTGCTCGAGACGACGGCGATCTGCCGCCGGCTGACCGGCAACGAGGTGCCGCTGACGCCGGTGGCCGAGACGCGCCAGGGGGACGTCCCGATATACCTTTCTGACTGCGCAAGGTTGTTCGAGCTCGACGCGTGGCGGCCCCGCCGCAGCGCCGAGCAGGTGCTCGCCGACATCCACGAGTGGATCGCCGCCGACCCCGAGCGAATCGCCGCGGCGCTTGAAATCGACGCCCCCGTGGGGGGGAAGGAGTAGCACTGTGCCCGTTGCGATCATCACCGGCGCCGGCGGCCTGATCGGCTCCGAGGCCGTCGACCACTTCATCGCCCAGGGATTCGACGTGGTCGGGATCGAGAACGACATGCGGGCGCGCTTCTTCGGCCCTGAGTCCTCAACCTCGCACGTCACCCAGCGGCTGGTCGACGAGCACGCCTCGTTCAAGTGGGAGAACGTCGACATCCGCGACGCCGCCGAGATCATGCGGATCTTCCAGGAGCACGCGGGGTCGATCGAGCTGGTCATCCACACCGCCGCGCAGCCGTCCCACGACTGGGCGGCGAGCGAGCCGCAGACCGACTTCGGGGTGAACGCGAACGGCACCCTGAACCTGCTCGAGGCGGCGCGCGCCCACGCGATCGATGCGCCCTTCATCTTCACCTCGACCAACAAGGTGTACGGCGACACGCCGAACCGGCTGCCCTTGCAGTCGCTGGAGAAGCGGCTGGAGCTCCCTGAGGATCACCCGTACTACAAGGGGATCGACATCTCGATGTCGATCGACACCTCGACCCACTCCCTCTTCGGCGTCTCCAAGGCGGCCGCCGACCTCTTGGTGCAGGAGTACGGGTACTACTTCGAGATGCCGACCGTCTGCTTCCGCGGCGGCTGCCTGACCGGCCCCCAGCACGCCGGGGCGAAGCTGCACGGCTTCCTCGCCTACCTGATGAAGTGCACCGTCACCGGCACGCCCTACACCGTCTTCGGCTACGAGGGCAAGCAGGTCCGCGACAACATCCACAGCGCCGACCTGATCGCCGCCTTCGACGCGTTCCGCAAGGCCCCGCGGGCCCACGCCGTCTACAACATCGGCGGCGGGCGGTTCTCCAACTGCTCGATGCTGGAGGCGATCGAGGTCTGCGAGAAGGTCAGCGGCAAGACGCTCGAGTGGACGATGGGCGAGGAGCCGCGGATCGGCGACCACCGCTGGTGGATCTCCGACCTGGAGCCCTTCCAGGCCGACTACCCCGATTTCAGCCTGCGTTATGGGATCGACGAGATCCTGCAGGAGATGTACGAGCAGAACGTCGAGCGCTGGACGGCGGCCCCCGCATGAGGCTCTCGGTGGTGATGCCTGCCCAGAACGAGGAGGGCTCGGTCGGGGGGACCGTCGAAGGGATCGTCACCACCCTCGAGGACGCCGGGATCGACTACGAGGTCGTCGTCGTCAACGACGACTCCGAAGACTCCACCGAAGCGGTGGTCGCCGCGATCAGCGTCGAGAACCCGCGCGTGCGGGTCCACAAGTCCCACCACGAACGGGGCTTCGGCAACGCGATCCGCGCCGGCCTCGACGTCTTCGAGGGCGACGCGGTGGCGATCGTGATGGCCGACGCCTCCGACGACCCCCGCGACCTGATCGCCTACGCCCGCGTGCTCGAGGAAGGCTGGGACTGCGCCTTCGGCTCGCGCTTCATGCCGGGCGCCCAAATGTACGACTACCCGCGCCTCAAGTACATCTTCAACCGCCTCGCCAACACCTTCATCCGGGTCCTCTTCCGCCATCGGTACAACGACACCACCAACGCCTTCAAGGCGTACCGGCGCGAGGTCATCGAGACCGTCCAGCCGCTCCTCTCCAAGCACTTCAACCTGACCGTCGAGCTACCGCTGAAGGCGGTCGTCCGCGGCCACAGCTTCGCCGTCGTGCCGACCTCCTGGACCAACCGGACCTCCGGCGAGGCGAAGCTGAAGGTGCAGGAGATGGGCAGCCGCTATCTCTTCATCGTGCTCTACGTCTGGCTGGAGAAAGTCCTCAGCCGCGGCGACTACCAGCTGAGCGAACCGCGCACCGGCCGCGCGCCAGTCGGCCGCGGCTGAGCCGGCCCTAGCCGACCTGCTCTGGGAAGGGACGTGAAGGGACGCGGCCATCTCGCGGCGGCCCGGGCAGGCTGTGGCCGCCGCGAAATGGCCGGGTCACGGGGGGACGGCGGTGGTGCGGGGCGCCTGCGGGGGCCGGGGTGCGGAAGAGCGGCGGGATCCGTGAGGGAGACGCCGGGAACGTCACGGCGATTGGAGGAAGGGGTCGCGATCGACACCCTTTCTCCACGGTCACAAACTTGTGACCACCCTTTTGGGCCCTTATAGGGTGGTCAACTCACGCAGCGCGTCTCCGAGGGCGGGAAACTCCCCGGAAGACGCACTTTTCCGTGAGGTTCGGGGAATCTCCGTCACGCACCTCTCCCGTCTTCCTTACGGGACCCCGGCATCTCCCCGCAGGGATCCCGTTCCTCCTCGAAGACGCCACAAAGCCTGTGACGATCCCTCCACAGACCTCCCGACCGCCCGGGGCCGCCGTCCCCAATCGACAAGCCCCCGAACCCCGCCGTCCCCGACCGCCCCTAGGGCTTGCGCCCGATGACCAGGAACTGCTTGCCGAGCAGTTTCCAGGCGAGGGGCATCTGCAGGTACATCTTGGTCAGCTGCGGCGAGGGAGGCAGGATGCCGCGGAAGGAGTAGGGGAGGTAGCGGGGGATGGTGCGCTCGATCTCGAAGCCTGCCGCGTAGAGGTGCTCGTCGATCGCCATGTGGGTGAGCGCGACGTAGTGGTCGGCGCAGTCCCAGTACTCCTTCGAGCAGTAGCGGTAGTTGGGGCCCATGATCGCGATTCGACCGCCCTTCTCCATCGCGTCGCGCATCTTTTCGAGGAAGGCGGCGATCGCCTCCTGGTCGTAGAGGTGCTCGAGGAAGTTGGAGACGAAGACGCCGTCGAAGTGGTCGGTCGGCAGGTCGGCGTCCATGATCATCGCCGTGATGACTTTGGTGTCCGGCTTGTAGAGCGCCTGCTCGTAGGCGACCGCGTCGACCGCCCAGGTCTCCTTCGCGGGGACGGCGCCGATGAACTCGCCGCGGCCCGCGGCCGGGTCGAGGACCTTCTGCGGCTTCCCCATGATCCCGTGCACGTGCGGGCTGATCTCCCGCCACACGGCGATCCGGCCGTCCTGGTCGATGTCGTGGAAGCGGTAGTTGTAGAGGCGCTCGAAGTTCATCTCAGGCCGGGGCTCCTTTCGGTCGCCGGAACTGCGGCCGCCGCAGCGCCCAGGCGAAGGGCGAGGTGAGGCGGGGGATTTCGCGACGCAGGTTTGGGTTGGAGTAAGGGTCGACGGCGGTGAACCGTAGCCATTTCGCCCGGACGGCCTCCCGCTCCCATTCGTCGACCGCGGTCGACCGGCTCGACGACTCGAAGTGGATCATCTCCAGATCGGGGTCGTAGACGCACCGCAGGCCGCGGTCGCGGAGCTTCAGGCAATAGTCGACGTCGTTGTAGTTCATCGGGAAGGCTTCGGAGAGGCCGCCGACCTCCTCGAAGGCGACCCGGCGCGAGGCGAGGCAGGCGCCGGTGACGGCGAGGCAGTCCTGGGCGACGAGGACGGAATTGGAGTACCCGCTGAAGTCGCGCGAGAAGCCGTAATAAGGGTGGCCAGGGAGCCCGTGCTCGAAGCGCACGCCGACGTGCTGGAGCCGGCCGTCCTGGAGGCGGAGCCGGCCGCCGACCGCGCCGATGTCGGGCTGCTCGGCGTACATCACCAGGCGCTCGATCCAGTCGGGCGTGTCGACCTCGATGTCGTCGTTCAGCATCACGACGATCTCGCCACGGCTGTGGGCGGCGCCGAGGTTGATCTTGCCGGAGAAGTTGAACTCACCCTCGAAGACGACCGGGCGCAGCCGCTCGCCGGCGACCTCGGCCAGCTCGGCGAGCAGGCGCGGGTCGGTCGAGGGGTCGACGACCGGGACGATCTCGTAGTTGGAGTAGGTCGAGTCGGCGACGATGCTGCGCACGCAGTGGCTGATCAGGGTCACCTCCTCGAAGCGCACTTCGCGGGTTTGGCCGGCGGTCGGGATGACGATCGAGACCAGCGGTTCGGTCCGCAGCTCCGGGCGCAGGTGGTAGACGCCGGGCGAATCGAGGTCGCGTTCGGCCCGCGCCGCGAAGCCGATCCGCTCGCAGTGGGCCAGGATCGCCCGCGTCCCCGCTTCGAACGCCCACGGCTTCGCCGCCTCGCCGGCCCCCGCGGTCGAGGTCTCGAGCGTCCGCCAGTGGTAGAGGACGCGCGGCACGTGCAGCACCTGGCGGGCGCGCTCGGTGGCGCGCAGGATCAGGTCCCAGTCCTGTGAGCCCTCGAACTCGGGGTCGAAGCCGCCGACCGCTTCGACCAGCGAGCGCCGCAGCACCGAGAGGTGGCAGGTGTACATCTGGGTGCGGAACCGCTCCGGTGACCAGTCGGGCTTGAAGAACGGCCCGCTGTGGTGGCCGGCGCGGTCGATCTTGTCTTCGTCGGTGTAGACGTAGTCGGCTTCCGGGTTGCCGAGCAGCGCCTCGTGGACGTGGGCGAGGGCGTCGGGGTGGAGCTCGTCGTCGTGGTCGAGCAGGGCGATGAACTCGCCGCGCGCCATCGCCACCGAGTCGTTGGAGGCGGCGACGATGCCGCCGTTCTCGGCCCGCCGCTCGACCCGGATCCGCGGGTCCCCGGCCGCCGCCCCTTCGAGTGCGGCGAGCACCGCGGGATCGGGCGAGCAGTCGTCGACCAGGCACAGCTCCCAGTCGCCGAAGCTCTGCCGACGCACCGAGTCGAGCATCGTCGCGAGCACGTCCGGCGGCGTCTCGTAGACCGGCGTGACGATCGAGAAGCGCGGTTCAGACACCGAAGCGCCTCAGCAGGCGCCGCACCCGCCGGGCGATCCCGAGCGCGATCCGGAAGAGCCGGGGCGCCTTGGTCTGGACGCGGTGCGCGAAGGTCATCAGGCCGCGCGTGATGTTCTCCATCTCGGCGAGCTGGCCCTTTACTTCGCCCAGCTCCTCGTCTTTTGCGATCAGCAGGTCGCGCAGACGCAGGATCTCGGTGCCGCGCCGGTCGAGCTCGGCCTGCAGCTCGCCCTTGCCCTCGGTCTCTACCGCCATCGTGGCGAGTTTACCGGCGACCGATCTGGCACTCTGTGTGCCGATGGTCGGCGGCAACATGCTGTGGATCGTCGCCCTGCACCTGGTGCTCACCGCACTACCGGGAGCTGCGGCGACGCTATCCCTCGCACGCAGGGGCGTGCGCAGCGTGCCCCTGCTCCTGGTCAGCTTCCTCGCCGCCACCGGGGTTGTCGCGATGCTTGCCTTCTGGCTCTACTTCGCCGCTCCGGTGGTCGGCCAGACCTTCTCCTTCCTGGTCGCCTTCGGCTCGGCCGGCTTGACCGCCTGGCTCCTCTGGGAGCGGAAGATCGACCGCGGCCTGCTGCTGCGCCTGGCGGTGCCGCTGGTGCTCTGGGCGCTCGGCGCCTACTTCATCGTCTTCCTCGGCTTCATCCACGGCGGCGAGGGTGATTCCCTCGGCACCGCCGCGACCCGTTTCCTGCCCGGTCTGCCCTCGGACAACGGCATCCCGATCTACTTCGCCGAATGGTATTACCACCACGGCCACCAGACGCCGATCCCGCCCTTCGGCGAATGGCTCTCCAGCGACCGGCCGCCGCTACAGGTCGGCTACGTGCTGTCGCAGATGCCCTTCTACAAGGCGCTCCCCGGCCAGCACTACGAGGCGATCGGCGTCGCCTTGCAGCAGTTCTGGATCATCGCCCTCTGGGCGCTGCTCGAGGCGGCCCGGGTCAGCCGCGTGACGAAGGCGCTGGCGATGATCACGGTGCTGGTCTCCGACGTCGCCATGCTGAACGGCTTCTTCATCTGGCCGAAGATGCTGCCGGCGGCGATGCTGATCGCCGTCGCCACCCTGGTCCTGACGCCGCTCTGGGACGAAGTGCGCAAGCGGACCTGGGGCGCGGTGCTGGTCGCGGCGCTGACCGGGATCGCGATGATGGGTCATGGCGGCAGCGTCTTCGCCGTCATCCCGCTGGTGATCATCGGCGCCTGGCGCGGCCTGCCGAGCTGGCGTTGGCTCGGCGTCGGCGTGCTGGTCGGGCTCTGCTTCATGGCCCCCTGGTCGGCCTACCAGAAGTGGGTCGACCCGCCCGGCAACCACCTGCTCAAGTACATGCTCGCGGGCGAACCGGAACTGTCGGAAAAAGGCACCGGGGAAGCGATCATCGACGCCTACAAGCGGGTCGGCATCGGCGGCGCCCTCCACGAGAAGGGGCAGAACTTCATCACCATGTTCGGCGGCGGCCCGGCCTTCGAAGCCCTGCATCGCGCCTGGAAAGACGTCGGCCACGGCGACTGGAAGGGCTTCCTCGGGGAAGTTCGCACCGTCTACTTCTTCGACCTCTTCCCGGCCCTCGGCCTGCTCGTGATCGCGCCGTTCGCGATGGCGTTGGCCCGCTTGCGCAGGCGCTTGAGCGGGCCCGAGTGGAGTCTCTCGCTGACGCTCTGGGCGTTCGTCGGCGTCGGCGCCTTCTTCTGGGGCCTGATCATGTTCGGCGACCTCGCCGGTCTCGCCGTCATGCACGCGGGCACCTTCGCGATCCCGGTGTTGGCCTTCGTGGCCTGCGTCGTCGGCCTGCGAGCGGCCTTTCCGCGCTTCGCGATCTGGTGGACGTCGCTCGCCGCCGCGATCATGCTGGCGATCTATGTCCCCGCCCTGACGCCGCCGGCGGAAACGTCCTACTCGTGGCTGGCGATCCTGGTCGCCGCCATCACCCTGGCCGGTTTCGTCCTCCTCTCGTTCCGCCGTGAAGGGACGGGGGAGGAGCGCCCCGAAACCGACCGGCGAAGAGAAGCCGGCGCTCGCTCAGTCGACCGCTTCGACCGCTTCCGCGCAGGGCACGTAGAGCCCGAACCCGGGCGGCGAGGTCGGGATCGACACTTCGGTGGGGACCTGCGCTTCTTCGCACTGCTTGGCGCCCGTTTCCAGCGCTTCGTGCCAGCTCGGGGTGCCGCGCACGGCGCTTTCGCCGACGTCGAAGGAAAAGGCGAGCCCGACCAGCAGGACGACGATCGTCAGCCCGGCCAGCCACGGCCCGAGCCGCGGCAGCCACTCGTCGCGCGGCCGGCGCAGCAGCTGGTCGACCAGGGCGAGCGCGATCGAGACGAGGAGTAGCGCCGGCACGATCGTGTAGCGGCCGGCGTTGCCGAAGTGCACGTTCGGCGGCCAGAACATCTGCGGGCCGACCGCGCGCTGGTAGACCGACACCACGAACATCACCAGGCCGATCAGGATGCCCAGCCCGGCGAGCCAGCGGGCCCGCGCTTCGACCCGCCGCAGCCCGATCGCCAGGCCGACGACGGTGAAGGCGACGAGGAAGATCAGCAGCGCCCAGCCGAGCCCGTCCCAGCCGACCCCGCCGAGCCGTTCGCCGAGCGCCGCGCCGTCGAGCACCCGCTGCAGGTAGGCGGTCCAGATGTCGTGCGACCAGAGCGGTTGCACCTGCGGTTCGTTGCTGAAGGCATAGGCCGGGACCTGGGCGGCGGAGGCGATCGCCCAGCCGCCGAGGATCAGCCCGTCGCGGCGGTCGCGCAGGGCGATCAGGCGCAGCAGGGCGAGGGGGGCGAAGAACCAGATCTCCGGCGTCGAGAGGCCGGTGAGCAGGATGAAGACGCCGCCGAGCACCGCGCCGGTGGTCGTCTTCGGTCGCCACATCAGCACCCAGAAGGAGGCGAAGAGCATGAACCAGAGGACGTAGGTACCGGAGTCGATCGACTCCAGCGAGGCGGTCGGGGCGAGCACGGTGAGTACCGCCAGGGTGCCGCGCAGCCAGGGGTTGCGGATCGTCGAGCCGGCGGCGACCCAGACGACGATCCCACAGACGCCGACGGCGAGCCCGGAGACGATCGCCATCGCGGTCGGCGCGTCGTCCAGCGGGACCGCGCCGCCGACCTCGCCGATCAGCCGCGGGACCACCACCAGATAGCCCGAGTAGGTTTCGAAGACGTCGGCGAAGAAGCCGTTGTGGATCGCGCCGCTGAAGAAGATCGGCCCGTCCTCCGCCCACATCGAGTGGAGCGCGTCGCTCGCGCCGACCCGCAGCAGCTGCAGGATCGTCGCGAGCACCAGGAAGGCGACGACGACGATGGTCACGCTCAGGCGGTCGAGGCCGCCGGTGGGATCAGGGCCTTCGGTGAAGAGGGAGCGGTCGAGATGGCATCGCACCGCGAAGATCGCCTGCCGGGCGCGGCTCAGCATCGCGGGCACGATACTTCCCGGACGCGCGGCGGACGGGTCAGGCCGACCGCGGCACGTGGCCGAAGCGGTGGAGCCAGGGGGTCGCGACCGGGTGTTCGGCGAGGTCGCCGGTGACCGGGGCCAGCGCTCGCAGGAAGCCGAGGTGGCGGGCCGGGCCGTAACCGAGTCGGGCGACGAGGTCGAGGTCCCGGGTCAGCAGCTGGTCGCCCGTCACCGGGTGGGTGGCGGCGAAGAGCGCCAGCATGCCGAGGCCGGGTCGGTCGAAGAGCCAGGCGTGCGGCTCGCCCTGCGGGGCTGGGTCGGGGACTTGACGGCGGAGCCGGCGCAGCGCCGTGAGTGCGCGGCGGCCGCCGACCTTGGCTCGCGCGGCGGTCGCGCCGAGGTCGTCCCAGCTCAGCGGGGCGACCGCCCAGCGGGCGCTGACGAGGAGCGGCGGCCGGCCAGGGGGCGCGGGCGGGCCGGTGACGAGGACGCCGTCCTCGATCCAGATCGGGATCCTGCCACCCAGCTTCGAGGTGGAGGCGGCGCCGAGCTCGAAGACGCCCTCGCCCGGTGGCACCTCGCCGAGCGCGGCCCGGTGGCGACGGGCTCCCTGGTCGACCGCGGTGAGCAGCCCGACCAGCCCGATCGGACGCTCGGCGAAGGGGACGTCGCGAGGACGCGGCGGGACCGGGTCGAGGAAGCCGAGGTGCTCGCCGATCTCGACCTCGGGCAGGAGCGGATCCTCGGGGAGGCTGACGACGGTGACCTCGCCGGTTTCGCGCACGATGGCTTGGGCCAACGAGTCGAGGCCCGGCAGCGGCGCCACCTCGAGCCGGCCGAGACCCTCGAACGGGGTGGTCCCGGCGAACTCGCGATCGCGGATCGCTCCCAGCAGGTGTTCGCGTTCGCACTCCGCGGGCGGCTCCAGCCCGCCGACGGTGTGCCCGCCGTCGGGGCGACGATGGCGGGCGACGAGGGTCGAGAAGCGCGGCACCCACGGCGAGCGCTCGGGCGGCGCCGGGGGCGGCGCGGGGGCGCGCGGCGAGCGGAGCCAGACCGAGTCCTCGCCCGGCGGGTGGGGCGGGGCGGAGGAGGTGCCGGGGGTGGCGAGGTGCCGCCACTCGATCCGCGCCCCGGCGGCGCCGAAGAGCCAGGCCAGCGAGGAGGCCGGAGCGACCGGGTCGACGCGCAGCCCGCTCGGCAGGTTCGGCTCGAAGTCACGCCGCCAGGCGATCGTGTGGACGGCCGGCTCGCTGCCGCCCTCGGTCGGGCCGAGGATCGAGCCGGCGAAACGCGCGTCCGGCCCGAGGTCGGCGAAGACGATCGCGTCGGGGCCGTCGGGCGCCTCGGTGAAGCGGCGGGCAAGCTTCTCGACCAGCATCGGGTCGGCCGCCCCCAGCGTATCCTCGCCGGCCTCGGTGACCGCGATCAGCGGGCCGTCCTCGAAGTCGAGCGCCATCGCCAACCCGACGCCGTCGCCCGGGGCCGGCGCCAGGACCTTAAGCGCGGATGCGGTGAGGGAAGTCGGCGGGGCGACGGTCGGCCGTCCCGCGGTCACCTCTTCGTAGAGCGCGCCGTGCTCGGCGGCCATCTGCTGGACGGTGAAGTGGCCGAGCGCCCGCTCGCGCATCGCCGCGCTCCGTGCCGCCAGGTGGTCGCGGTCGCGGGCCAGCCGGGCGAGCGGCTCGACGTAGTCGGCGACCCGGTCGCGCGGCTCGACCACCCCTTCTTCCTCGGCGCCGAGCATCTCGCGGATCGCCGGCAGCCCCGGGGTGACGATCGGCAGGCCCATCGCCATCGCCTCGAACAGCACCACCGGGATCCCCTCGAAGGTGGAGGTGAGGAGCAGCACGTCGTTGGCCGGGTACCAGCCGCGCAGCCCGGAGGCGGGGCCGTGCAGGACGACCTCGTCCTCCAGCCCGAGCACGGCGATCCGCGCCCGCACCTGGTCTTCGAGGTCGCCCTCGCCGACCACGTTGACCCGGAACGGCGCCCCGGCCTCGCGCAGCGCCGCCGCCACCTCGACCATCAGCAGCGGGTCCTTCTGGTCGACCAGGCGGGCGGCGAAGAGGATCTGGAGGCGCTCGTCAGGGCGCGCGACCGCCGGCTCGACTGTCGCCGGGTCGAACTCGCCGCCCGCGTCGGCGCCGGTGTAGATGACCCGGATCTTCTCCTCCGGCACGCCGTATTCGCGCAGCGCCGAGGCGACGTGCTCGTTGGAGAGCGAGAAGCAGGCGACGTGATCGCGCAGGCGGGTGGAGACGTAGCGGACGTAGCCGGAGCGGTCGACCTCCTCGGCGTGCATCTGGACGACCACCGCGGGAGCCCCGGGCAGCTCCGCCAGTTCCGGCAGCAGGTCGAAGCCGAGCTTCGAGTTCATCAGGTGGATCGCCCGGATCCCGCGGGTGCGGACGAAGTCGAGGATGAACGCGGGCATCGCGTCGGCCGGCATCAGCTCGGGCAGCACCCAGACCTCCTCGGCGTAGGGCTCGACCTCGCGCAGCAGCGGGTTGGCGGAGGGCTGGGTGGTGATCAGGTAGGGCGCGAAGCGCTCGCGGTCGAGCCAGCGGAACCAGTCGATCGTGTTCTTGTCGCTGCCGCCGTAGCCGACCCAGGGCGCCAGGTAGAGGACCGGCAGCCGCTCGCTCACGCCCGCGCCCTCGCGCCGGTGAGCCAGCGGTGGGTGCGGTGGATCCCGGCTGCCAGCGGCGTCGGCTCGAGCTCGACCAGCCCGTGCAGGGCGGTCGTGTCGAGGACGATCTGGCGGACTTCGAAGCCGCGCGGCGGGTGGCGGACCACGTTCGCCTCGCTGCCGACCTCGGCCTCGGTGAGCCGCAGCAGATCCAGCAGCGAGGTGCCGACCCCGGCGCCGACGTTCAGCACCGGCGCCCCCCCGGTGCGCCCGAGCAGCGCCACCACCACCGCGGCGACGTCGCCCGCGTAGATGTAGTCGCGGATCGTCTCGCCGTCCCCGTAGAGGTCGATCGGGGCGCCGCGCTCGATCCGGTCGAGGAAGGTGACGACGGCGCCCTGGCCGCGGTCGGGCGCCTGGTGCTCCCCGTAGACGGTCGAGCAGCGCAGGATGCGGGAGCACAGCCCGGACTCGCGCCGCGCCGTTTCGATCTCCTGCTCGCAGGCCAGGTGGATGCGGCCGTAGGTGGAGATCGGCACCGCCGGGTCGTCCTCGCGGGCGGGCAGCCGGGCCGGGTCGCCATAGACGGTCCCGCCGGAGGAGAGGTAGACAAGCGCCACCTCGGGCCGGGCGCGCAGCGCCGCCAGGAGCGCCTCGAGCGGCCGCATCGTCAGCTCACGATCGCGCTCCGGGTCCCGCTCGGAGGCGGTGGGGAGGAGTCCGCCCGCGCAGTAGGCGACCCGCTCGATGCCCTCCAGGGCGCGCTCCAGGAGCGCCGGATCGGCGGCGTCGCCGAGCACCAGCTCGCCGGGGGCGACCGCCGCCGCGACCTCCTCGGCCGGCCGCGAGCGGGTGAGGACGCGGGGTGCCTCATCGCGCCCGGCCAGCGTCGTCACCACGTGGGAGCCGATGAAGCCGCTGCCGACGACGAGGGTCCGGGGCACCCGGATCAGAGGTCCTCGGCGATCCGCGGCGCCTCGCGGTTGAAGAGCCAGACGCCGAGCACGCAGACGACGACGAAGACGACCAGGGCCGGCAGCAGGCCGAGCCAGCCGCCCGCCGCGTGGACGGCGCTGGGGGCGTCCGGTTCGTGCAGGATCCAGACCCGCACCTGGGTCATGATCACGGCCAGCGGGTTGACCATCATCAGGTGTTCGAAGGTCTCGTGGTGGGGGCTTTCGGGGGTGCTTTTGAAGTCGACCGGATAGAGGATCGGCGTGGCGTAGAAGAGCACCTGGCCGACCACGAGCCAGATGATCGCGACGTCGCGAAAGCGCACGTAGAGGACCGAGAGGCCCATCGCGACGGCGACGGTGAGCATGAAGAGGGCGACGACGGCGAAGGGGAAGAGGAGCCAGGTCCAGGTCGGGTCGACGCCGAAGGCGAAGAGGAAGACCACCACGATGATCAGGTTGAGGCCGAGGTTGAAGAGGCCGGTCAGGACGGTGGAGACGGGGATCACGAGGCGCGGGAACTGGGTCTTGCGCACCACGCCCTCCTGGGCGACCACCGAGGTCACGGCGTTGGTCGTCGATTCCTGGAAGAAGGTGAAGAGGACGATCCCGAGCAGCAGGAGCACGGCGTAGTTTTCGACGTGTTCGCTGCCGACTTTGAAGACCTGGGTGAAGACGAAGAGCAGCACCCCGAAGTACAGCAGCGGCCGGATCAGCGACCAGAGGTAGCCGAGCACGGTGCCGAAGTAGATGCGGCGGAATTCGGTCACCGAGATCAGCCAGAGCAGGTCGAAGAAGCGCCTGCTGCCGCCGCCGAGTGCTGAGGGCCCGCGCACCTCTTCGAGGACCGGGGTGGCGTCGATGTCGCTCATGCGCTCGGCCCGTCCTCGATCTTGGCCTCCGTCCGCTGGTCGAGCCTGACGACGCCGCGGCTCCTGCTGCCGCCGAAGACGACGAAGTCGACCATGTTGGGGATGTAGAGCGCCAGGCCGCCTTCGTAGGTGCGGTTGATCCCCATGCTGAGGAAGTAATGGTCGGGCACGAGGCGGTTCTGGATCTCGGTGACGATCCCCAGCCGCTGTCCCGCGCGCACCGGCAGCGGCTCCTTGACGCTGCCGATGTTGACCGCGTATTCGTAGACGCCGACCGCGTCGGAGTTGGTCAGGATCAGCCCGGCGTGCAGCCCGGTGGAGTCGCGCAGCGCTTCCAGGGTCGCCCGCACGCGGATCGGCTGATCGTCCGGGAGCGCCGTGATCGGCGCCCCCTTCTCGTCGACGAGGTGGGCCTCCAGCAGGCGGACGGAGTCGCTCTCCGGCAGCGGCTCGCTGGGGGCGTCCTCGGCCAGGCTGCTGCGCTCCTCTTCGAAGTTCAGCTGCAGGTACTTGCGGCCGACCGCGCCGGGGTCGCCGATCAGCTCGATCTTGCCCCCGGAGATCAGCATCGCCCGGTGGCAGTATTCCTCCACCGTCCCCATCTCGTGGGTGACGAGGATGATCGTCTTGCCCGCCGATTTCATGTTGTGGAAAGCGTCGGCGCACTTCTGCTGGAAGGAGGCGTCGCCCACCGCGAGGACCTCGTCGATCAGCAGGATGTCGGCGTCGACCTCGAGCATCAGCGAGAAGGCCAGCCGGACCAGCATCCCGGACGAGTAGTTCTTCAGCTTCAGGTCGACGAAGTCGCCGAGTTCGGCGAAATCGATCACCGCGTCGAGCCGGTTGCGCGTTTCCTGCGGGGTGAGGCCCATCATCACGCCGTTGAGGACGACGTTGTCGCGGGCGGTGAGGTCGAGGTTGAAGCCGACCCCGAGCTCGATGAAGGGAGCGAGGCGCCCCGCCATCCGGATCGTCCCGGCGTCGGCGCGGTAGATGCTGGCGAGCAGCTTCAGCAAGGTGCTCTTGCCGGAGCCGTTGCGGCCGACGATGCCGAAGAACTCGCCCTGGTGAATTTCGAAGGAGATCCCGTCGAGGGCGTGCAGCTCGCGGTACTCGCGTTGCGAGAAGGGGTGGACCGCCCGCTCTTTCAGCGAGTCGACTCGCTGCGTAGGGATGCGGAACGACTTGTGGAGGTTCTCGACCTGGATCGCGGGCTGCGCCTCGGCGATGGCTGCGCGACCGGCGGCCGGACTGGTGATCGTCTTCTCTATCGACATCTTCGCGCCCGAAACTTCAGCCTATCGACGCGTCGGGCCGACTTCGCCGCCCGGGTCCGTGAGAAGCTCTCGCGGGTGAGCGAGGGCGCCGGCGTCGCGATCGTCATCCCCAGCTGGAATTCCGCGGAGCTGCTGCCCCGCTGCCTGGACTCGGTGGCCCGCCAGGGTGAGGTGGAGCTGGTGGTCGTCGACAACGGCTCGGCCGACGGCAGCGTGGAGTTGTTGAGAAAGCGAGGCATCGACCCGCTAACCCTGCCCGAGAACGTGGGTTTCGCCGCCGCGGTCGACCTTGGCGTGGCGCGCACGAAGGCGCCGCTGGTGATGCCGCTGAATGCCGACACCGAGCTGGAGCCGGGGGCGCTTGACGCCCTGGCGGCGGCGCTGGAGGTCGATCCGGGGCTGGGAGGGGCGGCGCCGCGGATCCTGCAGGTCGAGGGCGAGGCGCGCGAGGTCGGCGCCGCCCGCCTCTACAGCGCCGGCCAGGGCCTGACCCCCGACGGGCGGGCGGTCGAGCTCGGCGCCGGTGAGGCCCAGGGCGCCTGGCTGCGCCGGCGCGAGGTCTTCGGCGTCTGCGGGGCGGCCTGCCTCCTGCGGCGGGAGCTGTTCGACGAGCTCGGCGGGTATGAGCGCTCCTTCTTCGCCTTCTATGAGGACGTCGACCTGAACGTGCGGGCGCAGATCGCCGGGTGGCGGTTCGAGTACGTGCCCGAGGCCGTCGTCTGGCACCTCGGCAACGTCTCCTGGCAGGCCGAGGCGCCGCGGCCCGGGGCCTGGAACGCCCGCCTCGTCGCCCGTAACCGGATCGTCACCCAGGCCCGGTTCATGCCCGCGACCGCGCTGCCGCGGATCGTCACGGTCGAGGTCGGGGCCCTCATCCGCGCCGCCCGTCAGGGCCGCTTCGTCGCCACCCTCGGCGGCAAGCTCGAAGGCCTGCGCCTGCTCCCTCGGGCACTCCGCGAGCGCCGCCACCTCGCCGCCACCGGCGACCTGTCCCGCCCCCGCGCCTGGCTCGGCAAGTGAGTTCGCACAAATCGTCGCTATGCGGTCATTTCTGCGAACGCACCCGGCTGGCTGTCAGCCGCGGCGGCGGCGGCGGAGCTCCAAGGCCTCGCGGGCGCTCAGATCGAGGAGGGGGGCGGCGCCGACCTCGCGGCGGGGGAGGCCGGCGCCGGCGCGGAAGCCGCGCACACGGCCCGTGATCCCCTGGATGGTGTGGTCGCGGAGCGCCTGGCCGGCGCCGATCGCGCCCTCGGTGGCGAGCACGCGCGCCGCCAGCGCCGCGTCTCGCATCACCCCGTAGCGGCGCAGCATGTAGCCGCGGCTCCAGCCGGTGCGTGCGTACTTGGCGCCGCTCGCGGCTCCGAGCGCGGCCGAGTAGGCGTGCAGCGCGCGGGCGCCGGGAGCGAGCCTGCAGCGCCCCCCGCTCGCGGCGATCCGCAGCGCCAGATCGAGATCCTCGTAGTAGAGGAAGATCCGCTCGTCGAAGCCGCCGATCGCCTCCCAGGCGGTGCGCCGGTAGAGCCCGGCGCCTCCAGTCGGTCCGAGCGGGTCCGCAGCGCCCGCCAGCGCCGACACCGGCTCCCCGTGTAGGTAGTCGAAGCCCATCAAGGTGTGGTCGGCGACCACCCCGGCGCTGTCGATCAGCCCCGGCTCGCTTTCCTGTAAGAGCACCGCGGCGACCATGTCGGCACCGTCGTCGAGGCCGGCGAGGAGCTGCGCGCAGAACGTAGGCTCGCACTCGACGTCGCTGTTCAACAGCACGATCCCGTCAGCCGGGTGCGCCGCCACCGCCCGGTTCAGCGCCGGTCCGAAGCCGATGTTCGCGCCCAGCTCCATCACCGTCACCTCGGGGAAATCGGCCCGTGCCGCCGCCGCCGAGCCATCGCTCGAGCCGTTGTCGACGACGACGACGTCGAGCCGCTCGGTCTGCCCGCGCAGGCTCTGCAGCGTGCGCGGCAACCACCGCTCGCCGTTGAAGTTGGGGATGTAAACGGTCGTTTTCACAGCATCTCTCGAATGGAAGTAGGGTTGCAGCGCCCGATGGAGCCCCTCAAAGGACTCATTCTCTCCGGCGGCGCCGGCACCCGCCTGCGCCCGATCACGCACACCTCGGCCAAGCAGCTGGTCCCGGTGGCGAACAAGCCCGTCCTCTTCTACGGGATCGAGGCGCTGGTCGACGCCGGGGTCGAGGAGATCGGGATCATCATCGCGCCGGAGACCGGCGACGAGATTCGCGAGGCGGCCGGCGACGGCTCCCGGTTCGGCGCCCAGATCACCTACATCGTCCAGGACAAGCCGGCGGGGCTCGCCCACGCGGTGCTGACCGCGGAGGAGTTCATCGGCGGCTCGCCGTTCGTCATGTACCTCGGCGACAACCTCCTGCGCGACGGCATCCGCGGCCTCGTCGATACCTTCGAGAAGGACGATCCCGACGCCCTGATCCTGCTCACCCCGGTCGACGATCCGCAGTCCTACGGGGTCGCCGAGCTCGACAGCGAGGGCGGCATCGTGCGGCTGATCGAGAAGCCGAAAGACCCGCCTTCCAACCTCGCCCTGGTCGGCGTCTACCTCTTCAGCCGGCTGATCTTCGACGCCGCCCGCCGCCTCGAGCCCTCCTGGCGCGGCGAGCTCGAGATCACCGAGGCGATCCAGACGCTGATCGACGACGGCCGCCAGGTCCAGTCCGAGGTCGTGCGCGGTTGGTGGAAGGACACCGGCCAGCTCGCCGACATGCTCGAGGCCAACCGCCTGGTCCTGGAGGAGATCGAGGAGAAGGGCGAGGGCGAGGTCGACGAGGAGTCCCGGGTCGAAGGCCGCGTGGTGATCGCCCCCGGCGCCAGGATCGTCCGCTCGATCGTCCGCGGCCCCGCCGTGATCGGTGCGGGCGCCATCGTCGAAGACGCCTTCATCGGCCCCTACACCTCGATCGGCGACGAGGTCGCGGTGCGCCGCTGCGAGGTCGAGCACTCGATCGTCCTCGCCAACTCGACGGTCGAGGATCTCGGCACGCGGATGGAGGCCAGCCTCCTCGGCCGCAACGTGAAGCTGACCCGCAGCGATGGCCTGCCGAAGACCCTCCGTCTCCTGGTCGGCGACAACTCGATCATCGAAATCTTGTAGCGCGGCGAACCGCCCGATCTCCTCGGGCATCCGGCCAATCAGGTGAGTCATTTTCGAGTAACTGATCCCTGTTACTCGATTGTTCTCTTGCGATCAGTGATCCTCGTGCTATCTAGTTCGCGCGATTCACCTCTCGCAAAATTGCTCGACTCAATCCGGGGGAACACATGCACTTGGACGCTGGCCGATGGGTCAAACCGCGCCTGTTCGCAGGCGGTCGCCGATCACCGCTCGTAGTTGGCCTGATTCTCGCAGCCGTACTTTCATTGACCGCCGCCTCATCGGCGTCCGCCTTCACGGTAGGCGTGGGCTGGACGGGCGAACTGGCTTCGGAGGCGTCAGAAATGACCCAGGTAGGAAGGTCGGGAGCAGAAATCTTTCGGGTGCCCTTGGCACCGAAAGGTGAAAATGACGGTGTGGTCACCGCGGCGGCCCGCAACGGCGTCACGATCAACGCAAACATCGGTGGGAATGAACCGCTGCCGCCGATGGGCGTAGAACGTACGGCCTTCATCAACGGAGTCTCCAATCTGGTTCAGCGTTATGGGTACGGCGGGCAATTCTGGGCGGAAAATCCGGGACTGCCTTACAAGCCGGTCACCACTTGGGAGATCTGGAACGAGCCGAACGACTTGAACATTGGCCCAGTCGAATTTGGGATTTTCCTGAATGAAGTTGCCAGTGCGGTTCAGAGTGCCTCTTACGCCAGAGCTGGCCGCAGTACGGAAGTTCTGTCGGGAGGCTTGCTGGTCTTGGGAAACCGCGGCGGAACGAAAGGCAATTGGTTCCAACGTGGACCCGATACCTACAACGGAGCACTCGCATACCTGAGGGAAGCATATCCCTACTTCGGCGGGATTGGTTCAAGCGTCACCGGGGTCGCCATTCATCCTTACGAGCTCGATCCGTCTAAATTTCAGACCGGATACAGGCGCATGCAGGCGTTCGAATACGCGGTCAGCGGATTCCACAATCAGTTGACCGCCTTGCCCGAATCGCCGGGAAGCCCTGAACTGTCGCTTGCGATCAGCGAGTCTGGCTGGCCGGCTGAAGGTCAATGGTCGGTTGGTCCGACGGAACAGGCAAATCTCCTCAAAGGGGCAGTCGACTATTCGAGGAGCCATGCTGCCTCTCTTAACCTGACTGCATTTTACTGGTACAACCTGCGCGACGCTGGCGATGGTGAAAACTGGCAGGCTCGGTGTGGCTTAAGGTCGCGGGGCGGGTCCTACCGGCCCGCCTGGTACACGTTCCAAGATGAGACCGGTGTTGAGCGCACCGGGACTCAGTACACGGCCTTCCAGGCCAACAACAAAGAACTATGGTGGACCAGGTCGGACGGGTTTTACGCTCCTACCAAACTCGGCATGGAATCATCGAGCAGTCCCAGTGCCGTCGCGCTGCCCGGGAGAGGTGACCTGATCGCCTTCCAGGACTGGCAGCATGCACTATGGACCTTCTCGACCGTCTCTGGCGGTTGGAACAACACTGGATTCGGCATGGACCCTGGCACGAGTCCGAGCGTCGCTTACGTTCCTGGAGGAGGCGTCGTCATCGCCTTTCAGGATTGGCAGCATCACCTGTGGGTCTACTCCACCCAAAGCGGCAGCTGGATCAACACGGAACTTGGCATGCTCAAAGGCACCAGTCCGAGCATCGCCGCCAGCGAAACGGGTGGCTACGAGGTGGCGTTCCAAGCGAACAACAATGAACTCTGGTACTACCGTTCCGATGGGTTCTACGCTCCGACGAAACTCGGCATGCAGCCCGGCACCAGTCCGAGTATCGCGGCGCTTCCGGGCGGCGGGTACGACTTCGCATTTCAAGACTGGCAGCACAATCTCTGGACCTATTCCACCCCCAGTGGTTCCGGTGGCAACCAGGGACTCGGCATGCAGCCCGGCACCAGTCCGAGCATCGCCGTCAAGCCCGATGGAAGCTGGGAGATCGCGTTCCAGGCCAATAACGGTGAACTGTGGTTCGATCGCTCGGACGGGTTCTACGCACCCACCAAACTCGGCATGGAAGCCAAAAGCAGCCCGAGCATCGCTGTGAGCCCGGAAGGGAATTACTCGATCGCCTTCCAGGATTGGCAGCACAACCTTTGGACCTACTCCTCTGTTACTGGGGCAGGCACCAATCTGGAACTCGGGATGGAAGCAGGTAGCAGCCCCAGCACCACGATCCGCTGAGGGGGTCAGCCGCCGCGGCGCTCGTCGAGCGCCGCGGCGCGCCCGTAGCCGTCCTCCAGGCGGACGACGTCCTCGAGCTGAGGGGTCGAGACCTCCAGCACCACCGAACCTTCGATCGCCTCGATCGTATTGCAGTCACGGGAGACGGGCCGGTCGGCATCGCACCTTTCATCGGGTTAGCCTGTTGCGGCTCGTGACGATGATGCGCAGTGCGGGGAACAAGCGATGAAGGTGGCGGTGGCCGGCGCCGGCGGGATGCTCGGCCGCGACTTCGTCGTGTCCGCGACAAACGCCGGGCACGACGTGGTCGGGTTCGACCGCGCGCGGATGGACGTCAGCGATGCGGAAGCGGTCCGTCGCCAGCTCGACCGTGAGCGGCCCGACATGGTCGTCAATTGCGCCGCCTGGACCGATGTGGACGGCGCCGAGGAGGCCGAGGACCGGGCCTTCGCGGTGAATGGCGCCGGGGCGGGCAATGTCGCCGCCGCCGCCCGCGAGGTCGGTGCCGCGGTCCTCTACGTCTCCACCGACTACGTCTTCGACGGCGAGAAGGGGTCGCCTTATGTGGAGTCCGACCAGCCGGCGCCGCTCTCTGCTTATGCGCGGACCAAGCTGGCCGGCGAGGAGGCGACCGCGGCCGCCAACAAGCGCCACTTCATCGTCCGCTCCTCCGGCCTCTTCGGCGTCCACGGCAAAAACTTCGTCGCCACGATGCTGCGGCTGGGCGAAAGCATGAGCGAGGTCACCGTCGTCCGCGACCAGGTCACCGCGCCGACCTACACCTGGCACCTGGCTTATGGGCTGACCCGGCTGATCGACGGGATCGAGTACGGCATCCACCACATGGCAGCCGCGGGCGCCTGCTCCTGGTACGAGTTCGCGGGCGAGATCTTCGAGCAGGGAAAACTCGACTGCAAGGTCCTCTCGATCACCAGCGAGATGTACGGGCAGGCCGCCCACCGGCCGCCCTATTCGGTCATGCAGAGCCAGCGCGAACACGCGATCCGGCTGCCGTCCTGGCACGATGGGCTCGCCGGGTACCTCGCCCAGCGCGAGGCCGAGAAGAACTAAGCGACCATCCGCACTGAGAACGGAAGGAATCAGATGAAGCTGCTCGTCACCGGCGCCGCCGGGTTCATCGGCTCGACCTACGTCCGCATCGCCGGGCAGGAGCACGACATCGTCGTCCTCGACAAGCTGACCTACGCCGGCCGGCCGGAGAACCTGCCCGCGGGGACGAACCTGATCGAGGGGGCGATCGAGGACCCGAAGATCGTCCGCGAGGCGATGGAGGGCGTCGACGCGGTCGTCAACTTCGCCGCCGAGTCCCACGTCGACCGCTCGATCGACGACCAGGACGCCTTCGCCCGCACCCACGTGATCGGCACCGGGACGCTGCTCGACGCCGCCCGCGAGCTCGGCATCCAGCGCTACGTCCAGGTCTCGACCGACGAGGTCTACGGCTCGATCGACTCCGGCTCCTTCACCGAGACCTCGCCGCTTGACCCCTCCTCGCCCTACTCGGCGACCAAGGCGTCGGGCGACCTCTTGGTCGGCGCCCACGTCCACACCTACGGGCTCGACGCCTCGATCGTCCGCGGCTCCAACAACTACGGCCCGCGCCAGTACCCGGAGAAGCTGATCCCGCTGATGGTGCTGAACGCGATCCACGGCGACCAGCTGCCGGTCTACGGCGACGGCAAACAGGTCCGCAACTGGCTCTATGTCGAGGACTTCTGCGCCGGCATCCACACCGTGCTCGCCAAGGGCAAGGCGGGCGAGGTCTACAACGTCGGTGGCCCCGACGAGTGCGAGAACATCGAGGTGGTGAAACGGGTGATCGCCCTGGCGGGCGGCGACGAGTCGATGATCGAGTACGTCACCGACCGCCCCGGCCACGACCGCCGCTACTCGCTCTCCTCGGAGAAGCTGAAGCGGGAGCTCGGTTGGGAGGCCCAGGTGCACTTCGACGAGGGGATCGAGAAGACCGTCAACTGGTACCGCGACAACGAGGACTGGTGGGGGCCGATCCGCTCCGGCGAGTACCGCGAGTACTACGAACGGCAGTACGGCAAGGCGCTCGGCTAGTGGCGCAGGCGCTGGAGACGAAGCTCGACGGCGTGGTCCTGATCGAGCCGGTCGTCCACGGCGACGAGCGGGGCTTCATGGTCGAGTCCTACGCCCGGGAGGAATGGGGCGAGCTCGGAGTCGACGTCGACTTCGTGCAGCACAACCACTCCCGCTCCTCCAAGGGGACGCTGCGCGGCATCCATTTCCAGACCTCTCCTGGCCAGGCGAAGCTGGTGCGTGCCGCGCGCGGGGCGATCCTCGACGTTGCGGTCGACCTGCGCAAGGACTCGCCGACCTACGGCCAGTGGGAGGCCCACGTCCTCGACGACGAGAAGCACCGCCAGCTCTTCATCCCGGTCGGCTTCGGGCACGGCTTCGCGGTGCTGAGCGAGGTGGCCGACGTCTGCTACCAGGTCTCCTCGCTCTACGACCCGGCTACCGAGGCCGGGATCGCCTGGGACGACCCCGATGTCGGCGTCGACTGGCAGGTGGCCGACCCGCTGCTCTCGGAGCGGGACAAGACCGCGCCGAAGCTCTCCGAGATCGGCCAAGAACTCCCTTGGTGACGCGCCTTTCCTGACGTAGGCTGCCGCCGCGGGGATGACGTCGCGGCGGAACATGAAGCTGACGCTGGTCGCGATGACGCTGGCCAGCTCGATGATCCTGGTCGACCAGACCGCGGTGCCGCTGGCGGCGCCGCACGCGATCTCCGACCTGCACGCGCCGATCTCCGAGTCGCAGTGGCTGATGACCGCGAACATCCTGCCGCTGGCGGCGCTGATGGTCTTCGGCGGCCGGCTCGGCGACCTCTTCGGCATGCGGCGGGTGTTCCTGATCGGCGCCGTGATCTTCGGCGTGGCGACGACGGCGATGGGCGCCTCCCAGGACATGCCGATGGCGATCGCCGCGCGCGCCGTCCAGGGCGCCGGGGCGGCGCTGATGATGCCGACCGCGCTGGCGATCATCAGCGCGGTCTACCCGGACGAGGAGAAGGGCTCGGCGCTCGGTATCCTGGCCGGCGCCTCGGCCTTCTTCGCCGCGCTCGGCCCGGTCCTCGGCGGGGCGCTGACGGCGATCGACTGGCGCCTCGTCTTCCTCGTCAACGTGCCGCTGGCGTTGCTGGCAATCTTCATCACGCTGCGCGCGACTCCAGACCTGAGGCCGGAGGAAGGGGCCTCGCGGGACCTCGACCTGGAGGGCGTGGTCACCTTCGCGATCGCCGTCGGGGCGTTGATCTTCGGCCTCAGCCAGGGGCCCGAGGAAGGCTGGGGACAGGCGGAGACGCTGATCCCGATCGCCGTGGGGCTGGCCTTCATCCCGGTCTTCCTCGCGGTCGAGCGCCGCGCCGCCAACCCGATGATCGATTTCAGGCTCTTCCGCCACGAGAACTTCCTCGCCTCCAACCTGAGCCAGTTGCTCGCGGGGATGGTGGAGCTCGGGCTCGGCTTCCTCACCCCGTTCTTCCTCCTGCTCGTGGTCGGTGTCTCCCCCGCCGCGGCGGGCGTCGCGCTGATCCCGGCGACGATCCCGGTGATCCTCGCCGGGCCGTTGGCGGGCAAGGCCTTCGACCGCCGCGGCGGCCGCTGGCCGCTGGTCGCGGGCTTCCTCGTTCTCGCCGCCTCGGGCGTGGTGCTGGCCGTCTCGGTCTCGAGCGAATCGGCGGTGGCGCTGATCCCGGGCCTACTGCTGCAGGGCCTCGGCCTCGGCATCGTCCTCACCGTCAACGACCCGACCGGCCTCACCGCGGTGCCGGAAAAAGACGCGGGCGAGGGCGCCGGGATGATCAACACCTCCGAGCAGCTCGGCGGCGCGCTCGGGATCGCGGTGCTGTCGGCGGTCGAGCTGGGGATCAACTTCCACGACATCGACGCGAAGTTCGCCGCCCAGGGGATCCATCCCACCCATCACCAGATCGAAAGGGGGCGCGACCTGATCCTCGAAGCCGAGGAAAAGGGGATCGGCCACGTCGCCAACAGCGGGCTGGTCAACCTGATCAAACCCGACATCGTCGCCGCCCACGTCCACGCTTTCGAAGTGACCTTCTTCGCCTCCGCCGGGATCGCGATCGTCGGCGCGATCGTCAGCTTCGTCCTCGTCCGCAAGCGCGACCGGGTGAAAGAGAAAGCGGCGGGCATCTTCACCCGCCGCTCCCGGTGGATCTACGCGACCTCCGGGCGCTCGCCCGCGATCACTCGCCGGCCGCCGCCGCGGCCGGGTGAATCGGCGAGCGGCTAGAGCGAAAGCGGGGCCGCATCGTGACGAGGACGACCGCCAAAGCAAGGGCGACCAGGGCCGCCGAGACCTCGATCGTGCTCGGCACCCCTTCGGTCAGGGCCTTGGCGCCGGTCCCTTCGCCGGCCGCCGCGAAGACGGTGACGAGGAGGCCGACCCCGATCGTCGAGCCGAGCTGCTGGAAGGCGTTGACCAGGCCCGAGGCGGCGCCCGCGTCGCGGTGGTCGACGCCCGCGATCGCCGCCTGGGTCAGCGGCGTGAAGGCGAGGCCCATGCCGGCGCCGATCAGGAACAGCGGGATCGCGATCCCGCTCCAGTAGTCGGTCGTGGTCGAGATCCGGCCCAGCCAGAGGAGGCCGACCAAGGCGAGGACGAAGCCACCGACCATGGTCAGCTCGGGGCCGATCCGGCCGAGCAGTCTCGGCACCGCTTTCACCATCGCGAAGATGGTCAGGGTGACCGGCAGGAAGGCGAGCCCGGCCTTCAGCGCGCTGAATCCCTCGGCGCCCTGGAAGAACTGGGTCACGTAGAAGAACATCCCGAACATCGCGCCGACCATCAGCAGGCGGGCGGCGTAGGCGCCGACCCGTTCGCGGCTGGCGAAGAGGCGCAGCGGGGTGATCGGCTGGCGGGTGCGTTTCTCGATCGCGACGAAGGCGGCGAGCAGGACCGCGGCGGCGGCGAAGGAGCCGAGCGCGACGGCGTCGCCCCAGCTGGTTTCGGCGGCCCGCACGAGGCCGTAGACGAGGGCGCTCATGCCGAGTGTCGAGGTGGCGGCGCCGGCGAGGTCGAACTCGCCCGTGTGGCGCTCGGTCTCGGGCAGGTAGCGCGGCGCCAGGGAGACGAGGACGACGCCGATCGGGACGTTGATGAAGAGGCTCCAGCGCCAGGAGATCCAGCTGGTCAGCATGCCGCCGAGGACCAGCCCGATCGAGGCGCCGGCGCTGGCGACGGCCGAGTAGAGGGCGATCGCGCGGGTGCGCTCGGAGCCCTCGGGGAAGCTGATCGTCAGCAGGGCCAGGGTCGAGGGCGCGGCGATCGCGGCGCCGACGCCCTGCAGCGCGCGGGCGCCGAGCAGCCAGGTCTCCGACTGGGCGATGCCGCCGAGCATCGAGGCGGCGGTGAAGACGGTGATGCCGCCGATGAAGACCTGGCGGCGGCCGAGCAGGTTGCCCATCCGCGCGCCGAGCAGCAAGAGGCCGCCGAAGGCGAGCGCGTAGATGTTCTGGACCCAGGAGAGGGAGGCGGCCGAGAAGCCGAGGTCGAGGCGGATGTCCGGCAGCGCGGTGATCACCACCGACGCGTCGAGCACGACCATCAGGTAGCAGCCGAGGATGATCGCGAGGATCATCGCCGGGTTGTCGACGGCCCCCTCGGACCGGTTGCGAAGTCGGGAAAACATGTGGGGAAGTCCTTTGGTGGAGAGGGGAAGGCTGTTAAAATGGAGCCATCCTCCGGGTAAATAGGAGGGTGCCTCCACTTCTTTCGCGAACTATGCGGAGGATGCCTCCGTTTTGTCATGGCTGCGACCGCCGACACCACGACTCCGCCGACCGCTCTCGCCGAGCGGCCGAAGCGTGCCGACGCGCGCCGCAACTACGACAAGCTGGTGACGACGGCGCGCGAGGTCTTCGCCGAGCAGGGCTCGGACGCGACGCTGGAGGAGATCAGCCGCCGCGCCGGGGTCGGCATCGGCACCCTCTACCGCCACTTCCCCGCCCGCGAGAACCTGGTCGAGGCCGCCTACCTCGACGGGGTCGAGCAAATCTGCGCCGCGGTCGGGCGCCACGAGGGCGAGGACCCCTGGGACGCGCTCAAGGGCTGGCTGCTCGAACTGGTCGGCTTCGCCGCCACCAAGCGGGTGCTGGCCGACGAGATGTTCGCCTACCTCGACCGCCAGGCACCCGTCTTCAAATCCTGCTCTGGCGCGATCTACGACGCCGCCGAGCCGCTGTTGAAGCGCGCCCAGGAGGCGGGCGAGGTCCGCGCCGACGTCGACATCTCCGACGTCACCAAGATGGTCAGCGGCATCGCCGGGATCCGCACCGCCGAGCCGGGCCAGGTCGAACGCCTCGTCGCGATCGCCCTCGACGGGCTGCGGCCGAGCGCCTAGCTCTCCAGAGCCCTCAGCGACCGCCTGTAGCCTGGCCGCATGACGGCGGGGCGGGCGAACCAGGTGCCGGTCGCACTCTGGGGCGGCCTGTTGGTGGCCGCGCTCACCTGGCAGATCGGCTTCGGCACGCCCGCGGTGGGCCTCGACGCGAGCTGGAACGCCGGCCTTGCGATGGCCGCCGCCGACGGCCTCCACTTCGGCAAGCAGATCGTCTTCAGCTACGGGCCGCTCGGCTTCCTCAACAGCCGCCTGGTCCTCTTCGGCGGCCAGGCGGTGCTCAGCGTCATCTACGCGGCGCTGCTCTATCTGGTCTTCTGCGCCGGCCTGGTCTGGGCGCTGCGGCGGGCCATGCCGACCGTCGCCGCGCTGGCGCTGGCCTTCGTCGCGCTGGCGGCGCTGCCGCTGCCGCTGCTCGAGGTCGCCCTCTTGGGGGCGATCTTCGCCTGCTTCTGGCTGCTCGAAGCGGAGCGCCCGCCGCGCGCGCTCGACGCCTTCGTCGTCGCCGCGGCGACCTTCGCCGCCCCGGCGGCGCTGATCAAGCTCTCCACCGGCCCGCTGGTCGCCGTCGTCCTCTTCCTCGCCCTGCTCGGCGCTCGCGCCGGGCGGCTGCGGATCGCCGCCTTCGTCGTCCTCCTGGCGGTCGAGCTCGCGGTCCTCTGGCTGGCGCTCGGCCAGAGCTTCGCTGACCTCCCGGCCTTCCTCCACCGCACGGTCGAAGTCGCCGGCGGCTACAGCACGGCGATGCTGCGCAGCACCGACGTGGCGCCCTGGAAGGTGACCGCCGCGGTGATCGTCGCGATCCTCTCCGGACTGGCCCTGGTCGGCGCCGCCTGGTTCGCCGGCTACCGCGACCGCCTCGCCCGCTGGGCGGGCATGGCGATCGTCGCCCTCGTCTCCTTCGCGATCTACAAGGAGGGAGTGGTCCGCACCGACGCCGGGCACCTCACCCTGCTCTTCGCCAACGCTGCCGTCCTCTGGATCGCGGTCGGGCTCGGCGGTCGGTGGCCGCGCCTGATGCTGGTCGGCGCGGTCGTCGTCTTCGCCCTCAGCCTGCCGGTGCGCCCCGCCGGGCTCGGCACCCAGTTCGACCTCGTCGCCAACGTGCGCTTCGGCTTCGAACAGCTGCGCACGCTGGTCAGCCCCGCGCGCCGCGCCGCCTTCACCGACCTCGGCCGGGCGACGATGCAGGGGACCTACGCGATCCCGCCGGCAGCGCTGGCGCGGCTGCAAGGGCACACGGTCGCGGTGGAACCGTGGGAGACCGGCGCCGCCTGGGCCTACGAACTCGACTGGCAGCCGCAGCCGGTCTTCCAGAACTACTCCGCCTACACCAGCGGACTCGACCGCCTGAACGCGGCGGCGCTGGAAGACCCGGCCGGGCCGCAGCGGATCCTCCGCGACGCCACCCAGGCGGTGGTGGCGGAATTCCCCACGCCGGACATCGACAACCGCTTCGCCGGCTGGGACCCGCCCGAACAGGCGCGCGCCGTGCTCTGCAACTTCGTCCCGCTCTACACCGACGAACGTTGGCAGGTGCTCGGCCGGGTGCCCGACCGTTGCGGGCCGCAGCGCCCGCTGGGGACGGTCGAAGCGGCGGCCGGCCAGGCGGTCCCGGTCCCGACCCCCGGCCCCGACTCGGTCGTCTTCGTACGGATCGACGGCGCCGGGGTGGAAGGGCTGGAACGGGTGACGACCTTCCTCCTCCGCGCCGGTTCGCGCCACGCCACCGTGAACGGCGAAGCGCGCTACCGGTTGGTCCCGGAAACTGCAGGCGACGGCCTGCTGTTGCGTGCCGCGCCGGGCGTCACCGAACCTGGTCCATTCGACCCGGTCCCCGAAGCAAAGACGCTCGCCGTCGACGGTGGTGCCGACCACCTCACCTACTCCTTCTACGAGATGCCGGTCCGGCTAGCCCACGTGGACTGATGGGCAAGTCGGTCATCGCCCTCGTCCTCGCCGTGCTCGCGGGCGTGCTCGCCATCTTCGCGATCTGGGCCAACCAGCAGCTGCTCGACACCGGCAGCTGGGCCTCGGTCAGCGGCGAACTGCTGAAGAGCAAGGAAGTGCGCCATCGGGTGGCGGCGTTCCTCGGCGAAACGCTGGCCGAAGAAACCGAATCGCAATTGCTCGCCGCGGGCGAAGAAGAAACCGCGGCGCAGGTGATGCCGCGGCTCCGGCGCAACGACGTCGAGTTGGCAGAACGGGTGATGGCGACGTCCCAATTCCAAGCGATCTGGGAGACGGCGAACCGCTCCAGCCACGCCGCCCTCCTGAAGGTGCTCGACGAAGAAGAAGTCGGTGACGGCGAAGGCGGGGTGGCGATCGATCTGACCCCGGCGCTGCGCCGGGTCGCCGACCTGCTCGGTCGCGAAGGCCTGGCCGAAGAACTCGGGGTGGAAAGCCTCGGCGACCTGGTCGAACCGGGGGCGGCGCGGATCGAGATCCTCGAAGCGCAAGAGCTCGAACAGGCCCAAGACGTCGTCCGGGTCGTCCGCGACCTGACCCTGCCCGCGGTGCTCGCCGCCCTCGTCTTCTACGCGCTGGCGATCTTCTTCGGCCGCTGGTGGCTGTCGCGAGCGTTCCTCGGCGTCGGCATCGCCCTCGTCGCCACCGGCGCCCTGGCCCTGCTCGCCCGCTCGATCGCCGGCCACGCGGTGGTCGACGAACTGCTCTCCGCCGAAGCCGACCGCGAAGCCGCCGACGCCGCCTGGCGCATCGCGACCTCGACGATCTCCGACATCTCGATCGGCGTGATCATCGCCGGGGCTTTGGTGATCGGTGCCGTCGCCACCCGCTCCCTGTTCTTCCGCGAGCACTATTAGCGGCGCCGGCCCGGGTGAGTTCGCACTTATCTTCGCTATGCGGTGATTTCTGCGAACTCACTGGC
>DATEDJ010000157.1:0-4578 GCA_035281725.1 Solirubrobacterales bacterium
TCCTCGGGCGTGGCGAGGGCGTAGGGAAGGCGGGGGTCGTCGGCGCCGCGGTCGACGGCGAGAACGCGCCAACCGTCGGCCGCGAGCGCCGCGACCGTGGCGGCGCCGATGCCCCGCGCGGCCCCGGTGACGATCGCGACCCGGGTCATCGGCCCGCCTCGACCCCGCCCTGCGGTGCGTCCCAGG
This sequence comes from Solirubrobacterales bacterium, assembly GCA_035281725.1. Classification (GTDB taxonomy): domain Bacteria; phylum Actinomycetota; class Thermoleophilia; order Solirubrobacterales; family 70-9; genus VAYN01. The sequence goes on from DATEDJ010000157.1 coordinate 187, forward strand.
TCCGTAGGGTGTCGCTGAGGTCTTCGGCGGCGGCGGCGAGCAGCGCCCGGCCTTCGGCCGCCGAAGCCCCGGCGGGATCGCCGAGCACTCCGTTCGGCGAAACGGCCCGCACCCCGTCGGCGCGCAGCGTCTCGATCAGCTCGGCCAGCGACGCCGGGTTCCCCGCCTCGGCGAGCTCCTGGCGCACCGCGGTCATGCGCGCCTCGGCGAGGGCGAGCATCAGCGAGGTCTCGGTGCGGCCGGCGTGGGCGTCGCCACCAAAGTGCGGGGACCAGGCCCGGACGTCGCGCCCCTCGACGCGCAGGCGCTCGACCGCCGCGGCGACCGGTGCCGCGTTGCCGCCGTGGGCGTTGACGAAGAGGATGCGCTCGAAGGTCTCGGCCGCCGAGCGGCCGAGCTCGAGGAGCACCAGTTCGGTCGCGGTGGCCCCGATCGAGAGCGTGCCGGGGAAGTCCTGGTGCTCGCCGCTGGAGCCGTAGGCGAACGCCGGAGCGACGAGCGCATCGGGGAGTCGATCCGCCGCGGCCTCGGCCAGCGCCACGGCGATATCGGTGTCGGTGCCGAGCGGCAGGTGCGGCCCGTGCTGCTCGGTCGCGCCGAGGGGGACGAGCAGCGTCGTCGTCCCCGCCGCAACTCGGCCCTCGACCTCCGGCCAAGCCGTATCGCCAAGCCGTGGCGGCACCGTGGTCGTCCTTCCCGGCGCCAACCCGTCCGCGGTCGTCCTTTCCGGCGCTATGGGTGGGTTAAGACGACCGCGCTCGGCGGAGGGTGGGTTAAGACGACCGCGCTCTGCCCGCGTTTCGCTCATCGCCGGGTGAAGCCGCCGGGCACCAGAACGTCGGCGGGCACGAGGTCGTCGATCGACTCGCGGCCGAGGCCGTTCAGGGTCTCCTCGATCCCGGCGCGGAAGATCTCCAGCACGTTGGCGACGCCGGCCTCGCCGTTCGCCGCCAGCCCCCAGAGATACGCCCGACCGATCATCGCCGCGCGGGCGCCGAGGGCGAGCGCTTTCACCACGTCGGAGCCGCGGCGGATGCCGCCGTCGATCAGCACCTCGATCTCGTCGCCGACCGCGTCGACGACCCCGGGCAGGTTGCGGATCGTCGCCGGGGTGCCGTCGAGGTTGTTGCCACCGTGGTTGGAGACCGAGATCGCGGTGCAGCCGATCTCGACCGCGCGCCGGGCGTCGTCGGGGTGGGTCACGCCCTTCAACATGAAAGGACGGTCTCCCCCCCACTGGGCGCGCAGCCAGGCGAGGTCCTCCCAGGTGGGCGGCGGCGTCATCATCCACTCGCCGTAGGCGCCGAAGAAGGTCGGCGCCTCGCCCCCCTCGACCTCGAGGTTCGGCGTGGTCAGGTCGGGCAGCTCGCCCGCCCGCAGGTAGGCGGCGAGCCAGCGGGGCCGCACCAGCGCCTGCGGCGCGAGCGAGGCCATCGCCTTCAGGTCGAGCTTCTCCGGGATCGCCGGGCTGCCCCAGTCGCGGCGGTGGGCGAAGGACCAGTCGACGGTGGCGATCAGGCCCGCCGCGCCCGCCGCCCGGGCGCGGTCCAGCACCCCCGCGATCCGCTCGCGTGAGCCCAGCCAGTAGACCTGGAAGAAGGTTTTCGGGTTCGCCTCGACGACCCGCTCAAGCGGCTTCGAGGCGAAGGAGCTGAGGCCCATCGCCGTCCCCGCCCCGGCCGCCGCGCGCGCCACCGCCAGCTCTCCTTCCGGGTGGACCGCCTGCACCCCGGTCGGCGAGATCACCACCGGCAGCGCGATCTCCTGCCCGAGCACCGTGGTCGCCATCGGGCGCGACCCGGCCTTGCCGGTGGCGATCCGCGGCACCAGGCCGAGCTCGCGGAAGGCGCCGACGTTGTCGCTCAGCGTCGTCCCCGACTCGGCGCCGGCGCGGAGGGCGCTGAAGACCGAAGACGGCAGGCGGCGGCGGGCGCGCCGGCGCGCCTCCTCGACCGACTCGAACCACACGCGGCTCGACGCCATCGCCTAGGCCGCCGCGCCGGGCAGGGTCGGGCCGGTGGTCAGGAAGTCGGCGAGCGGGTTCTCGTCACACACCTTCGCGGGCGGGCGCATGCGCGACGGCCCTTTGCGCGAGTGGTCGACGGCGGGCGCCGGGATCGCCAGGCCCTCCCGGCGCGCTGCCAGCAGTCCCTCGCCGTGGCCGAGCGCGCACTCCGGGTCGGGGCCGTCGAGCGGCAGGCCGGTGAAGAACTTGGCCGCCATGCAGCCGCCGCGGCAGGCATCGTAGTGGCCGCAGGAGGCGCAGGCGCCGCCGGACTGGGGACGGCGCAGCTCGGTGAAGAGCTCCGAGTCGCGCCAGACGCCCTCGAAGCCGCGCGGCTCACGCACGTTGCCGGCGAGGAACTCCTCGTGGATCGCGAACGGGCAGGCGTAGACGTCGCCGACCGGGTCGATCAGGCAGACGACGCGGCCGGCGCCGCAGAGGTTCAGCCCAGGCAGCGCCTCGCCGTAGGCGGAGAGGTGGAAGAACGAGTCGCCGGTGAGTACCTTCTCGCCCTGCTCGAGCAGCCACATATATAGAGAGCGCTGCTGCTCCGCCGTCGGGTGGAGCTCGTCCCAGACGTCGGCGCCGCGTCCCGACGGGCGCAGGCGGGTGATCCGCAGCTGGGCGCCGTAGCGGTCGGCGATCGCCTTGAAGTCGTCGAGCTGGCCGACGTTGTGGCGGGTGACGACGACCGAGATCTTCGGCTTCTCGAAGCCCGCCGCGGCGAGCCGCTCGAGCGCCCCGAGGGCGGTGTCGAAGGAGCCGGGGCCGCGCACCGCGTCGTTGACCGCGGCGGTGGCGCCGTCGATCGAGACCTGGACGTCGACGTAGTCGGAAGCGGCGAGGCGGGTCGCGGCGGCGGCGTCGATGCGCCTGCCGTTGGTCGAGAACTTGACCCCGACGTGGTGTGCGGCGGCGTGGTCGAGCAGCTCCCAGAAGTCCTTGCGCACGGTCGGCTCGCCGCCGCCGACGTTGACGTAGAAGACCTGCATCCGATCCAGCTCCTCGATCACCGCCTTCGCCTCGGCGGTGGTCAGCTCGCGCGGGTCGCGCCGGCCGCTGGAGGAGAGGCAGTGGACGCAGGCCAGGTTGCAGGCGTAGGTCAACTCCCAGGTGATGCAGATCGGCGCCTCGAGGCCGAGCTCGAACTCCTCGATCAGCTTCATGCGGCCCTCTCGATCATGCCGGTCTCGGCGAGGGTCGCCAGGGCGCGTCGATAGCTCGGCAGCTCCGCCTCGTCCACGCCCGCGGCGCGACAGGCCGCGGTCGGGTCGGACGCCGCCTCGAGGCCCTTGACCACCTCGAGCAGCCGCCGGCTCTTCAGGAACGAGAGGCGACGGGTGCCGAAGTGGTAGGCGAGGGCACCGAAGCGCTCCGGCCGCAGGGCGACCTGGGGGTGGAGCCGCCAGCGGCCGTCGAGATCGGTCTCGGCGCTCATCACAGCGGCCTAGTAGACGCCGCACATCCCGTCGATCGAGATGTCCTCGACCAACAGGTCCTGCTCGACCAGCTCCTGATCCTCGCTCTCGACGACCGGCTCGGCCGGGCCGTTTGGTGCAGCGGCCATGAAATCCTCCTCGGTGGATTACGATTCCCACGGAGACTTATAGCACTCAGTGTCAAAATGTCGATAGGCAGACCCCCCAGCACGACCCGCGAGGAGATCGAAACCGTCGCCCTCGCTCTCTTCGCCGAGCGCGGCTTCGAAGCGACCACCGTCGACGACGTCGCCGCCGCGATCGGCGTCGGCCGGCGCACCCTCTTCCGCTACTTCGAGTCGAAGAACGACATCGCCTGGGGCGACTTCGACTGGGTGATGGAGCGCCTGCGGACGGCGCTCGACGAGGGCGCCGAGCTGCCGCTGATGGAGGCGCTCCGCCTCGGCGTGGTCGAGTCGAACAGCTACCCGGCCGACCAGCTGCCGGGGCTGCGGATCCGGATGACGCTGATCACCCGGACGCCCGCCCTGCAGGCCCACTCGGCGCTCCGCTATGCCGAGTGGCGTGGAGTGGTCGCCGACTGGGTGGCCGCCCGTACCGGCCTCGAGGCCGACGACCTAGTCCCGCAGACGATCTCCGGCGCCGCGCTCGGGGTGGCGATGGCGACCTTCGGGCGCTGGGTCGACCACCCCGAGGAAGACCTGGGCGAGCTGCTCGACTCCGCCTTCCGCACGCTCGCCGCCGGGTTCGCGACGATCGAACCCGACCGGCGATGAGCGCGGCGCGGTTCGAGCTCGACGCCGGGGTCCGCCGCCGCGACCGCGGGCGACTGCTGATCGGCGGCACCCCGCCGCGCCTGGTGCGGCTGAGCGAGGCCGGAGCGGCGATGCTGGACACGATCCTCGCGGGCCAGCCCAGCGAGACCGCCCCGGGCGGTGGGCCTGGCGC
>DATEDJ010000158.1:0-3277 GCA_035281725.1 Solirubrobacterales bacterium
GCTTGCGCGGGTCGCCGGGCTGGGGCAACCGCGGCGGCATCTTGCGGGCAACCTCGGCCGAGGGCCCCTCGTGCGCCTTCGGTTCTTTCATCAGCCAGTAGACGAACACCCATAGTCCGACGATCGGGATCTTCATCGCCAGGATCAGCAAAATGACCGGTAGAACCCCCATGGGGACAGTGTAGGTCGCCCGCGGTCAGGCGGGGACGGAATCCGCGCCCGCGCGCCGGTCCAGCACCGCGACGATGCGCAGCGCCACGGCGAGCAGGACGATCGCCACCGCCGAGCCGATCAGCCAGGCGCCGATCATCCCGCCGGTCGGGGTGGCGATTTCGAAGAAATCGCGGGCGGCGGGGATCGCGCAGGCGCCGAAGAAGAGCAGCGCCATCGTCACGCAGAGCGCCCCGACGACCAGCCGCCGCGTCCCCGGCTGATCCTCCAGGGCGAAGACGATCGCCAGGCCGGAGACGACCACCGTCGCCGCGGTCGCCGAGCGCGCCTGGGTGAGGTCGTCGGTGAGGACGTGGCGGGCGAGCAGGTAGGTGGTGAGGATGCCGATCCCGCAGGCGAGGCCGGCCGGGATCGAGAAGCGGGCGATCGCGCGCAGGAAGCCCTCCGGCCGCCACGGGCCACTCGAGGGGGCGAGCGCCAGCAGGAACGCCGGGATCCCGATCGTGAAGGTCGAGGTCAGGGTGAACTGGCGGGGGAGCATCGGGAAGACGCCGCTCGGGATCGCGATCACGAGGACCAGGAAGGCAGTGAAGATCGCCTTCGAGACGAAGAGGCGGGCGACCCGCTGGATATTGCGCAGGATCTGGCGCCCTTCGCCGACCATCGGCGGCACTTCGCCGAATTCGCCCGACACCAGCACCAGGTCCGACACCGAGCGGGCCATCTGGGTGCCGCTGCCCTGGGCGATCGCCAGGCGGGCCTGCTTCAGCGCCGGCACGTCGTTTACCCCGTCGCCGAGCATGCCGACGTATTCGCCGCCCTCGCTCAACACGCGGACGACGCGTGCCTTGCCCTCGGGGGAGATGCGGCCGATCGCAGGCGCGGCGCGGACCGCCGCGAGCAGCTCGGCATCGTCCTCGGGCAGGTGGCGCCCGTCGAGCGCCGGGCCGGTCGCCTCGATCCCGAGGTCGCGGGCGATCGCACCCACGGTCGCCGGGTTGTCGCCGGAGAGGACCTTCAGCGCGACGTCCTCGCGGGCGAAGAAGGCGATCGTCTCCGAAGCCTCGGCGCGCAGCTCCTCGGCGAGGACGATGATCCCGAGCGGGCGCACTGCCTCCGTCAGCGCGACGTCGGGGCCGGCCTCGGGGAGCGGCGGGTCGTAGGCGGCGAGGGCGAGGACGCGCCGGCCGGAAGCGGCCTCCGTCGCGGCGCGGTCGCGCAGCGCCTCATCCGGCGCTGAGCCGCTCGCGCCGGCCTCGGCCGAGGCGCCGTCGGATCCGCCGGCCGTCTCACCGAGAAGCGCCTCCGGGGCGCCGAGGATCAGCCGCCGCCCGTCGAGCTCCAGCGCGCTCCAGCGCCGTCGCGAGGAGAAGGGGATGACCGCCGTCGGCTCCAGGGCCGCCGCGCCGTCGCCGGCTCCGCCCAGCCCCGCCGCGTGGATCGCCTCCAAGGTCGTATTGCGGGTCGGCGCGCTCGCCGCGTACGCACCGAACGTCGCGGCCAGATCGTCCTCGGTCTCGCCCGCGGCGGGGATCAGCTCGACCACCCGCAGTGAGGCCTCGGTCAGCGTCCCGGTCTTGTCGGTGCACATCACCGAGACCGAGGCCAGCGACTCGATCGCGTTCAGCTGCTGGGCGAGGATCCCGTGGCGGGCCATCTTCGCCGCCGTCACCGCCGCGGTCAGCGAGACCAGCAGGATCAGCCCCTCGGGGACGATGTTGACGATCCCGGCGGTGAGCGTCTCGACCGCGTCGGCCTGGCTCACGTTGCGGAGCGCCAACGACACTCCCAGCCCGACCGCGAGCGGCACCATCGTCCCGACCATCACGATCAGGAGGCGATCCATCGCCTTCTCCAGCGGTGAGCGCGGGTGGCGGAAGGCGCGCGCCGTCGCGGTCACTTTGGCGGCGTGGCTGTCGGCGCCCACCGCAGTCGCCTCGAAGTCGCCCTCGCCCTCGACCGCGAAGGACCCGGAGAGGACTTCGTCGCCGGTTTTCCGCACCACCGGCTCGGACTCGCCGGTCAGCTCGGACTCGTCGAGGGCCAGCCCGTCGGCCCGCACCAGCCTGCCGTCGGCGGGGATCTGGTCGCCGCTCGCGATCCGCACCAGGTCGCCGACCACGACCTCCTCGACCGCCACCTGGCGCGGCGCCCCGTCGCGGACCACGGTCGCTTTCGCGACCACCAGCGCCGCAAGCTTGTCGAGGGCGCGCTTCGCGCGCACCTCCTGGAAGGTCCCGATCGCGACGTTGGCGACGAGGATGCCGAGGAAGAGCGCGTCCTTGGGATTGCCGAAGACGATCGTCGCGATCCCGAAGCCGGCGAGGATCGCGTTGAACACCGTGAAGGTGTTGGCGATCGCGATCGAGGTGTAGGAGCGGCTGGTCGGCTGCTCGTGCTTCGGCCCCGCCTCGCGCAGGCGGCGCGCCGCCTCGCTCTCGCTCAGTCCGGCGGGGGTGACGGTCGCGGCCTCCATCGAGGCGCAACCCTAGTCGGCGTCAGGCGCGGAAAAGCCGAAGCGCCCGACGCCCCTCACCGGATCAGAGGGGCGTCGGGCTGGATGGGTGGCTTCGGAGGAGGGCGCGTCCCTGGGCGCGCCCACCGTCTAGCCCGCCGAGGTGGCGGGGCGTTCTGCGAGCGTCACGCTCACCGACGCAGTCTGGCCTTCGCGGTCCACGGTCAGTTCGACCGTTTCGCCCGCGTGGGCGTCGGAGATCTGTTCGACCAGCGCTTCGGTCGAGGCGATCGGTTCCCCGTTGACGGCGGTGATGATGTCGCCGCCGAGCCCGAATTCGGTCCCTTCCACGCTCGCCGCAGTGGTCGCTCCCTGGATGCCGGCGGCCGCTGCCGGGCCACCTTCCTCGACCTGCTGCACGAGGACGCCTTCTTCGACCGGCAGGTTGAAGGCCTGCGCCAGTTCGGGGGTGATCGTCGCGCCGCTGATCCCGAGGTAGCCGTGTTCGGAGGCCGTCCCGGACTCGAGCTGGGCGATCTCTTCCTTCGCCGTGTTGATCGGGATCGCGAAGCCGATGCCGACGTTGCCCTCGGAGCCGGAGCCGCCGGTGGCGATCTGCGAGTTGATGCCGATCACTTCACCTGCCGCGTT
>DATEDJ010000159.1:0-7899 GCA_035281725.1 Solirubrobacterales bacterium
ATCGAGGGCGAGGTTGGTGGTGTAGCCGCCGAACGAATAGGCCATCGAGAACTCGCCCTGCGGTCGGGCGGATTCGAGCAGGGTGTCGACGGAGACGCCGTGGAAGCTGGTGCCGAGCTTCGACCACTTGGTGACGCAGTGGATGTCGCAGGGGATCTCTTCGGCGGGCAGGCGCCCGAATTCCTCCCACGTCCACTCGAGCTCGTTGCCGACCATGCCATCGATGCGGAAGCTCCATTCGGCGGGCTCGACCTGGGGGGTCGGCCCGGCGGTGAGGACGGGGAAGCCGCGTTCGAGGTACTGGCCGGGCGGCAGGCGGTCGGCGCCGGGGCCGTGCGGACGGCCGGTGAAGCCGCGCGAGACGAACCCCGGTTTCTCATCCGCCATGCGGCGAGCGTATCGCTGGGCGGCCGGGGTGGCTAGAGGAGATCGGCGGCGGCCTCAGCCTGCCCGGGTCGCCGCCGAGAGGGCCGCGTCCCTAGCCAGACACTCCCGCCGTGGAATCAACCAAAGGGAAGGGGGTTGCTCAGGTGGTCTCGGCCGGCTCCGGGACCGACGCCCTGGGATGCTCGCGCCAGCGCCGCGCGAACGGCAGGCGCCAGCTGTGCGGGGCGATCAGGCCGCCGATCTCGGTCGGTCCCCACGAGCCCGGAGGGTACGGTTTGACCGCGGGCGGGTTCTCCAGCAGCGGCGCCGAGACTTCCCAGAGCCGCTCCATGTCGCGGGCGCTGGTGAACAGCGTGCGGTCGCCCGCCATCGCGTCGCGGATCAGCCGCTCGTACGCCTCCAGCGTGTCGTCGCGGTAGTCGGTTTCCTCGAGCGAGAACTGCATGCTCGCCTTGTCGAGCACCATCCCCATTCCCGGCCGCTTGCCGTAGAAGGAGAGCGAGACGCGCGAGGATTCGTCAAGGTCGAAGGTCAGGTGGTCGGGGCCATAGCGGCCGACCCGCGAGTGGGCCGGGAACATCGACTGCGGCGGCTCGCGAAAGGCGATCGAGATGATCCGCGCCCCTTCGCCCATCCGCTTGCCGGTGCGCAGGTAGAACGGCACCCCGCTCCAGCGCCAGTTGTCGAGTTCGCATTTGAGCGCGACGAAGGTCTCGGTGCTGGAGTCCGGGTCCACCCCGGGTTCGTCCGTATAGCCTTCGTACTGACCGCGCACCACCTCATCCGGTTTGAGCGGCAGGAGGCTGCGGAAGACCTTGTTCTTCTCCTCGGTGATCGGCAGCGAGGCCAGGGCGGTCGGCGGCTCCATCGCGACGAACGCGAGGATCTGCATCAGGTGCGTCACTACCATGTCGCGGAAGGCGCCAGTTTTCTCGTAGAACTTTGCCCGCGAGCCGACGCCGAGCGTCTCCGGAACGTCGATCTGGATGTGGTCGATGTGGTCGCGGTTCCAGATCGGCTCGAAGAGGCCGTTGGCGAAGCGCAGGGCGAGGATGTTCTGCGCCGCCTCCTTGCCGAGGAAGTGGTCGATGCGGAAGATCTGCTCCTCGTGCAGGACCGCGTGGAGGGTGTCGTTCAGTTCCTGCGCGCTTTTCAGGTCGGTTCCGAACGGCTTCTCCATGATCACGCGCGCGTTCTCCGTCAGTTCCGCCTCGGCGAGCATGTGGACGACTTCGCTCGCCGCGGCAGGCGGCACGCTCAGGTAGTGGAGGAGATGGGTGTCCGGGCCGAGCAGCTCGACCTCGTGTTCGACCGCCGCTTTCAGCGCCTGCGGGCCCTCTCCCACCGGGACGTAGACGATCCGACGGGAGAAATCGGCCCACTGCTCCTCGGAGAACTCGAAACGGGAGAACTCGTCGCAGGCGGAGCGGACGATCTCGCGCCACTCCTCGTTGCCGATCTCCTCGATCGAGGTGCCGAGCACGCGGAATTCCGGCATCAGCTCCGACCGGAAGAGCCGCAGCATCCCCGGCAGCAGCTTCCGCTTGGCGAGGTCGCCGGTGGCACCGAAGATGACGATCAGGTGCGGCGGCAGCGGCTGCACCACCCGCGCGTCCATTTCTTCGGTCTGGTGCTTCTGCTTCTCCCGGTGGTCCACCGGGACGCCGTTGTGATCTCCGTCCGTCATAGCCCCAGAGTAGCCATCGCCTCCCCCGAGTCGTGACCGTCCTGTTGGCGCGCCAGAAGCAACAACTCCTTCACGGTCTGATAGCGGCTGCTTAACGACCGCGTCTCGGTACGGAGGGATCCTCGGCCCATGAGCAGACAACTGAAATCAGCCGATTCAGAGCCTCCTACCGATGGGAGTCAGATCCGCATAACTCGTTCAAACGAGCCGGTCAGGGCAAGCCATACCCCGACCGAGGTCGAAGCCAGTTTGGAAGAGATGCTCACCCCGCCAGAGTTTGCCCGATCTGTCCCGGCGGGACGCAAAAGGAGTGGCGAACAGGAATGGCGGGTGCGCCACGAACGGGAACGGCCCAGTCCGTCGACGGTATGGCGGGGTGCCGGTGGGGTGTCGATCGCGATCGCGGCGACCGCGATCATCGCGGTGTTGACGATCCATGATGGGAGCTCTCCCCAGATCTCACTCCCGTTGGCGATCGGAATCGCCGGCCTGGTGGTCGCCGCCGTCTGCGGCGTCGCCCATTACGACGTCAACCGCGGTCGCAAGGTCAGAAGGCTAGAAGTCAGGGAAGAACCTGGATCCGGCGGCGACGGCGAGGATTAAGCCGCGGGCCGCGTCAGTTGTCGGAACCCGCGCGGTCCCAGATGTACAGCTCCACCGCCTCGACGGCGAGCGTCATCAGGCGCGGCGGGGAGAGCAGGCCGAGGACGAGCTCCAGGGCGTCGTCCTCAGTGACCCCGGCGTCGACAGCCTCCTCGCCGCGGAAGCCGGCGGCGAGCTTGAGGGCCTCGCGGCGGTTCTCGCCGAGCGAGCCGAAGGCGCCCATCAGGAAGTCCCGGTTGGGGACCGGCTGGCCGACCTCGAGCGAGCCGTGCCAGGCGGCGAGCATCGAGAGGTCGTGCTCGTCGAGCTCCGAGATCGCCTTCGCGTAGTGGATCTCAAGCTCCGAGTCGGGGATCTCGTCGACCCAGGCGCGGACCGCCTCCCCGAGGAGCTGGCGACGGGCCTCGCGGCCGATCGAGTCGGCTATGGCGCGGATCGCATCGGCTGGATCGACGAAGCAGAGGGACATGGGCTGATGCGAATTTAGAGGGGTCGGAAGACGGTAAAACGGTGGCGGGAATGCCCAGTTTCCGATGTCCCTGGGCGGTGCCGGGGCGAGGTGGCCGGCCGGAGCGCCTCAAGGCTGTGCGCCGCTCCCCTACATAGTCTGGGTCGGTGCCGTTGAAGCTGATCCTCGGGCCACCGAATTCGGGGCGGGCGGGAGTCGTCCGCCGCCGCTACCTGGACGCGCTGGAGCGCGACCCGGTGCTGGTCGTGCCGACCGTCGACGACGTCTTCGCCTTCGAGCGTGAGCTCTGCGGCGAGGGCGCCGCCCTGGGCGGCACGGTGCTCACCTTCGGCGCCCTCTTCGGCCAGATCGCGACCGCCGCGGGCAGCCCCCCGGGCGCCGTCCTCTCCCCCGCCCAGCGCCGCCGCTGCGTCGAGGTGGCGGTGGAGGGGCTGACAGGGCGGCTCGGGCCGCTGCGCCGCTCGGCCGGGCGCCCGGGCTTCGCCGCCGCCTTCGCGCGGCTGCTCGACGAGCTGCAGGCGGCCGGGGTCGGGCCACGCGAGGTCGAGGCCAGCGCCGGGACGCTGGAAGGCTCCGCCTACCTCGCCGACGTCGCCACCCTCTTCGCCGGCTACGACGCAGCACGGGAGCGCAGCGGCCGGCTCGACGCCGCCGGGATCGCCCGCGAGGCGATCGCCTTGCTGCGTGCCGACCCTGGGCCATGGGCGGGGCGGCCGGTCTTCCTTTACGGACTCGACGACCTCACGCCGGCCCAGTTCGACCTGGTCGAGGCGCTCGCCGCCGGCACCGAGGTCACCGTCGCCCTCCCGTTCGAGCCCGGCAACGAGGCGCTGGCCGCGCGCGGGCGACTGCTGGGACAGCTGCGCGACCGCCTCGGCGTGGTCGAGGAGGAGACGCTCCCGGCCGACCCCGGCAACACCCAGAGCGCCCAGCTCTACGCGCTCGCCCGCAGCTTCGGCTTCCCCGAGCGGCCCCCACAGCCGCTGCCGGAGCGCTCCGACCTCACCTTCCTGCGCTCGGCCGGGACCCGCGCCGAGGCCGAGGCGATCGCGGCCGAGGTCTCGCGCCTCGTCCACGACGGCGTGCCGCCGGACGAGATCGCGGTCGCCCTCCGCGACCCCGGCCGGCGCGGCCCCGAGGTCGAAGCGACACTGGAGGCGAACGGGATCGCCACCGCACTCGAGGCCGAGGTGCCGGTGGCGATGACCTCGGTCGGCGGCGCCGTCATCGCCCTGCTCGAGACCGCCTTCGGCACCGGCCGGGCCGCCGACCTCCTCCGTTACCTGCGCGGCCCGTCCGGCTTCTCCCCCGGCCGCGTGGACTGGCTCGAGCGGGCGATCCGCCGCGAACGGATCGAAGACGCCGAGGCGGCGCTGGCGCGCTGGCGCGGCGAGGCGAGAGGCGGCGACCGGCACGGCGCGGACGACGTGCGCGAGGCGCCCGGCGAGGATCCCCGCGACCTCACCCGCCTGCGCGAGGCCACCGCCGAGTCCCCGGCCTCCCTCTGCGCTGCGGTGGCGGGGCTCGCGGGCACGATGGCCTCGCGCCCGTTCCGCACCGGCGAGGACGGGCCGCGCCTGGGCCCTGGCGACGGACTCGAGCTGCGCGCCGCCGGGTCGATCGCCGCGGCGCTCTCCGACCTCGCCGCCCTCGGCCCGCTCGCCCCCGCTCCGGAGCGCCTCGCCGAGACCGTGCGCGCCCTCGACTTTCGCGTCTGGAGCGGCCCGGTCGAGGGCCGGGTGCGGATCGCCAGTCCCTACCGCCTGCGCGCCGCCCGCTTCGACCACCTGCTCGTCGGCTCGCTCCAGGACGGCGAGTTCCCGCGTCGCGACCGCGGCGGCGACCCCTTCCTCTCCGAGGCCCAGCGCGAACAGCTCGGCCTCGACCCGCGCCGCGACACCGAAGCCGAGGAGCGCTACCTCTTCGCCGTCTGCCTGGCGCTGCCGCGCCGCCGGCTCGTCCTCTCCTACCGCGACAGCGACGAGAACGGCGCCGCCGAATCGCGCTCGCCGCTGGTCGAGGAGGTGCGGGCGACGATCGCTCCGCCGCCGCCCGCCGACGGCGGCGCCGACCCGGTCGAGGCGGCGATCACGCGCGAGCGCGGGCTCGCCGACGTGGTCGCGCCGCTGGCCGAAGTGCCCTCGGCCGACGAGCTCGCGCGAGCCCTTGCCGCCCACGGCCCGAGCGCCGATACCCGCGCGCTTCTGGCGGCCGTGGGCATAGACGCGAGCAGTGCCCACCAAGTGCGTTCGCACTTTTCCCCGGATAGCGGGGATAAGTGCGAACGCACCGGGGGCGGGGAGCTCACCGCCGCGCTCGAGGACCGCCTGCGCCGCGCTCGCCGCGCCGAGCACGCCTCCCGCGCCCCCGGCCCGCTCTCCAATCCGGCGGTGCTCGCCGCGCTGGCCGCGGTCGATGCTTATGGCGGGACCACGCTGGAGGGCTTCGACGAATGCTCCTACCGCTGGTTCGCCGGCCACGAGCTTGACCCCCAGCCACTCGACCCGGTCCCCGACCCGCTGGTCCAGGGCGGCCTGATCCACGCCGTGCTGGAGTGCCTCTACCGCGAGCGCCCCGGCGGCGACCCCCTCCCCCGACCCGCCTCCCTCGACGCCTGGATCGACCGCGGCCGCACCCTCCTCGCCGAGCAGCTCGCCGAGGCCGAAGTCGGCGGCCACCCGGCCGAGCGGGCGATGGCGCGGCGGGTCGAGCGGCTGCTGGAGCGTTATCTCGGCGAAGAGGCCGCGCGGGAGACCGGCGGCTTCGAGCCGTGGCTGCTGGAGGCGCGCTTCGGGATCGGCGAGGCGGCCGAGCGGCCGAGCCTCGACCTCGGCGGCTGGGGCCTCCACGGGGCGATCGACCGGGTCGACCGGGCGCCGGACGGCCGCGCCCTCGTCCACGACTACAAGCTCGCCGCCGGCGTCACCGCGCGCGACAAGTTCGAGGAGCGGGCGAAGCTGCAGCTGCCGCTCTACCTGATCGCGGCGCAGATCCACTGGGGCGCCGTGCCGGTCGGCGGCATCTACCACCCCCTCCGCGGAACCGCGAACCGGCGCCCGCGCGGGGTCGTCGCGGCCAGCTCGGCGGGAGACCTCTCCGGCTATGGCCTCTACCGCGGCGACGTGGTCGAGGACGAGGAGCTGGAAGAGCTTCTGGCGCAGACGCGGGAGCGCGCCGAGGCGATCGTCGGGCGGATCCGCGCCGGGGAGATCCGCCGCGACCCCGGCCCGCGCGAGGGCCTCCGCGGCCATGACGTCTGCCCGACCTGGTGCAGCTTCGCGCCGATCTGCCGCCGCGACCGCGCCCCCTCCTATGTGGAGCAGGAAGAGAACGAAGCCGGGTGGGACCGGTGAGCGACGCGACGCCGACCGAGCCAGCGCCGCCGGAGCCCGTGATCGAGCGCTCCCCCACCCCCGAGCAGCGCGCGGCGATCGAGGCGCGCGGCCGCGACGTCCTGCTCGAGGCGGGCGCCGGCTCCGGCAAGACCGGGGTGATGGTCGAGCGCTACGCCCGCCTCGTCGTCGACGAGGGCGTGTCCCCCGACGCCGTCCTCGCCTTCACCTTCACCGACAAGGCCGCCGCCGAGCTGCGCGCCCGCGTCCGCGCCGAGCTCTCCCGCCGCGCCGCCGGCAGCGACGCCAAGGCGGTCCGCGCCGCCGCCCTCCTGACCACGATCGGCGGCGCCTGGATCACCACCATCCACGGCTTCTGCAACCGCGTGCTCGCCGCCCACCCGGTCGCCGCGGGGGTCGACCCGGGCTTCCGCGTCCTTGACCAGCCGGAGGCCGAACGCGCCGCCCGCGAGGCCTTCGACACCGCCCTGGCGGAGTTCCTCGCCGGCGGCGAGCCCGCGCGCGAGGAGACCGTCGCCGCCTACGACCTCGAAGGGCTGCGCGGGGTGATCGTCGCCATCCACGACGAGCTGCGCAGCCGTGGCGTCGCCGAGCCGTCCCTCCCCGACCCGCCCACCTCCGACCCTGCCGAGGCGCTCGCGGCGACGATCGAGACGGCGGGCGAATGCCTCGAGGAGCTGAAGGAGTCAGACCCCAAACGAGAGGCGCTGGAGGAGGCGCTCGCGCGCCTCACGATGCCCGGTCCGGACCCGACCCTGGCCGAACTCGAGGCGCTGCGCCCCGGCGGCACCGCGAAAGCGCTCGCGCCCTTCCGCGACGCGCTCGAGGCGGCGATCGCCCGTACCGCCGAGGCGGGCGAGGGCGGCGTCGCCTACCGCCACCTGGCCGACCTCCTGCGCCTCTATACCGCCGCCTTCGAGGCGGCCAAGGCCCGCCGCGCCGGGATCGACTTCGAGGACCTCCAGATCCTCGCCGCCCGCCTGCTCGAGCGGGCCGAGATCGGCCAGGCCTACCGCGGCCGCTTCTCCCACCTGCTGGTCGACGAGTTCCAGGACACCAACCGCCTCCAGCTGCGGCTGATCGAGGCACTGCAGGGACCGAAGACCCAGCTCGTCGTGGTCGGTGACGAGCTGCAGTCGATCTACTCCTTCCGCCACGCCGACCTCGACGTCTTCCGCCGCCGCCGCGCCCAGATCGACGCCGACCCGGGCGCCGAGCTGATGCAGCTCAGCGGCAACTTCCGCTCCCGCCCTGAGGTCATCGCAGCCGTGAACCTCTTCGGCGCCGCGCTGCTCGGCCCCGCCTACCGGCCGCTCCGCGTCGGCGCCCCACCCGCCGACCCGGCGCCGCGCGGCCGCGGCCCGGCGGTCGAGCTCCACCTCACCGCCCGCGACGGCTGG
>DATEDJ010000160.1:0-66328 GCA_035281725.1 Solirubrobacterales bacterium
GACGTCGGCCAGCTCGAAGACGTGCTGCTCGGCGACGACCTCGGTCAGCGGCCGGTAGGGCGGGTCCTGCCGGGGAACCGAGCGGGCGCGGACGAGGGGGAAGCGGCCGTCGAGGCGGACCGCGCAGGAGGAGGCGCCGACGGGGACGAGCGCGTCGAGTTGCTCCAGTAGGTCGTCATGTGAGCACTCGTCCCCCGCAAGGCGCACGTCGACCGTCGGCTCGAAGCGGGTGACGACCGCGAACGGGGTCCGCTCCCCCGGATCGACCTCGTTGATCCGGCCCTCGACGTCGGCCCGGTAGAAGCGCCCGTCGAGGGCGACCATCTCGCCGTCTAGGTGGTTGAGCGTCCCCAGGCCGAGGTCGCCGTGCTCGGCCAGCTCGGCGAAGCTGAGGTCGCCGTCGAAGGCGCCGTCGAGCAGGGCGCCGATCGTCGAGGCCTGGAAAAGGACGTGCGCCTCCTTCTCCGCGTGGAGATCGGCGTGTCGCATCGACTCGACGTGAAGGGAACGGATCCAGCGTTCGTCCAGCATCGGCGGCAGTTTGCCGGCCGGCCGGCCCCTGGCGCTCCGCCAGGGGATGAAAAACGGACCGTGCACCCGCCTTCGAGATCTGGTCACCGGGCGTGTCCGTCGCTTATGGCTCGGGCCGGGCTTCCCCGCGGCACCCGCGGCATCCGCTTAAGGCTGCTTCCTTCCGGACCTGACCTGGTTCGCGTGCCTACGTCGCGCGGGACCCGGCCGTCAACGCCGCCGCGACGCACTGACCCCGACGGTCAGTCCCTCGGAACGGTAGTCGGCCCCGCTAGAGCGGATTGCGGGTTATAGGGCACCGCTGATTCCCCGCCTAGCACGGTCCGTTTACAAGCCTACCCTGCCGCCATAGGATCGCGCGGCCTTGATCGACGTCGACACCGCATCCTTCTTCGCCATCGTCGTAGTTGCGGCGGTCGCGGCGACCACCGTCGCGGTCGTGCCGAAGCGCTTCGCGCCGCCGGTGGTCGTGATCGAGCTGCTGCTCGGGATCCTGATCGGCCCGCACGTCCTCGGCCTCGCCCACTCCGACAGCTTCATCGAATTCTTCTCCAACCTCGGGCTGGGGATGCTCTTCTTCTTCGCCGGCTACGAGATCGACTTCGACCGGATCAAAGGCAAGCCGATGAAGCTCGGGGCCTGGGGCTGGGTGCTCTCGGTGGCGCTCGCCTACGGGCTCGGCGGCCTGCTCGCCGCGGCTGGGATCGTCGTCTCCTTCCTCTACACCGGCTCGGCGATGGCGACGACCGCGATCGGCACGCTGATCCCGATCCTGCGCGACAACGGCGAGCTGAAGACGCGCTTCGGCACCTTCCTCCTGGCCGCGGGCGGGGCGGGCGAGTTCGGTCCGATCCTGCTGGTGACGCTGGTGCTCTCAACCGAGAACCCGCTGCACGAGTCCGTGATCCTGCTCGCCTTCGTCGGCCTGGCGCTGGTCCTGGCGCTCGGCTCGATGCGCTGGGCGTGGCGTGGCTGGCCGCTGCTCGAGCGCACCTTCGAGGCCTCCAGCCAGCTCGCCGTGCGACTCACCGTGGTGCTCGTCTTCGGCCTCGTCTTCCTCGCCTCGAAGCTCGGCCTCGACCTGCTGCTGGGCGGCTTCGTCGCCGGGATGATCGTGCGGCTGGCCCTGCAGGGGCACGAGCTGCAGGTCTTCGAGTCGAAGCTGACGGCGGTCGGCTTCGGCTTCTTCGTGCCGTTCTTCTTCGTCGTCAGCGGGATCGAGTTCAACCTCGCCGCGCTCGGCTCGGCCGGGGCGATCGCCAAGCTGGCGATGTTCTTCGCCCTCTTCCTGGTCGTCCGCGGAGCGCCGGCGCTGCTGCTCTACCGCGGCGTGCTGAGTGCGCGCGACCGCGCCGCGCTCGCCTTCTACAGTGCCACCGAGCTGCCGCTGGTGGTCGCGATCACCACCTTGGCGACCGAGACCGGGCACATGCGCTCCTCGACCGCGGCCGGGCTGGTCGGCGCGGCGATGCTCTCGACCCTGGTCTTCCCGTTCGTCGGGCTGGCCCTGCGGCGCCACGAGGAGGCCGACCGAGAGATCCACGTCGACGAGGGCCCGGACGGGGGCTCCCCTCCGCTCGGAGGAGAGCCCGTCGTCCGGCCGCAGCCGGCGGCATAGGCCGCCGCCGGCTCGGCGCCTACTTACGGACCAGCTTCAGCGTCTTGTAGACGGTGGCCTTGGACTTGCCGACCTTGGCCGACTCCTTGAAGAGGAGCTTCTTGCTCGCCTTCACCTTCTTCAGCGCGGCGGGCTTGACCTTGAGCGTGAAGGTCTTCGTCTTCCGGGATCTGCGCTTTGTTCGCGAACGATCCGGAGGGTGCGCCTGCCGTCCCGTCGTAGCCCGATTCTTTGGTTCGCAGAGCACTTCCAAAAGGCCCAACACTTTGCATTCCGCGAATGCGACTTTCTACCCTTCCGCACCTCCGGTGAAGCTGCTGCCTCCGTTCGGATAGACGGCGGCAGAGGCTTGTCCGACGGCGAGGGCGAGTAGCGCGGCTCCCGATTCGCACCCGAGCAGAAGAGTCCGCCGAATGCGAGTCCTGAGCGAGGTCAACACGATGCTCCTTTCCAACGTGATCCTTAGAACGCACGACCGTTCTTCACCCCTTGTCTACCAATTACTTAAAATTCTCAACCCTGATACTCACTATTCTCCACAGGTATCCGAAGGGGGCGTCCAGGGTCAGGCACGGTTCCGCTGGACGGCGCCCGGGAGACCGGCGACGGTCCGACCGACGCCGAAGCGGCGTAAACTGCTCCGCCCGGGCGCGTAGCTCAGTGGGAGAGCGCTCGCTTCACACGCGAGAGGTCGCTGGTTCGAAACCAGCCGTGCCCATGTCGGACCCCTTGGTAGAGCCAAAAACAGAGGGGTGGTTCTCTACCAGTCGCGAATTTGGCTCTATAGCTCGAAGGATCGCCGGCCCGGAAAGTTCCGAGGAGTAGGGCAGATGGCGTCGATCGAGAACCTGGAGTCAACCGATGCAAAAGCCGCATCTGGCGGCCAGGTATCCCGTGGCCACCACCACGAAGAGCATCCGAGATTTCGAGACCACGCCCGCCTTGTTCCTCGATCACTCCGAGGAGCTACGAATGGGACTCAGCGACGAGCAGTTGATCGGCGAGGCGGTCGAATGCAATCACGCAGGCATCGGCTCGACGACCCTTCATAAGTACGAGGGGCACCTGGTCCACTTCGCGCAGTACCTGGCCAGTGCCCACCGGTCCGACTTCTACCGCGCCAACAAGAAACAGGTTCGACTCTTCATGGGTCACCTCGAGAAGTCGGGTGGGGGAACCCGGACCCTGCCCGCCTGCGTTGCGAGTGGTGCAAGGCTCGCGGCTACCCGGACGGTCAGAAGGGCCCCGGATGGTCGGCCTCCTATCGGAAGAGCTACCTCTCGGCACTGCGTTTCCTCTATCACCACTTCCAGTCCGACGATGAACTGCCGGACATCGACCCGACCGTCCTCGAGTCCTCGCCACGACTGATCGTGCGCCGCGGCTACACGCCGAGCCGAGATGAGATCACCCGGCTGCTGGAGACGGACGGGCCTCCGCGGGCGGTGCTGCTCGTCCACTGGCTCTTCTTCGCGCCTTCGCGTCGAGAGACGTACGCGGATGCCCGCTGGTGCGACATCGATCTGGACGCCGCCGAGTGGGAAGTGGTCGGCAAGAACGGCAAGGTCGACGTCTTCCCTCTGGCTCCTCCGCTCGTGCGGGCGTTTCGCGTCTTTCAGCGTTGGCAACTCTCCGCGGCCGAACGCCGACCCGAGATGCGCGACGCTTTGAGCGATCCCGAGAAGGCCTTCGTCCTGATGACCATCCACGGCCGAAAGACGAGCCCGTCGACCGTCACCAAGATCGCCACGTGGCACGGAATCCGAGCCGGCGTCGGGCTCAAGAAGGCGACGCCGGGGATCGATGCAGTCGACGGGATGACCTCGCGCGTTACTCCCCACTGCTTCCGACGTGCATGGGCCACGATTGCCCTGTTGATCGAGCAGAACGACGAGTGGCTGCTCACCCGGGGCTACCTCTTCCAGGAGTCGATCGCCCTGGTCCTCGAGGACCAGTGCGACACCGACGGAAGGGGGATGGCGGCCCTGGAGCGATGAGAGAAGTGCCGGCGGGTCCGTTACACCACATCTCGCGACTTGACTCGAGGTTCGCCTCGACGGCCTCGGGGCTCGGGGTGCAGCTTGTCACGGCTTTCCACGATGTGTCCCAGGCCCAGGCCCGATTTGGTCGGCGGGCGGCGACTATCGTCAACAACCACCACGCAAAGCTCGTGGGCCGTGGGGTATCGGACATCGAGACCCTCGACTACTTCTCGCGGCTGATCGGCTCGGGCGAGTTCGAGCAGCGTTCCGTGTCGACGCAACGTGGCGAGCGCGCGCACCGCTCCCAGACCGAGGGTGACACCTACCGCGAACTGGCACCCGCCCACGTCCTGCGCCAGAACGCCGAGGCGAGCGCCCTGCTGGTGTATGGGAGCCTGCCGCCAACGACCGTCTCGATGCGGCCATGGTTCGAGGAGCCGGGGTTGCGCGATCTGGCGCAGATCGAGAACTGAACCGGACTGCATCCGGAAGCCAAGAACCAGCGCACGGCGCGCGCCGGTAACCCTTACGCCGGCCACCGTGTTCAATCGGCTCATCGGCCTTACGATCCACCACCCTCGCTACCGGCGTCGCCCCTGGGCACCAGCAGATGGGCGAATCCGGTGACGATCCTCGCCTGGCCGAAGGCGACGATGCGCTCGTAGCGTTCTCGGTCCTCGGTGCTCCGTCCCGTGCGTTGCGGCCGATCTGCTGCAGTTCACCCTCGCGGGCGGGTAGAGGCCCGGCCAGGATCCCGGTATTTCTGGAAGATTGGGGTATGGCGGTGGGGGCGAAAATCCAACTACTAGGCCCTTCCGAACGGGGCCATCGCGGCGCCCACCAATCTTGCAAAAGGGCCGCTCAGTCCTCAACCCAGGCTGGTTGCGTCCGTCCTTCGCCGGCGAAATGTCTTCATCAGCCATCGCGCGTAGGCAAGCGGCGTCCAGAGATCGAGCTTGCGGTCGAGCTCGGCAAGGCCGAGCTCGACCGCAACAGTGAGAAGAAAGCACCCCACCAACACCCAGCCAGGCGCCCCCGTCTGGTCGAGGACGATCAGCGGAATCCCTGCGATCACAAGCGAGAATCCGAACATAACCCCATCTTCGGAGCGCGGACCGTGCGCGCACGAGTCTTTTGGCTCCGACCACACGACTAATTTCTGGCCAATGTCGAACGGATTCGATCCGACCCTCTACGTCGTTGCCTTGGCGGCGATCCCGACCCTCCTCGGCCTCCTTCAAAACGGAACTCTGCCGAGGCAGAAAGCCCGTGGCAACGAGCTTCTGGCCATCACGGCGATTTTCATCGTTGCCACCCTCGGCATGATCGCCTCGCTCTACGCGTTGGCGGCCGAACGAAACACGGACCTTCTTCGATACGTGGCGCTGGCGGGGATAGCTGCCCTCGGGATGTGGGTCTTGGCGCCTACCGGGATCCTGCTCGCAAAGTGGAAGTGAGATAGAGGGTGGATGCTGGCACCGCAGCCCTGATCGGCGCGTTCGGCGGCGCCATCATCGGATTCCTTGGCGCGATCAAGGTCGCGGCTGACCAACGCGTCGAGGCGAGACGTATCGAGAAGCGGCACGCCTTGGCCGTCTACCTCGGGGCACTTACCCCGGTCGTCGGCGAACTGAAGGAAATGCCCCCGAACAAGGAGCCAAACTTTCTCACCAAGGCGATCGACCAGGCCAGCGGCGAGCAGGCCACCTGGGTACGGACCCGGAAAGGGTTGGTCGCAATGAGCCCCCACATATTCGGTCGCATGGATCGCCTCTCCTCGGCGATGGCCCAGGTGCAACTGCTCGAGATACATCCAGGAGTCATGGACGCAGTGGAAGCGGCAAACGACTACGCGGCTAAACTGGGCGAAGAACGAAGCGAAGAGTTGATCCAACGATGGCCGTCGATACACGCCGAGCTTCTTGAGGTCCTCCAAGCTTCTCGATATGGAGCCCAAGAGATGGTGGCAGCGACACCCAGGCCAGCACTGACGATCCTCATCAACGCAGTGCGCCCGGCCCGGACCGGCCGCCCGTCCAAATCAGGCCAGCGCTGGGCTGTCCGCCGAAGCTCTGGATCGACCGACCCTAGCCACAGATCCACTCAGAGGCGTCGCCCCACGGGGCGCGATACCAACGACCAGCGTCACGATGATTGCCTGGGCGACACTATTCCGGCCACCGCCGTTTTGGTGGACTACTGCTCCCGTCGTAGATCGCGCGGTTTCCCAGTCGCGCGTCAAGCGTCACCTGCTTCGAGACAAAGGTCGATTCGCTTAGACATTCCCCTGCTATCTCGCGCTTGACCCAGACGGTGATGCGGAGGGATCTCCTACCTTCTACCTTCCTGACTTTTGAGATTTTCGGCGACAGGAGCCCGGTACAGGTTTCTGCAGTCGTCTCCAATTCGATCTTCCGAGGACCGATGATCTTGAGGAGATGCCAGGGACGAACTTCGACGACAGTCCTGATCTTGCTACCGGCATTCAAGCTCTTCGTCTGCTGCGGATCCGCTCGGCTCCCGGAGAGAGACGGCGAGACGGCGACGAAAGCGACTAGGCAAAGCGCCAGACAGGCCACCGTGGACGCTCGCCGCGCGTCAGACTTTTTTCTGCTTCGCATCATTCTCCAGTTTCGATCTGCAGTCCGGCGCCAAGATCACTGAGGATGCCGGGGGCCACGATTTTCGGATCCGGCAGAGGTAGCAACGGTGCGACGACGGAATTCCCATTCGCTCGACTTCCGGAAACGAGCCCGACAATGTCCTTGGTCTGAGCATCCCAGACCGGGCCACCGCTGTCGCCACCCATCGTCTTGAAGTTGCCCCCCATTTCGACGCTTCCCAGTAGCCCAATCGGACCAGAGGGTTCCCGTGGATCAACGGTGGGATGGAACTCGAAGAATCTCAACACAGGACCGCATTTGATCATTCCGGTCCTGACTCCTGAGAAGCAGAGAGTGTCGTCTTCCTTGATCGTTGCTGCCGACCGCCCGGGTCGAAGCGGTGCGACGCCGGGACGGAATATCTGGCTTGGTGCGATGTTGCCGTTGTTGAGGGCAATCAGGTCGCCGTCCTCCTCATAGCCTCCGGTTCTAGGAAGACCGGTTGCGACGACCGTCCCGATCGCCACGGCACCTTTGGTGGTTTCTCTCCCGGCCATACGAAACTCCGTCTGTCCGACGACGCCGCAGTGACCAGCCGTCAGTAGGAATTTGGTTTTCGGCTGATTTGGGCCGTTCGATTTCCACGCCCCAGGCCCTGCGGTGCATTCGTGATTCGGTTCCTCCGTCAAGATCGCGTCTCCGGCCTCCATTTTTCCCCGAGTTTCATATCTACCGTCAAATTCGCCGTCTCCGTTCGAAGCGTGTACTTCGAGCGGCGTGCTGGCGCCGACCATGTTCACCAAGACTTCTCTCGCAGAGCCGACATTACGCGCTCCGACGACGAGCGTGTTGCGGCGCGTGTCCAAGTACATTTCGGTCAAATTGTTTGAGAGTTCGGCGTTGCTCAACCACGAAGACGTGATCTGGGCAAGTGACGCTTGTAGGGACGCACGCGACACGGCCGCCGGTACCGCCGCGATCCTGTCAGCGGCCATGAGCGGCACTTCGGACTTGAGCTGCGACAACTCAGAAGCTCCGTTGGCAGTGAAGCCCACCTCGATGATCCCTCCCGCTCGGTTGTTCACCCAGAAGCCACCGTAGGTGCCAACGGCGTGTTCTTCGCCCCACGCTTCAATCAGAGGTCCGTCCTGCGCTACGTACGATTCGCGGTATTCGAGCTGGTCGATGTCCGGCTTGCCCAACGGCACTCCCCATCGTTCCCAGGAGGCCCGCGCGTATTCGCCCAGTTTGGTTTCAGGGTTGTACCAGGCGCCGATCGGCACCTGGACCCGGAGCTGCAGTTCCTTTTCGTCCACGACCGGGTTGAGACCGATGTCCAGGCCATATTCTTCGCGGAAGTTGAGGACTTCCTTGTAGGTCGGCGGTTCGGGTTCTCCGTCGTTGGGCGGCGGGAGGTAGGGGACGGTCACCCACCACCTCTTGCTCGCGGTGATCCCTTCGAAGTTGGTCAGCACGGCTTCCACCCACATCGTCCCCGGCGGCAGTTCGAGCGTGTTGACAATCCAGTTCATGCGTTCTTCTTCGCAGGCTTCCCGCGTCGCCCCGGGGCAGGTCTTTTCGTCGACGATCGTGGTCCCGTTGACGATCAGCTGGATCGTCTTGATCCCTTCGATCGATTTTCCTTCGATGAAGACGTTCTGGTCGCCTTTGGTCAGTTCTTTTTCAGGGTCGTTGGGCTTTTCGGCTTTTTCGATGATCGAGCCCGTGCCCTGCTTGAAGACCGGAGCCGTGAGGGTGTTCCAGGACTTGATCATGTCGCCGGCGTTGTCGAACAGGTAGAAGGTCCGTTTGCCGCCTACGACTTCGACGGTCGTCCGGCGGTTTTCGCCGGTGACCGTGGTCCGTTTGCCTTCTTTTTCTTCGATCCCGGTTTCCTGCGTGTAGGTGAATTTCGTGGTCTTCGGTCCGGATCCGACCGGGGTGACCGTGACTTCCGTCGCCCGCCCGGTCGTGTCGTAGGCGATCGAGGCGGAGGTCCCGTTCGGCAGGGTGATCTTCTTCAGCATCTGCGTCGTCGGTTCGTATTCGTAGCTCGTCGTCCCACCCGGTCCTTCGTCCTTGGTCAGCAGCCCGTTTTCGTGCACGTAATTGTGGACGCCGGCCTGGGTGCCTTCGAGGGCGGTGATCTGGCCAGCCGCGCTTTTCACCGCCACGACCGGATCATCCTGGACCGGGTGTTCTTCTTCTTCCTTCTCTTCTTCGGCGTAGGTCGCGTAGCCCGTCAGCCATCTCTGGATGTGGTTGTTGTAGTCGGAGACCCAGATGTCGCCTCTGCCGTCTGCGGCGATCCCGGTCGGGTAGGCGAAGGAGAACTGCCCCGCCCCCGCGCCCGGAGATCCGAACTGGGACAGGTAGACGCCTTCCTGGTTGAAGACCTGGACCCGCGCGTTGTTCTGGTCGACCACGTAGATGCTGCCGTGGGGGGCGACGGCGACCGTGTCGGGGCGTTCGAACTGGCCGTTGCCGGTCCCTGCGGTGCCGAACTGGCGAATCAGTTCCCCGGCCGGGCTGATCTCCACCACCCGGTCGCCCATCCAGTCGGCGATCCAGGCGTTGCCGCCGGGCCCTAAGGCGATGCCGGTCGGTTCGATGTGCCCGAGGCCGGAGGGGTTGACGACCTTGATGAAGTTGCCGTTTTCGTCCAGTTCGACGATCCGGTAGTTGTAGGTGTCGGCGACCCAGATGTGGCCGTTGGGGGCGATCGCGATGCCTTCCGGACCGTTGAGTTCAGCGTTGCCGGGACCCAGGGAGACGACGGATTTGACGAATTCCCCACTTCGTCTGAACTCCTCGAGGCGGTTGTTGCCCGAGTCGGCGACCCAGAAGTCGCCTTCGTCGTCGAAGGCGATGGATTTCGGTCGATTGAACTGCCCGGCGCCCGACCCGGAGGTCCCGATCTGGCGCTTGAATTCGCCGTTCGGCCCCAGCTCCTGGATCCGGTTGTTTTCGGTGTCCGGGATCCAGACGTAGCCTTCGTCGTTGACGGCGAGGCCGCCGGGGTGTCTGTACTGACCCGGGCCGGTGCCGGCCGATCCGAAGGAAGCGGAGAAGACAGGTTTGTTGCCGTAGTGGGGGATCTGCCAGTGCTCCACCCGGTTGTCGTTCGTGTCGGTGACGAAGAGGCTGCCTTCGTTGTCGGTGGCGATCCCCAGTGGATAGCTGAAGGAGAACTGACCCGGCCCTGAGCCGGCGGAGCCGAACTGGGTGACGTAGGCGCCTTCCTTGGTGAACTCCTGCACCCGCTCGTTGTTCTGGTCGCCTACCCAGACTTCGCCGAGCGCGCCGACCGCGATCGCGTCCGGTTGTCTGAACTTCCCTTCCGTCGTCCCCATGCTCCCGACCTGGCGGATGAGTTCGCCGCCCGCGCCGAACTCGACGATGCGGTTATGGGCCCAGTCGGCGACCCAGACCTTGCCTTCCGGGCCGACGTCGACCCCGGTCGGTTCGATTTCCCCGAGGCCGGACGGGTTGACGACCTTCATCCATTCACCGGCCGCGCCGAGTTCGACGACCCTGTAGTTGTAGGTGTCGGCGACCCAGATGTGGCCGTTCGGGGCGATGGCGATGCCTTCGGGCCGGTTGAACTGGTTGGTCCCCGGTCCGTTCGTCCCGACCGTCTTCATCAGCGTGCCGCTCGCGCTGAACTCCAGCAGGCGGCTGTTGCCGGAATCGTCGACCCAGAGGTCGCCGGCGGCGTCGAAGGCCAGCGACTTCGGCGTGCTGAAGGTGACGCCGCCGCCCGGTGCGAAGACCTTGATGAATTCGCCTGCCGGGGTGAACTCCTCGATCCGATTGTTGCCGGAGTCGGCGACCCACTCGTTTCCTTTGGAGTCGAGTGCGACGTCGGCCGGATGGGAGAGCTGGCCGGTGCCGGCCCCGGCCGACCCGAACGAGGAGACGTAGTTGGGCACGACCCTCGCTTTTTTCACCGGCGGCGGGGCCAGGGTGGTCGAGCCGGGGTCGTCGACGGCGATTTCGGAGAGGTGTCCGCCCGCGTATGCGTACTGGACCGAGGCGGTGGGGCTCGTCTGGACTTCGGTCACCTTGCCGGCGGCGTCGTAGATCGTCGCCGGGGTTTCTTCGCCCCCGTCGGGGCTGACGGCGTAGCCGCCCCCGGGCCCAGGCATCTTCTCGATGTAGGCGTTCAGCTTGTCGGAGAAGTAGCCCTGGCCCGATCCCTGCGGCAGGTCGACGCCGCCGGCGAGCGCCGAGGTGCTCATCAACGCCGTGGCCTGGCCACCCGAGCCCGAGCTTTTCAGCGCCGGGGTCTGGGAGAGGGTCCAGCCCCGACCGAATTCGCTGCTTTCCTCTTTCGGCAGCTGGGAGTTGTAGAAGAGTTCGGCTTCGAGGTCGACGTTCGGCCCTTCGACGTCCACGTCGCGCTGGTGGTAGACGACGTTGCCGTTCATCACGTTGACCGCCAGTTCGGGCCCGGCGTAGCTGCTGCCTTCATGGTTCTTCCCGTCGGGCAGGAGGAAACGCTGGGTGACGTCTTCTTCGGTCAGCCCGGTCGCCGGGAAGTATTCGAAGCTCTGTTCGATCACGTCGGCTTCGTTGCCGGCGAAGTCGTAGGCCTTCACCGTCAGGTGATGAGGCCCGGCGGACAACCCGGTCAGCGGGATCGAGACGGTTCCGCTCAGCGGGCAGCTCGAATTGGGGCAGCTCGCGTTCGTGAGCGGCGGCCTGGCTTCTTTGTCGACCAGGACTTCGATCTTCTGCACGCCTGATTGCTTCGTGGCGGCTTCGGCGGTGCTTCCGTCCGTCGCTTCGACCTTGAGGTTGTAGACGGGCTGGGAGAGCTGCGGCCCGTGTTCGTTCGGTTTCTGCCCTTCGCCCGGTTCCGCTTGGCCTTCCACGATCGCCGCCTCGAACTGCCCTTTCAGTTTCACGGACGGAGGGCTCGGGTCGACCTTCAACGGGAACGTCTTGGTGTTCGAGCCGTGGAGCGTGGCGTCCAGCGCCGAGACCTGCACCTGGCTTTCCCCGGGGCTGAAGCCGGCGCCGCTGAAGGTGTAGGTGTCCCAGGCCCGTTCCCAGCAGGGGTTCTCATAGGTCCCCGTGCATTCGGCGCTTTTTTCGCCGACGGCTCCCCGGCGCTGCACCGGGAAGACCCCGCCGGAGGTGAAGTCGAACTCCTTCACGCCGAGCCCGCCGTCGGAGGCCCGGGCCGTCACGGAGAAGGTGCCGGTGGACTTGATCCATCCGGAGGGGCCCGAGTAGGTGGCGGATTCCATGGTCGGGGGACCCCAGTCACCCATCCAGAAGGCGACTCCACCCGCCCTCAGGGACCGCCAGCAGTTGATCTCTGGTTCGCCGTCGACCTCGAGGCCGAAGTCGAACTGATGGCCCCAGCCTTCGCGGTGGAACCATCCCTGGTTGTGCGCGTCGTTATACCAGGGAAGGCCGTAGTTCCCGACCCATTCGTGCCGGACCACATCCCGATAACCCTCGTAGTCGTAGGGTTCCAAGGTGTCCGGGCAGTTTGCCGTTTCGTCGTTCCGGTTGAACGGGTTGATTTCGAGGTTCCTGAGATAGACGCCGGTGTTCCTGGTGTTGAGGTACCAGGTGCCGCGCCAGCCGGGACTCGACGGCCAGACGGGGAAGGCGGTGTAGAGCCCCGGCTGCCCCGGATAGGCCGGATCCGACGTCCTGCCTTCGACCGCGCTGCCGACCGCTTCGAAGTGCCAGTAGCCGAGGCCCTGCAGGTTGGCGCCGGCGAACCACCAGCCCCAGCCCTGGCCGACGTCCGACTGCCCGTTCTCGATTTCGGGATCGATCAGGATCGGATACGCAAGGTTTTCTGAGCGATGGTGGGTGACGAGGACGACCGAGTCGCCTTCGACCTCGAGTTCGACCGGGACGTAGGTGCCCTGTGCGTCTTCGCCGTGGGGCTTGTCGATCAGGGCGACGACGTGGCCTTCGCCGTCGACGACCTCGGCGCCGCCGCCCGGTTCGGGCCTCAGCGTGTCCCCTTCGGGGACATCCAGGTGGAAGCTGATCGTCTCCGGGCTTTCGACCGAGCGAAGCATGTCGAAGAGCTCGACGCCGCGTGAGGTCGGCGAGACCATCAGGTCGGTGTCGCTCCCTGCTTCAACTTCGCCGAAGAAGACGTTCTTGTCGCCGAGGAGGCGGCCTTTGCTTTCTTCGGCGCCGACCTGCGTGACCGTCATCCCTTCCTCGCCGATTTCCACCCCTTCTTCGGCGGTCGTGCCGATGACGGTTTCGACGAGCGGGTTTTCCGGTTCGAAGCCTTCAGGACCGGGTTCGAGCGAGAGGTCGACCTTTTCCATTTCGCCTTCGTCGTTCTCGGTCTCGATCGGCTGGTCGGCCTGGAGGATTTCGTTCCTCCCGTCGACCGTGACGACGGCGGCCCCTTCGCCCAGGCTTTCGTCGAGTTTGGCGTCGGTGAGGGCACGGCCCGGTTCCCCGTTCAGTTCCTGGAGGGCTTCGCCGAAGGTCGAGCGCAGGAGTTCTTCGGATTCCGAGGGGGTCTCTTCCTCGTAGGCATGGCGGGAGCTTTCGCGTTGGGCAACGAAGGGCTCCTCTTCCAGTTCCCGGGCGCGTTCTTCTTCAGCGCGCACGACGTCCTGATGCATGGCGGCGATTTCCGCCGAGGTCGGCACGCCGTATTCCGAGGCTTTGAGGAGCGGTCCACCGAGCGGTTCACCGCCCGCCGACGGTTCGGGCGGCGGGTCCGAGGGGTCGGCCAGCACCGGCACGGCCGTGCCGAGGAAGGCCACGCACGCGATGACGACGATGCCGACCCTTCTGCGGATCGGTCCCCCCTGCCTCATTCAAGCCCCCCTGTCCGGTGTGTGCGGCCGGATTCCTATCCCGGGGGTGTCGACTGGCTGTTAACGATCTGTAGATCGAGTGCTGATTACCGAAAAATGGTCTGCGTGGGTCAGCAGTCTTCGAACAAGCGCGTCTGAAGACCACGACTCACACCGTGGCGGTGGCGGTACTAACACGCCCATGACCGCATCGCGGTAGATCCCGTGCCCCTGCTTCGGCCCGGCAGACTCGAACCGCCGTGGCCCGGGCTCGAGGTAAACACCACCGCAACACCGTGGCTGATCGTGGCGCCTAGGATGCCGCCGTCTTGGCCGGGGAGATGGATCAATGATGAGGGCGATCACCGCACTCGCTGCACTGGTGATGCTGTCCGCCTGCATCTTCTCGGCCTCGGCCTCGGCGTCAGGTGGCCCGGTGGTATGGGCTCCCGAAGGAGAAGTCACCCGGGCGATCGCCTCTTCAGATTGGACCACCGGGAGCATCGCCGGGTGGGTGCGAAACGATTGCGGACCCGGCTGCGACTACTGGGTGGCGGTCGCTGCGCTCGGGCCCGGCGGTTCCGAATGCCCACTCGGATTCCTCGGTGGGGAAGAGCCGGACGTCCGAGAATTCTGGAGCAGCGGGGCGGAGCCCAACGGAGCCACCGCCTCGTTCGACTTCGCGGAAATGCCCATCCTCCCGGGCCTGGTCGGCCAGCAGGTCTGCCTCTATGCGGTGGAGCCATACCGAAGCGAGGAAACCGCCACCTTCGGTCACGTGGCAATCAGGCCGATGGCGCTCGCCCAGCCGCCATCGGCCGTGTCCCCCGCGAGCGTGCCGCAGACCTCGACCCCGCCCGTCTCCTCCTGCAGCGGCGAGCCCGCCGGGATCGTCCGCCTCCGATCGCAGCTGCGAAAGGCCCGCCGGGCCGGTCACCACAAGGCCGTCGTACGGATCCGCAAGGCCCTCGAAGCTGCCCTCGCCGGACAGGCCGCGAGATGCTGATACTGCGTCGGGTCCTTGGCCGAGGTCTTCTGATCGGCCTGCTGTTGCTCGTCGTCGCCACGGTCTCGGCCGCGCGATCGGAGGCGTTTGTCTACTGGGCCAACGGTAGCCACAGGACGATCGGGCGGGCCAACCTCGACGGCTCCGGCTTCGATCCCCAGTTCATCCGCCTGCCGCCCGGGGAACAGAACCCGGTTGCGGTCGCGGTCGGTGGCACTCACGTGTACTGGTCGGAGGTCGAATCCGACAACCCGAGGACGGGAGTCGTGACCTCCGGGTCGATCTCCCGCGCCGACCTCAACGGGTCACATGCGGAACCAGGCCTCATCCAGACCCCGATGGGCCAGAGTCCGGTCGGCTTGGCGGTCGGCGGCGATCATCTCTACTGGGCCGACGGAGGCAAGGGCATCTACCGCTCGACGCTGGACGGATCCGAACCGGAAAGGATCATCTCCCTGCCGTTCCTCTACAACGCCGACAGCCTCGCCGTCTCGGCGACGCATCTCTACTGGTCCGACTTCAACGGAGGAGACTACGTCGGACGGGCGAATCTCGACGGCACGGAAACGGACCCCGAATGGCTCTCCGATCCGGGCCGAAGCATCCTGAAGATCTCCATCCAGGGGGAACACATCTACTGGTCCTCGTGGGAACACGGGATCGGGCGGGCAAACCTCGACGGGAGCGAGGTGGAACCCGAATTCATCCCCGACACCGGCGGGCCCGCCTTCTCGATCGCCGTCGACGGCGAACACATCTACTGGTCGCTCGAAGGGAACGCGATCAAGTCGATCGGGCGGGCGAACCTCGACGGCTCAGACGTGAGGCCCGCGCTGATCACGCCACTCGGCTGGATCGGCGGGCTCGCACTGGATTCCGGCTATGCCCCGGAACCGGCTCCCCGTCCACACTCAGGCGCGATCCCCTCGGCGCAGCCGCCGCCTGTCGTGGGGCCACCCGAGGCAGCTCGACCCTCCTGGCTGACCTGCATCGCGCCAGGATTCCTCGAATCCGGCCGGACGAGGACCATCGGGACGCCTTGCAGCTCGGCGCAGGTGATCGTCACCAGGGCCTGGCGGCGACCCGTGCGAGCCGGGCACGTCGTGACCGTCAGCGGCTTCACCTGTCGGCGCACGAGGCACGGCACCTCGGTCGCCATCACCTGCACCAAGGGGACGGCGGTCGTCAAGACCTCGGGCAAGCTGAGGTGAGGTGGCCGAGGCCAGCGGCGGAGTGAAGCAGTCGGCCAACACCCGGGGAAGGTGACCCGCCCATCGAAACCATCCGACCTCGGGTCACGGGCGGCAGACTCAATCGTCGTCGATCTGCAGGCGCAGGTACCGCGAGTCGAAGACCTTTGCGTGAACGGCTTCGAGGAGCCTGGCATCGACCATCCGGACCCTCACGCCGTCGCGCTCCCCCGGCCTCGAGTAGACGCGGTAGATGGTCACCGGATCCTCGTCGTTGACACCGACCACGCGGCGGACGGCGCCGGTGACGAGATGCGCCAGGTTGTCCAGGTCCTTGCCGCCGTTTCGCTCCCCCTGGACGGCCAGGTCGAGTCCGAGTCCGAGCATGAAGTCGATCGGCACCTTCTCGATCCTCCAGCGGGACATGTGACCTGCCAGCGCGTTCTCGACCTGCCCCTCCCAACCTGAGACGCCGGGGAGCGGAAGCCACAAAGAGCCTGGCAGCTCTTTCTCCGCCCAACCCGGATCGGCCGACCCGGACCTCGCCGTCAAGGAGTGCGGGCCCGGACGATCGTGTGGATAGAGGCCCCGCGCCACGAGCGTCCTGAAGCGCAGCTGACTGATCTCCCTCGAGCGGTCGACGCGTATCTGCTCCGCGAGCTCCGGGTCGAACTCGTCGAAGAGGCCCCGGCCTCGCCGCCTTTCTCGTGCGAGCTCACCCTCCAGGCCGTCGAGCTCCTCGCGCTCGAACTCCTCACGGAGATCCAGGTCCTTCTCCTCGCCGAAGGCGCCCCCCGAGCCGGGAGTAGGCATGGTCGAAGTTGGTCACGTACATCCGCAGCGGTTCGATCTCGATGAAGACCTTCTCGTCCTCGTCGTCCGATCTGCCGGAGAATGCCTGGACATAGAGGTGCTCGACGGCGCGATCGTCCGAATAGAAGATGCCCTCCATGCAGTCCAGATATGCCTTCACCGAGGTCGGTGCATTCGTACGCCGTCCGTGGAGCGAGATGCTCACCGAAACAGGGCCCCGAAACGCCCGACGTCCGCGCTCCCGGATCTCCGCCTCCATCTCCGGCCTCAGTTCCGCCTGTCGTCGTTTCCGACGGCTTTTCGCCACGCCCTTCCTGCCGCGACGGAGTAGCGGCCCCTCGAAGCAGAGATGGAACGGTCGGTCTATGTCGCGCATCGCCGCGAGGCGGTCCGCGAGTCTCGGGTCCAGCGACATCGACCGACCGGCTTCAGGAGAAGCAGGAGCCCAACGGTTCGTCCCGTCCCAAGGTCTGCCAGCCCCGGCGGCGCTTGATCTTGAGGGTCCAGAACGCGTAGCGGTTGCCATGACCACATTCGGCGGGCGCGCTGAAGATCAGCTTGGCGGCGTAGGGCCCGGAGCTGGGTTCGGTCACCGTGCGACGCCAGAGTATGTGACCAGCGCCGATCGCCCGATCGGAGCCCCAGTGGCTCCACCTGATCCCGTAGATCGAGGCATGGGCTCCGTAGGCCATCGTGTGTGGGCGAACGGTGCAACCGGGATGCGGGCTGGGGACTTCGGCGCAGATGCCTTCATCGGCAGGGCTAGCCTGGGCGGCCAGGAGCGAGGTCGCCGCGATCGCGGCGATGATCGCGGCGCACCTCAGCCGTCCACCGATCACCGCGATCGCCCTACTCGCATATGTTCGGCGACGGGACGCTGATCGCTTCGACGGTGATGATGATGCCTGGGTCGCCTCTCGCAGACCGTCCGACCGCGCCTGACCGCCTTGCGTTTGCCTTTCGGGCAGACGAGCGGCCCCGTCTTCGAAACCGTAGGCGGGCCAGCACTAGGCGACGGCGGCGGCGAGGGGACGGAGCTGTCTGGTTCGGACTTCGTGACCGTGCCCGACCCCGTCGATGGGGGTGGTGGTGCGACCCCGACTCCCCGGACCAAGACCGATTGCTCCGATTCCGCGTTGTCGGCGATCACGATCTTGGATTCGAAGGAGCCGACCTTCGCCGGTTCGAGGACGACCTCGATGGTGCAGCTCTCCGACGTCGCCACCACCACCCCTTCCCGGCAGCTGCCACCGACCACTCGGAATGGGCTCGGGGATTCCGGCCGTTCGTAGATGTCGGTCACCGAGATGCCGTAGATCTTCAGCGGCAAGGATTCTTCGTCGGTGAGGGTGATCGTCTGGATCGCGGACGGTCCGGCGCCGACCTGGACGGAGCCGAAGTCGAGCCGTTCGGGTTCGGGTTCTACCCACGGGCCGACGGCTTTTGCTTCCAAGATCACTTTGGCCTGTTCCGGTTGTTCGTCGGCGGCCTGGGCCCTGATCCAGCCTTCCCTCCAGCCGGCCATCAGCGGGTCGAAGACCATGTCGACCGAACAGGTACCGCCCGGTTCGATCGTCGTCCCCTTCTTGCAGTCGCCGCCGGGCGCCGTCCAGACGTGGGGTTCCGCTTTCGACTCCCAACCGATCGAGAGACGTTCGATGGTGATCGGGGATTCACCGGTGTTGGCCAACACGTATTCGTGGGGTTCGGTCGGCCCACCGCCCGCCACCGTCTGGCCGTAGTACTGGGCGTACCAGGGGTATTCGGTCGTGGTGATCCATTCCCAGCTCGTCGTCGCCGCGACGGCGCTGGATGCTCCGAAGAACGCCAGGAGCACGAGGCAGAGACCGGTGCCGACCCAAACTCGCATTGTCCGCCGCCTCATCGCCGGGCATTCTAGGCGTTGAGCGCACCCATGGATACCGGTAGCGTTCCTTGCCGTGAGGGGACGGGGGAGTCGCGTCGGTCATGTCGGCATCGCGGCCGGAGTCCTGCTGATCGCGCTCCTGTTCACCACCACGGCCAGGGCGTACGAAGCGAGGCCGCCCGGCTACGTGGAAGGGTCGGAGGCGACCCCGCCCGGCCTCCCGTCGCCGACCTCGCCATCGGGAGCCACCCAGGTCGAAGCCTCCGAAGCCCACAACGGGGCGCCCAGGGTCGAAACGGCGCCGGTCCTCCGATACGACCGCCCGGCGGGCAGGACGGTGAGGATCAATGTCGTGAGCGGCTACTGCATCGGTGAACCGCCACCCGAGATCCAGCGGGTCGAGGTCCACGAACATCCGATCCCCGGGCGCACCAGGATCGCCGCCGTGATCACCGCCTTCCTGCGCCGGCCCTCCCCGCTGGAAGGCGCCGAAGCTCCTCCACCCGACGGCGAAGGACCGACGGAACCGGTGCGGGTCTGCGACGGCCTGGCGCGCGGGCTGTATGAACGGATCACGCTCGGGCACCGGCCCGACGAAATGGTCCTTCTGGACGGCTCGACCTCTCCGGCGCGGCGGATCCCTGGGGCTGCCGGGTCGGGCTCGCGCAGGACTGCGCCGCTCTGTCCCGGTGCAGATGGTCGCGGTCCGGTGTCCCCCTGCGAACGTCCCTTAAGCAGCACCCTGTTCGAGACGGGCAAGGTCCGGATCTACGCGATGCCCGAGGAACCCGAAGAACACGCGGAACATCGCAACCCCGCCATCTCCGGCCGCCCGGTGTTCGCCTGCCTCGCGGCGACCGGGAAGTCGCGCCTCCTCGACCTTCCGGAAGTGGGCGGTGAAAAACACGCCTACTGGGTCAAGGTCGATGAACGAGTCTTCGCCGTGAACGCGCCGCTCGTCGCCTACGCCTATTCCGAGTACTACCTGGACACCCACCAGACCTGGGTCCGCGTCCGCAACCTCCTCACCGGCCGGGTGATCCGCACCTGCCTGGTCGGCGGCGCGATCGCCCCGAAGCCCGGCCCCCAGGTCACCGACATCGTGCTCAGCCAGAGCGGGGAAGTCGGTTGGAACGCCCAGGGAGAGTCGCAGCCGAGCAGCGAAGAACATGAACCCGGGTGCAATCCCACGGCATGAGACAGGTCGCTGGTCCGGATGCGAGGATCTCGACGACCTCACACCGGGCCACCGGAAGGAGCGCGACAAAGGAGCGTGAACTCGATGAATCGGAACCGAACAGGAAGGTGGGCGACCATCTTGTCCGCCGTCGCACTCGGCGTGAGCCTCACCGCGCTGGCATCGCCGCCAGGATCCTCGGCGGCGACCTCCTGCACGCCGCCGAGGGGACCCGGGGACGATCTCGTCCACAGCGAAAAGCTCAGGGCCACCGGCGTCGGGTGCGACGTCGCCCGCCAGGTGGTCCTCGCCTCCACCAAGGGATCAGGCGGACGATTCTCCGAAGGCGCGATCTTCACCGTGAGGGGCGAGCGCTGGCGCTGCTATGCGAGCCGCTTCCCCCGGTCCCATCAACGCTGCACTTCCTCTTCCGGCGCGGTCGTGTCGATCATCTGGCTCGACTGAAAGGCGCGCCCTACGGAGCCGACTGCCGGCCCCTACGAGACCGGTCCCGTGGCCGTCACCCGGCCGGGTAGTACTGGCGGCCGTCCTTTTTGACCCGACCCGCTTTCTCCAGGTCACCGAGCACGCGGTATAGGTAGTTCGGTTTGATCTTCAGCGTCTTGGCGACGTCGGAGGCACCGATCCCG
Source organism: Solirubrobacterales bacterium (assembly GCA_035281725.1). Lineage (GTDB taxonomy): Bacteria > Actinomycetota > Thermoleophilia > Solirubrobacterales > 70-9 > VAYN01. The sequence goes on from DATEDJ010000160.1 coordinate 20,232, forward strand.
GGCTTCGAGGTGATCAGCTCGACGGCCTGATCGGCGCGGGTGCCACCTTTTCGGCGACGGCGTTTTTTCGGCGCGCGCGTGGTCGCTTTGGTCGTCGAGGCGCTGCCGCGCGGGCGACCTGGGGACCGTTTCGCTTGCCCCCGAGCTCCGCGAGGGCCCGCTCGAGCCGGCGGCGCTCCTCGTCGAGGCCGGCAAGATGTCTCTCGATCAGCTGACGCGCGTCCTCGATCGTGTCACTGGTAGGCATCGTCTTCCTCCCGTCGGGAAAGTGTGTGCGACGGGTGCAGTGTGCCAGACGGTGCTGGTTGATTGACGTCGTCCTCCAGGTCCTTGAAAGGGTTCGTCAGACTGGAGATTCCCCACGCGACGGGGCCGTTCGTTGCCACCGTCTGGGTGCTGGGGAGTCACGACGCCTCGAGTGTTCCCGCGAAACGAAGGGTCCGTTAGGAGGATGCGGAGGTCCCCGACATGTTCGTGGGTCTTCCATGCCTCGCATGGGTATGGCTGTCATACGCGGCCAGGAATCTGAACGATGGATCGACCCACAATGTTCGCTGGCAGCTCGACCCCGGCAGTTGGCAGTGGAACGTGCTCCTCGGCCTGGCTGTACTTGGCGCGGTTGCCCTCGTGGCGGTGATCCCCGCCGTCCAATCTGGGCGGCGGGGCCTAACTCTTGCAACTGGTGTCACACGGCCGCCAGCATTGCGAGGTGGCTGGCGCTACTGCTGTTGACCAGCTGAGCCCGCACGGGCCTGCGTCTGCGAGATCGGCGACGACGACCAGGCGCCCAGAACCCGGGACCCGACCTGCTGGCCTGCTCGATAGCTGGCGAGCGTCAGGCCGGCGGGAAGAGCTCGACCAGCGCCTCGGCTAAAACCGCGCGCTGCTCGGCGTCGATCGGGCCCGATCGGATCAGGTGCTTGGAGAGCTTGCGCGGATAGAAAAGTGGGAAGCCCTCGATGACGAGGGTGCGGAGTAGGGGCAGTCCACTGCCGCCGGCCTGACCATCGGGGTTGATGAGGCAGAAGCAGCCGCCGACCGGCACATCCTGTTCGACGATGGCCAGCCGGGCTCTGACCGCGTCGACCTGGCGCTTCAGTCCTTCGACGAGCTTCGTCTTGTCGCGGCCTCGGATGACGAGCTTCGCGTCGCCGAAGAGCGGCTTCCTGACCTCGATCCGACCCTTGTAGCGCTTGGCATCGATCACCCAGACACCCGACGGGGAGACCGCGATGTGGTCGATGTTGGCGCGGCTGCGCGGCATCCGCCGGTCGTGCAGGACGATCACGTCGGGGCACCGCGCGGCGAGGTGGGCGGCGACCGCCTCCTCGCCGACGGCGCCGTCCGCCCAGGCCTTCTCGCTCTGCGGCGCGTCGCGGAAGCGCAGCAGCAGGCCGCCGACGTGAGGATGGGCGGCGCGGGTCTCTGCCTCGCGCCTTGCCTTGCGTCGTTCGGCCTGGCGCCTTGCGCCTGCTCCTGCCGTACCGAGATCGAGATCTTGAGGTTCCTCCGTCACCGGTCAAGTATCGGCACCGGCACCTGCGTCCTCAAGGCAGATCGGCACTCGCTAGCTTTCGTCCCGATGAGCCAGATCCCGCCGCCGCAGGACGACTACCCGACCGTCCTCGAGAAGGTCATCGAGGCGGTCCTCGTCGACGCCGTCGACGCCGGCAGGACGGTCCTCGAGCCGATCGCATATCCGCGCCGGGAGATCCCGAGGCGGCCGACCCTGCCTCTGAGAAACTCCGTAATGGAATTGCCGTTCCGGGAACCGCTCTGGAAAGCCATTTGCGGAGGCAAAAACTCCGTAATGAAGTCCGGAACTGCCTTAACGGGAGCGACGGGACTCGAACCCGCGACCTCCGGCGTGACAGGCCGGCGCGCGCCGGCGCTTCGCCTTCTTGCCGATGACCCCCGGTCCCTGACTACCGGGTGTCTACGGAGGCTGCCTGCTCGATCGGTATGGTGATCGACGTAAGCGGGCCTGGTTCTTTCGGTTCGCGATCTGGCTGAGGTCGCTGGTTCGAAACCAGCCGTGCCCATACCCGGCAAGCCGTCGCTCTCGGCGGTCACCGAGTCCCCCCGGTTACCTACGCGCGAGGACCGAGTCAGTCGACTTTGACGTGCCTGGGCATCGCGCCCAGCAGGCGGACGAACTCCTCGCCGGAGATCCCGTCGATGCCGGCCGGTGTGGCGTGGCGTTCCAGTCGCCCGGCGACCATGTCGACGAATCCGGCGACGATCTCACGGTGGGTCCCTGGCCCGTTCCACTCGGCGAACGAGAACTCGAACATGCGGTCGGCCAGGCGCACCAAGAGCGCCCCGCCCCATGGAGGCGCATCGTCGCGGACGAGTCCGGCAGTGCTCACCGCTTGCTCAAACCATTCCGCCAGACGCATGTCCTGCCGGCAGATCCGTGCGCGAACCTCCGGGCTGCGCTCCGCGTCGAACCAGAGACGAACGGCGGTCGGGTTACGCTCGTGGTGGAGCATGTGCGCCGTGAGCACCGCATCGGTCATCGATCGCAAGGTGACGCGATCGAGCTCGAGGACGGCGGCGACGCACTTGCGGTCGATGATCTCCATCTCGCGCTCGAGAAACGCCGCGATGATCGCGTCGCTGTTGTCGAAGTATCGATAGATCGTCGCCAGTGGCACGCCCGAGCGCTCGGCGAGGACCCGGGTCGACAGAGCCGTTTGACCACCTTCGTCGAGCAGCACGGTGGCCGCCTTGAGGATTCTGCTCTACGCGCTCTCGGCTGCGACGCTGGCGCGGCCCACGCCGTCCCGCGCTCGCCGTACTCATCTCGGTCACGGGAGCCATCTTAGGATCCCCCGATCCAGCTACCTCCGGGGGCCCGACAATAGAGCCCCCGGAGGTTTGGAGACTGCGCTTAGGCGACCACGCCGTTCGCGTAATTGCTCGCCGCATAAGCCGCGGCGGAGCTGAGGGTGCTCTGATACGCCAACAGATGGATGAGCGCGCCATAGATCAGGTTGGGTTCCGTACTGCAGAAAAGATCGCCTTTGGCGCAAAACTGATCGGTGATCGCGCCATATGGTGAGGGCACGGACAGACCGATCTGGTTGTAGGGCGGGCCGAACATCAGGACCGCCGTGACGTGCGAGGCAAGGTTCGCGGGGATCTGCGCGACACTCGGGCCGCCGACCCAGGTACCTGAGGTATTGGGGCCGAACGACATGGCGACCACGTTCGCGCCCTGCGAATAACCGGCCAGAACGAACTTTTGGCTCGAGCATTCCGCAGCCTGGTTCGTGATGTAGTTGACCAGCGCGGTGTTGCCTTGGGTCGGCGACGAGGATTCCAGGCTCGCCGGGTATTTCACGGCGGCCGCCGTGGTCCCGGGGACATCCGCCTGGAGGTCCGCACCGAGCGTGTTGCCGAGGATCGCGCTGTAGGGGTTGGCTTCCTCGCCGGTCCCACGTGCGTAGACGATCTGCAGCCCACTGCAGCTTGCGGCCTGCGCCGCCACCGGCGCAAGGGCACCGGTAACCCCCACCGCGCAGATGACAGCCGCGATCACAACGAAGCGCCGCGCGCCGGGCGCTCTGACGAACTTCTTCATGAGAACCCCCCTTGTAACTAGGTTCACAAGCCTGCCCTAAGCGGTTATGCTCGCCAAATGACGGTCTGGGGAGACCGATGATTCTCCGGTCCGCGGCCGACGACGAGGAAAGCGAGGACCTCGATGAACCAGCCCTTCCAAGCCGAAGTGAAAGCGCTGACCAGCGGCTGGTGGCTGCTGTTGGCGGTCGGACTGCTGAGCATCGCGGCCGGTGTGATCATCCTCTTCAAGCCGAGCGACAGCCTCGCGACGCTGGCCGTGATCGTGGGCATTTTCATCCTGATCGACGGGATCATCGAGCTGGTCGACTCCCTCTTCGGGGAGACCAGGAATCGCGGCATGGTCGCGCTGTTCGGCGTGATTACCGCGATCGTCGGGGTACTGCTGATCCGCCACCCGGTCGGCGGTGTCACCTTCGTCGCATTGCTGATCGCGCTCTGGCTGATCGCGGTCGGAGTGATCCGCTTCGCGACCGCCTTCGACGAGCCCGAGCACCGCGGCTGGTACGCCCTGCTGGGCCTGGTCGAGATGGTCGCCGGCATCGTGATCGTCGCCAATCCGGACATCGGCTACGCGACGCTCGCCGTGCTGGTCGGGATCGGCTTCATCCTCAACGGCATCGCAACCGCCATTCTCGGCTGGGGGATGCACGAGGTCCGAAAGGGGAGCGCGGGCGCCAGACCGATGGCGCCCGCGACCTGAGCACCTAACGGCGCAGCTTGGCTCCCAGCCGGGCGGCAAGCCGCACGGAGGCTTCGATCTCGACCTTGCGGATCGAGACGCTCTCGACGTTGAGCCCGAACGGTACCCCCAACCGCCAGCAGAACGCGATCAGGTCGACGGCCGTCGAGACCGCCTGCTCATAGGAGGCTTCGAGGGTGTGGTCGGCATGGCGGAGCTCGTTCTCGATCCAGCGCGGGACGGTCACGCCGAGCCACCGCAGGAACTCGAGAGTCTTGAGCGACCCGCAGACCGAGAAGCTGAGCACGATCGGCACCGGCGCGAGGTTCTGCGCGGCGCACTCGGGGTGGTAGTCGGAGATCAGGTTCTTCGCCGCGTTGACGTCGTAGACGATCTGGGTGATGAAGAAGGAGCAGCCCGCGGCCTGCTTCGCGATCAGCCGCAGGTGCTCATCGCCCTGGCGCGCGTGTCGCTCGGAGATCGCGACCCCGCCGAGCGGCAGCTCCGGCTGCGCCTCCTCGCGCAGCTCGTAGGCTCGGGCGAGCGAGGTGTGGACCGCCTTCTCGCGCGCGGAGGACCCGACGAACACTGCGAGCGCCCGGGACGGATCCTGCGCCTCCAACCAGGAGCGGAAACGATCCTCGCGGTACTTGCCCACCGCGCGGTAGACGATGGCGGAGACCGCCAGCCCGCCAAGATCACGGGCGACGTAATCGGCGGGGTCCATCGTCGGCAGGAACGGGAACGGGCGCTCGTCGGGATTGCGGTCGCTTTCGTCGTCGATGTCGTAGAGGACGAGACCGTCGATCGCCAACGGCCGCAGCCGCTCCAGGGTGACCCGGGCGATCTTCGCAGCCTCTTGGGGGCTCGTCGTCAATCGCGGCGGCGTCACCGCGAAGAGCAGGAACTCGCCAGATCGACCGGCTATGCCCCGTTGCAGATTCACTGTGTAACTCCCACTCCGCAGAACTTAGTACCCAAACACTTAAGGTGACTGAGCGAGGTCTGAGATTAGTACTAGCTCAACACACTGTGTGTATAGCAGGTACTGGGCTGTCTTCCAACATATTAACCAGCCTTTCACCTATTGAAGACAGGTAAGCCACACGAATTTCATCTCTCTTTAACTGACTGGGCTACCCCTTTGGACACCATCCCATGCAGCCGTCAGTGCGGCCGCGCTCCGCCACCACGGGCGCTCATTTCGTCCTCCCACCACCAGGAGACCTGCATGAGATTGCGATCTGCGATGCCCCCCGGGCTCGCGATGTTCCTCATCGCGCTCGCCACCACCATGGCGACCGCCTTTGCGGCAACCCCCGCGGCAGATGCCGCCGAAGAAGGGCTGCCGCTGATCAACAAGACCGAACAGCTCGGTCCCGGCATCACCCTGCACCACATCAAAGCCGTCAACAAAGCCGGCTGGTACAACGAGCAAGTCCTCACGGTCGACCTCGAAGACAGCGCCGTCAGTACCGACCTGCTGACCGCGGGCACGGTCGCCTCCGGCGGCCCGCTCAGCGCCGCGGCAAATAAAGCCGGCGCCGTCGCCGCCACCAACGGAGACTTCTTCGACATCGGCAACTCGAACGCCGCCGAAGGCGGCGAGATCCAGGGCGGCAAGCTGGTCAAGAGCCCCGACGCGACCCGCCCCACCACCCAGTCGTTCGGCGTCAGCAAGTCCGGCCTCGCCCAGCTCGCCGACCTGGCGGTCGCCGCGAACGCCGAATTCGGCGGCCAGAGCTACGCGGTGAAAACCGTCAACGCGGCCAACGGCGGCGGCGTCCCGGCAAACGGCATGGTCGCCTACACGCCCGAATGGGGCACCTACAGTCGCGCCCGCGGGTTCACCGGCGTCAGCGCGGCCAACCTCGCCGAAGTGCTGGTCGTCGAAGGCAAGGTCGCCTCGATCGAACCGGCCGGCGCCCGCGCCGGCGAAATCCCGGCGGGCGGTTTCGCCCTGGTCGGCCGTGAAACGGCGGCCACGGCGCTGCGCACGTTGAAAGTCGGCGATCCGGTCGAACTCCATTACGAACTCAGCAATGCCGCCGCGAAGGAACTCCAGTTCGCGCTCGGCAACCGTGGCGTCATCGTCAACGGAGGCAAAGTCGTGTCCGGCCTCGAAACGGCGATCGCGCCGCGCACGTCGGTCGGCTTCAAGGACGGCGGCCACACCCTCGTGCTGGCCACCTGGGACGGCCCCGGCGGCACCGGCAAAGGCGGCGTCGGCATCGACCGGGAGGCCGAAGACATGGTCGCCCAGGGTGTCGAACTGGCGGTCAACCTGGACGGCGGCGGCTCGACCACGATGGTCGGGCGGGCGCTCGGCGACGAAAAAGTCACCGTGCGCAACAACCCGTCCGACGGCGGCGAGCGCTCCGACCCGAACGGGATCGGCATCTTCGTCGCCCCCGGCAACGGCCAGGTCGAACAGCTGATCGTCCATCCGGCGGCCGGCGACTACTCGATCTACGAAAGCAACCGCGTCTTCCCGGGCATGCACCGCAGCCTGGTCGCGCGCGCGCTCGACAACACCGAGACCCCGGTTCCGCTTCACGAAGGCGACGTGGCCTGGAGCTCGAGCGAAGGCGGCATCGAAAACGGCGTCCTCGCGGCGCCCGCCAACGCCACGGGCCCGATCTCGATCGAAGCCGCCGACGGTAGCGTCCACGCCGCCACCGACGTCAGGGTCCTGAACCCGGTCAAACGACTGGAACTCTCGACCGAACGGCTCTCGATCGTCGAACCGATCGCCGCCGACGCGGTGACGATCGCGGTCACCGGGCGCGACGACGAAGGCTATTCCGCCCCGATCGAGCCTCAGGACCTGAACCTCGAATACGACCACAGCGTCGTCGAAATCACCCCGCAGGAAGGCAAGCTGAAGATCACCCCGCTGGCCAACGCGGGCACGATCCTCGTCATCAAAGCGGGCAGCGCGACGGTCAAGCTGCCGATCACGGTCGGCGTCCAGACCCAGGTTCCGTATTCGTTCGAAAGCGATGCCAACGTCCTCACCCGCTGGAACAACAACAGCACCAGCACCACGACCCGGACCAAGGTCGCGGAAGGGCTGAAAGAGGAATTCGCGGCGATGCGGAACGTCGGCATCAGCGCCAACGGCTCCACCAACCGGATCAAAGTCGCCGGCCAGCCGCTGCGGATCCGCCTCAAACTCAAATCGTCGATCGCCGTCCCGAGCGGTCTCGACTACATCGGCTACTACGACGGCAACGGGGTCTCCAAAGGCATCTACGGCAGCGCCCTCGAAGCCAACCCGAACAAATGGCAGTACGCGACCTGGGAACTGCCGTCGAATACGGTGTTCCCAATCACGATCTCGAGCTGGCAGGGGATCAACACCAACGTGGCCCAGCAGAAGGCGGGCTACTTCATCCTCAACCAGTTCGAAGCCGACGTCCCGACCTCGATCGAACTGCCCGCCGAACTGCCGCTGGAAGAAGAACCGTTCATCTCCGCTGACGGTCAGCTTCCCGAAGGTGGCTCGGACTTCCAGTTCGCAACGCTGTCGGATGTCCAGTTCACCGCCGAAAACCAGACCCTCAAGCAGGTGGCGACGACGGCGATCCACCGGATCCGGCAGACGAATCCGGACCTGATCGTCCTCAACGGTGACATCACCGACCGCGGCCTGCCGCAGGACCTGAAACTGGCCCGTGAAGTTCTCGAAGAAGCGGGCTGCGAACTCGTCCCGCCGACCGAAACCAAACCGGCCGACTACACGCCGGCGCCGGGGTCCGAAAAGGTCCCCTGCTACTACGTGCCGGGCAACCACGAGTCCTACGGCGTCAACAACGTCCAGGAAACGCTGGCCAATTTCGAAGCCCAGTTCGGGACTCCCTACCGGTACTTCGACCACAAGGGCACCCGGTTCATCCTGCTCGCCAGCTCCCTCGGGACGCTGCGCGGCTCGAACTGGGAACAGATGCCGGTGTTCCAGCATGCCCTCGAATCCGCGGTCGACGATCCGTCGGTCCACAACGTGATGGTCTTCGACCATCACCCGGTCGATGACCCGTCGTCGACCAAGGACAGTCAGCTCGGCGACCGCGAAGAAGTGGCGCTGGTCGAGAAAATGCTGGCCGAATTCCGCGAAAAGAGCGGTAAGCCGGTCGGCATGGTCGGCTCCCACGCGCAGGTCGAGTGGGTCCACCAGATCGAGGGCGTTCCCTATTTCGTCCTCACCTCTTCGGGCAAGGACCCGTACGGGACCCCCGAACGGGGCGGCTTCACCGGTTGGAGCGACTGGTCGGTCAACCCCGAAGACAGACCCAGACAGCGGTGGCTGACCGCGAACGTCCACGCGTTCGCCCAGTCGGTGACGCTCAACACCCCGGCCGCCGTCAAAGTCGGCGGTACCGGTCAGCTGAGCGGCAGCATCGTCCAGCCCCAGGGTGTCACCACCGGCACCCGCGTGGTGCCGCTGCGTTACCCGATGTCGGTCGACTGGGGCGGCTCGGCCAACCTGGCGATCGGCAGCGGCAAAGCGGCGATCGAAGCCGCCCGCGAAGCGGGCAAGGTCGCCATCCTCGACCCGAAGACCCGGATCCTGACGGGCCTGCACGAAGGTTCCGTCCAGGTGTCCGTGACCAACGACTCGATGCGGCCCTACACCGGGGAAGCCTCGCTGGCGCCGATCACGACCCAGAAGACGATCGTGATCGCGGCCGCGCCGACGAACACCACCGCGCCGACGCTGAGCGGCTCCGCCGCATTCGGCTCGCAGCTCAGCTGCTCGGAAGGTGAATGGTCGGGCACGCCCGCGCCGACGCTGACCTACGGTTGGCTCCGCGACGGCAACCCGATCGACGGGGCCGACGGCTCCACCTACAGGACGACGGTCGCCGACGCCGGTCACCCGATCGGCTGCCTGGTCACCGCCAAGAACGAAGCGGGCGAAGCGTCCGCGAAATCCCAGACGATCAAAGTCGAAGCCGCCCCGCAGGGCTGCCTCGGCGAATCGATCACCGCTGCCGGCTCCTCACTGCAGGCGCCCGCCCAGCGGAATCTCTGGTCGCCGCTCTACGCCGAGCACTGCCCGGGCGGCCCGACGGTCGATTACCAGGGGAACGGCTCGGGCCCGGCCCTTGCCTCCTGGGGATTCGAAGGCGGCACGTTCGCCAACACGAACGCGTTCGTCGCCTCCGACGTCGCGCCGAACGCGGCGCAGATCAAAGCGGCGAACGCCGCCTCCGGCACGAGCGTGTTGGTGGTTCCGGTCGCCCAGACCGCGATCGGTGTAGTGGTCAACCCGCCGACCGGCTGCGAAATCAAAGAGATCACCAACAAGCAGCTGGAGTCGGTGATGCGGGGGAACATCAAGATCTGGAACAAGATCCAGACCGCGACCGGGGCAGGTTGTGTGGACGCCCCGATCACCCGCGTCGTCCGCGCCGAAGGCTCGGGCACGACGTACCAGTTCAAGAACTACCTCTCGCTGATCGACGAAGCCACTCTGGCCTGCACGGAAGGTGGCAAGACGTGGAAGCAGCTCGAGGAAATCGGTACCGGTGAAGCGCCGAACACCGTCTGGCCCGAAAACGGCGCCGCGGGCTGCTCGGCCAAAGAGCTGAGCCCGCTCGTCACCGCCGTCGGCGGGGCGGGTGTCGTCGACGCGGTGAACGCCACGGAAGGCGCCATCAGCTACGCGGCGCTGCCCGACATCGAAGCCAACAAAGGCAACGGTGGTAACCCCCCGGGCGACACCCACTGGGTGAGGCTCCAGAACAACGGTGTCTCCAACAAGCTGGGGAACCTTCGGACCGCCAGCCCGGTGGAAGGGTTCGCGAGCATGGCTCAATGTGAATCGACCCCCTACGGCGTGCCGAAGGCCGCCCAGTCGAACAAGTCGACCCCGGCGAACGCCAACTGGTCGACGGTATTGGGCCAGAACCCGAACATGGCGGGGGTGACGGGCGACACCGACGCCTACCCGCTGTGCACCCTCACCTACGACATCGCCCTGACCGCATACTCCAAGGCCGGCTTCAAAGCTGGTCAGGAGCAGACGGCCGCGGCGTACCTGACCGGAATCGTCAGCGACGAAGGTCAGGAATCACTGGAAACGGGCAAACAGTTCTACGCCCCGCTCCCCACCAGCCCCGCCCCGGCAACCGACGTCCTCGACGCGGCGCGCCTGGCGGTATCGAAGATCGGATACTGAGCGCCGATCACTCCGCGGTCATGAAGCGGCGCCCCCGGAAAGGGGGCGCCGCTTCAGCGTTCCGCGTCGATGACCCAGCCGAGATTGCCGACCGGGCCGAGGTGGGACAGCTTGTCGGGGTTGGCGACCGACCTGATCGCCTTGATCTCGCCATCGGCGATCTCCAGCGCGGTCACCCCGATCACCCGCTCCTGGCGATCGAAGACGAGCAGGCCGGGGGCGCCGTTGATCTGGACCGGCTGCATCCGGATGCCCGGCAGGCGCGTCTTGCGGCTCAGCCACCCCACCAGGGTGCGGGCGACCCGAGCGCGCCCGCGCAACGCCCGCGCCAGGGCCGGCGCCTTGCCGCCCCCGTCGCCGCTCATCCGGACATCGGGGGCAAGCAGCGACTCGAGGCCCGCGAGGTCGCCCCCTTCGGCGGCCTCGAAGAAGCGGCGCGCCAGCTCGTCGCGCTCCTCGCGGGTCGTCTGGAAGCGCGGCCTGCCCTGCTCGACGTGGCGCCGGGCGCGGCTGGCCAGCTGGCGGACGTTGTCCTCGCTCTTGCCGACGATTGCGGCGATCTCGGCATAGCCGTAGTCGAAGACGTCGTGCAGCAGGAGGACGGCGCGCTGCTCGGGCGAGAGGCTCTCGAGCAGGACCAGCATCGCGAGCGAGAGCGAATCGGCGGTCTCGGCGTGGCGGGCGGGGTCGTCCTCGCCGTCGGTGACGATCGGCTCGGGCAGCCATTCGCCGACGTAGCGCTCGCGGCGGGCTCGCGCCGAGCGCAGCTCGTTGATCGACAGGCGCGTGGTGACGGTCGAGACGAAGGCGCGCGGCGACTGGATCGTCTCGCCCGCCTCGAGCGCCTGATGCACCCGCAAGAGCGACTCCTGCACGATGTCCTCGGCTTCGGAGACGCTGCCGAGCATCCGGTAGGCGATCGCGAACGAGACCGGCCGCAGCTCGTCCAGCTTCCGTTCGTCTTCGGTCATCTCATCGTCACCTACTTTCCAGACAAGACCGCGAGTCGATCTGTGACGGCGCCTGTCCGCTGTCACAGGCACCGAGCGAGGGCTGTCTCACCTGCACAACCCTCGACCGATGGAGGACACCATGGAACCACGAATCAAACATCCCGCCCAGGCCCTCCCTGGCGCGATGCAGGCACTGCAGAGCCTCGACCGTTCGACCGCGAAGACGGGCGTCCCGGAGGTGACGTTCGAGCTGCTGAAGCTGCGGGCGGGCCAGATCAACGGCTGCAGCGGCTGCGTCGACATCCACTCGCGGATGCTGAAGGCGATGGGCGAGCCCGACGAGCGCGTCTTCATGGTCGGCGCCTGGCGCGAGTCGACCTACTACAGCGACGCCGAGCGCGCGGCCCTGGCGCTGACCGAGGCCGTGACCCGCATCGCCGACCGTCCCGACCCGGTGCCGGACGAGATCTGGGCCGAGGCCGCGTTCCACTACGACGACGCCCAGCTGGCCGCGCTCGTCCTCTCGATCGCGGTGATCAACAGCTGGAATCGGATGAACGTCTCCACCCGGCAGCCGACCGGCGAGTGGGTCGAGGATCTCGTCGCCCAGACGGTGACCTCGGCGACCTGATCTCCGCCTGCCGACCGAAGCCCCTCAGTCGAGGAGGTCGATCCGGCAACTGACGCCTTCCACCGTGGCGAACCCGCCATCCCCGGTGAGCAGGGCGTCGGTTTCCGGATGGAGGTCGGCGGCCGCCAGGATCAGCGCGTCGGGCATGCGCAGAGATCTCTGCCCGGCGCGCAGCTCGGCCGCCCTTTCGGCCGTCGCGACGTCGACCGGAAGGATCTCCGCAACCAGATCGGCGAAGAAGCCACGGACGGGAGCATCGTCGTGATGCAAGAGCTCGACCCCGGTCATGACCTCGGCGAAGGTCACCACCGAGACCAGCAGTCGCTGCTCGGTGACCAGTTCGGCGATCGCGTGCTCGGCAGACTTATGGAGCGCGTCGTCGTGATCGAGGAAGCCGACGATCGCCGCCGTATCAAGGACTACCGCCACTCGTCGCGCAGACCGTCGACGGCACGACGCAGGCTGCCGCCGGTCGCGATCGCACCGCTGTAGCGGCCGACCAGCTCGTCGGTGCGGGTCAGCACCACCCGTCCGGCCCCGTCCGCCTGCACCCGCAGCACGTCGCCGGGCTGCAAGGCAGCGCCGTGCAGGGCGTCGACCGGAATCGTCACCTGGTTCTTGGCGGAAACTTTCGTCTGTCCCTTTACTCTTGGCATCGGAAGTAAAGGATAGAGAACCAGGGTGTCGTTCACTTTGCACGGTCCTTGTCGGCATAGGTCATAGCCGCGAGGCTAGGGGGGCGATCCGCGCGCGTGGTGCGCAGAACGTGCCAACTCTCGAAATTCGCTGTGCCGGCTTGGGAACCCGCTAGAGCACCGAGATCGAGAAGCTGGCGGTGAAGGTCTCGCCGGGAGGGACGGAGGTCAGCTCCGGGCCGCCGCCGCGGAGGGCGTCGGTCGGGGCGGTCATCGGCTCGATCGCGACCGCGTCGAGATCGGCGGGGGCGAAGATCTGGGTGAACCGATAGCCGCTGTCCATGCGCAGCTCGATCCGGCGGTCGGGGCCTGTAAGCGCGAAGGCGGTGCCGGGCGCGGGGGCGAGGAAGGCGTCGTCATAGGTGCGCGCGCCGAGCGGGCCGGGCTCGATCGCGGTCGGCTCGCGCTCTCCGGTCGGCAGGCCGCGGTCGTCGAGGACGATCCGCTCGTGGACCGGGGCCTCCAGCACCCACTCCGCCCGCGGCACCCCGGGCAGGACGAGGTAGGGATGGAAGCCGAAGGAGACCGGGACGGCGATCTCGCCGGTCGCAGTGAGGCTGGTCTGGATCTCCAGCGAGCCCTCGACCAGGGTCGCCTCGATCTCGACCAGGTGCGGGAACGGGAATGCCTCCAACAGGTGCGGACAGGCGGCAAAGTCGAGGGTCGCCGCGAGAGCGCCCCCGGAGTCGAGCTCGGCATGGCGCCCGACCCGCCAGCCGGGCGCCGCCGAGAGCAACCCGTGGATCGGCAGCCCGGCGCCGTCGCGCTTCAGCGGCAGGTCAGGGAGGGTGAGGTCGACCGCGCGGCCGGCCAGCTCGAAGCGGTCGGCGCCGAGGCGGTTCGCCCACGGGTGGAGGAAGGGGATCCCCATCGTCGAGTAGCGATCGACGTAGGCGCGCAGCCCGTCACGTTGGCCGAGCAGCTCCTCACCGCGGTGCTTCAACGAGCAGCAGATCATCCCCGCCTCGGGGACGAAGACCGCCTCGAGGCCGCCGCGGGCAGCGCTTTCCAGGGTCAGCGCGGCGAAGCCCTCCTCGCTGCGTTCGCCGACCATGGCCGGGATCTTGACCTACCCAAGGTCATCAACGCCAGGTCCTCAACATAATCAGGCGTCGAGTGGAACTCGGCGTCTACACCTTTGCGGAGCTGACCCCCGAGGTCGAGGGCGGCCCGGTCGTCAGCGCCGAGCGACGGCTGCGGGACCTGATCGAGGAGATCGAGCTGGCCGACCAGGTCGGCCTCGATGTCTTCGGCGTCGGCGAGCACCATCGGCCCGATTTCGCCGTCTCGGCGCCGGCCGTGGCACTTGCTGCGGCAGCCGAGCGGACCGAGCGGATCCGCCTCACCAGCGCCGTCTCGGTGATCAGCTCCGACGACCCGGTCCGCGTCTTCCAGGACTTCGCCATGCTCGACCTGCTCTCCGGCGGCCGCGCCGAGATCATGGCCGGCCGCGGCTCCTTCATCGAGTCGTTCCCGCTCTTCGGCTACGACCTCGACTCCTACGACGAGCTGTTCGCGGAGAAGCTCGACCTGCTGCTGGCGGTGCGGGCGGATACCGAGGTCAGTCGGGAGGGCCGGCTGCGGCCGACGATCGATCGCCGCGGGGTCTACCCGCGGCCGCTCCAGGACCCGCTGCCGGTCTGGGTCGCGGTCGGCGGCTCGCCGCAGTCGGCGATCCGCACCGGCCGCCTCGGCCTGCCGATGGCGCTGGCGATCATCGGTGGCGAACCGGCCCGCTTCGAGCCGTTCGCCGAGATGCACGCCGGCGCCGCGGCCGAGGTCGGCGCTCCCCGCCCCGCCCTCAGCATCAACTCACACGGCTTCGTCGCCCCCAACTCACAGCAGGCCGCCGACATCTCCTTCCCGGCGTTCGCCCGGATGATGGACCGGATCGGCCGCGAGCGCGGCTGGCCGCCGATGAGCCGCGCCGCCTTCGAAGCGAGTCGGCGGCTCGAGGGCGCCAACCTGGTCGGGTCCCCCGCCGAGGTCGCCGAGAAGATCCTCTTCCAGCACTCGATCTTCGGCCACGACCGCTTCCTCATCCAATTCAGCGTCGGCACCCTCCCCCACGCCGATGTGATGCGCTCGATCGAGCTCTTCGGCACCGAGGTGGCTCCGATAGTGCGGCGCGAGCTTGCGCCAGGGTGAGGTTCAACGGGAGTTCGCGGCCATTGCGGCGGGGACGGCGCGCCCGGGTGCGTTCGCAGTAATCCTCGCTATGCGGGGATAAGTGCGAACGCACTGAACGGACCTGTGGGGGAGGTGACTCCTCTCCTGGGTGAACGTGACGTTCTCGGCATCTCCCTCGCCGCTCTCCGCCGAGACCCGTACGGAACCCGCGACCTCACCTCTCCCCGCAGACCCGGCCATCTCGGCGGCGGCCTCGGCCTCCCAGGGCCGCCGCCGAGATGGCCGCGTCCCTTCCAATTAGTCCTCCTTCAACACCGAGAGCGTGTTGCCGGCCGGGTCCTTGAACCAGGCGATGTCGGGGCCGCCCGCCTTCATCACTCCGTTCGGTTCCTGCGGCATGCCGTCGTAGAACTCGAACTTCACTCCGCGCCCAGAGAGCCACTCCACCGCCGCGTCGACATCGGCGACCGGGAAGTTCAGGATCGTGTAGCTGGCCGGGGTGAAGCCGGGGCTGCGGTAGATCAGGGTCGGCCGCTCGCCCGCCAGTTGCAGGGTCAGCAACCCGTTCTCCTCGTCGAGCGCCTCGACCCGCTGTTCCAGCGTCTCCTCGTAGAAGCGCCGGGCGGCCTCGAGATCGTCGACCGCGAAGCCGCTGAACGCCTTGCTGTCCTTGAGCATCGCTCCTCCTCTGGTGGTTGTCCCGTCTATAGGACCGCGGGCGGAGCGGGAACTAATCGTCCGGGGACCAGCGGCGGCGGGACTGCTTGCGCTCGGCGGCGCGGCGCTTCTGCTCGAGGCGGCGTTGGCGGGAGGCGCGGGTGGGCTTGGTCGGACGGCGGTGGCGGGGGACGCGGAGGGCGGCGGCGAGCTTCGCCGCGAGGCGGCTGAGGGCCAGTTCGCGGTTGCGGTATTGGCTGCGGCCGTCCTGGGCGACGGCGGTGACGACCGGGCCGAGGCGGTCGAGGAGGCGGACGCGGCGCGCCTCGTCGAGGGACCGGGAGGCGGCGATGTCGAAGACCGCTTCGACCCGCGAGGCGGTGACGTTGGCGTGCTGGCCACCGGGGCCGGAGGAGCGGCTCGTGCGCAGCTCGACCTCCGCCAGCGGGATTGCCGTGCGCTCGTCGATCCGCAGCTCCTCCGCCACGATCAGGTCAGCTCGGGGATGTGGCGCTCGAGGTGCTCGGCGATCGTGCGGCGCACCCAGGCGCGCTCGGCGGGATCGGCCATCCGGTAGCGGCCGAGCAGCATCTTCTGGTCGTCGAGGGGCACGCCGGAGATCTCCCAGGAGACCGCGAGCCGCTCGAAGAGGGCCTCCTCGCGCCGCGCCCAGGCGTCCTCGAGCGAGGCGGCGTGGCTGGCGGGCGGCTCGCCGATCTTGGCGATCGTCGCCGTGCTGAGTCGTTCGCGCAGCTCGAGGATGTTCCCCTCGGGATCGGTGTAGTGGACGGTCGGCGCCTTCTCGCGCGGCCGCCGCGGCTGTTTGCGTCGCTTGGCCATGAGGACCGAGTTTGCCAGTCTCCGAGGCGTGGAAGCGACGGTGAGCATCGGGGTTCCCTTCGACTCGGTCGGCCGCGCGGGCGGCACCGAGACCGCTCCGTCGGCCCTGCGTGAGCTCGGCCTGCCGGAGGCGCTCGGCGCCCGCGACGAGGGCGACCTCGCGGTGCGGATCCGCGGCGAGCGGCGCGATCCCGCCACCGGCCTGGTGGCGAGCGCCGACGTGCTCGAGAGCACGGCGGCGATCCGCGCCGCGGTCGCCGCGACGGTGGCGGCGGGCGAGCGCCCCTTCCTCTTCGGCGGCTGCTGCGCCGAGCTGCCGGGGGCGCTGGCCGGGACGCGCGACGCCCTCGGCGCGCCGCTCGGCCTCGCCCACGTCGACGGCCACCTCGATCTCTACGACGGCAGGACCTCGACCACCGGCGAGGCCGCCGACATGCCGATCTCGGTGGTGCTCGGGCTCGGCCCGGCGGCCTGGGTGGAGATGGCGGGCGGCGGCGCCGCGGTGCCCGAGCGCACCGCGCTGGTCGGCTTCCGGGACCGCGCCGAATCGATCGCCGACGGGATGCGCCAGCCGGAGGACCTCCCCCACCCGCCGCTCTTATACGGCGCCGAGGACCTGCGGGCGCGCGGCGTCGCCGCAGCGGCGACCGAGCTGGCGGAGCGCCTCGGGACCAACCCCTTCTGGCTCCATCTCGACGTCGACGTCCTCGACGAGAGGATCTTCCCGGCCACCGATTACCTGCAGCCCGACGGGCTCGACTGGGAGGAGCTGGCCGCGCTGCTCGCCCCGCTCAGCGCCTCCGAGGCCCTGGTCGGCGCCTCGCTCGCCTGTTACAACCCGGACAAGGACCCGGGCCTGGAGTACGGTCGGCGACTGGTCGCCGCGCTAGAGACAGGCTCTTAGAAGACCTGGTAACTCTGGACGCTGAGGAAGAAGCCGTGGCCGGCCTGGTTCACGCAGGTGACCCCGTTCTTGCGGCTGATGCACTCCGCGCCGCCGACCTGCGAAGCGGTCCCGTAGGACAGCGCCGAGGCGCTCGGGTCGAGCGCGGTGTCGCCCGCGCAGACGAAGCCGGCCTCGCCGCGGTGGGCGACCTCGATCCCCTGGCCGTAGTCGACCTGTTCGGGGCACTGCGCCGGGCGGGGCGGCGGCGACCAGTCGCGTTTGCGGATGTCGCAGCGGGCCCCGCCTTCGTAGAGCGCGCAGCCGATGTTGCCGGAGGGGCTGCGGAAGGTCTTCAGGTGCACGATCCGCGACGGTTCCGACGCTTCTTCGGCCTTCTTTTCCGCCGCTTCCTGCTGCGCCGCCGTTTCCGTGGTGCCGCCGCTGCCGTTCTCTTCGACCGCCACCTTTTCGGTGATCGTCCGGATCACCGTCGTCGTGCCCCCGCCGCCGCAGCCGGCGACGAGCGCGGCGAGCACCACCACGAGCGCGGCGGGCGCGGCGAGCTTCATGCCAGGGCGTCGATCCGCGCGGCGAGCTCGAAGTCGGCGGCGGTGAGGCCGCCCTCGGAGTGGGTGGAGATCGTCACCGTGACCGTGTCCCAGGAGATCTCCAGGTCGGGGTGGTGCCCCATCGCCTCCGCCGGCGCCACCAGGGCATCGACGAATTTGACCGAGCCGACGAAGTCGCCGCGCTTGAACGTCTTGACGATCGCCTCGGCCGAACGATCCCAGCCGTCCAGCTCGGCAAGCTTCGCCTCGATCTCGTCGTCCCCGAGCAACGCCATCCCACGAAAGGTTAGCCCGGCCCGCCAGTGGATTTTGTTACACCGGCGTACCGGATTCGACGGATGCCCTAGGGCGTGAGGATGATCTTCAGCGCCTCGCGACGGTCGTAGACGTCGTAGGCCTCGACCGCCTCGTCCAGCTTCATATGGTGGGTGACCAACGGGGTCGGATCGAGCTTGCCCGACTCGAGCAGCGCCAGCACCCGGTCGACGTGGGCGATCACGTTGGCCTGGCCGAGGCGCAGGTCGAGCCCCTTCAGCCAGGCCAGCCCGAGGTTCATCTCCGACTTGCCGACCTGGACGCCGATCCCGGAGACGGTGCCGGCGTTGCGGGCGAGCGAGATCGCCGCGTCGACCGCGGCCGGCGCCCCGACCGCCTCGACCACGACGTCGGCGCCGCGCCCCTCCGTCCCCGCCCGCACCTCCGCTTTCGGGTTGCCCTCGGTGAGGTGGACCGGGGTGGCGCCGAACTGGGCGGCCAGGTCGAGCCGCTGCTCGACCGAATCGACCGCGAAGACCTGGGTAGCGCCGCCCGCCAGCGCCGCCTGCACGGCGCAGAGCCCGACCGGGCCGAGCCCCAGCACCACCACCGTGTCGCCCTCCCGCATGCCGGCGTGGGCGACGGCGTGGTAGCCGGTCCCCATCACGTCGCCAGCGAAGAGCGCGGTCTCCGCCGACATCCCCTCCGGCACCTTGCGCAGGACCATGTCGGCGAAGGGGATCAGGGCCTGGTCGGCCTGGGTCCCCGGCAGCGCGCCGAGGTTCGCCCCGTGGCCGAAGGTCCGCCCCCGCTCGCAGCGGTGGTAATCGCCGCGCAGGCAGTTGGCGCAGCTGCCGCAGGCGACCAGGAAGCAGCCGAGCACCCGGTCGCCGACCGCGACCCGGGTCACGGCGTCGCCGACCGCGGTGACCGTGCCGACGTACTCGTGGCCGATCACGGTCCCCGGATCGACCGGCACGCGACCGTGGAAGATGTGGAGGTCGGAGCCGCAGACGCCGGTCGCCTCGATTGCGATGATCGCCTCGTCGGGGCTGGTCAGCACCGGATCGGCGACCTCGTCGACCCGCACCTCCCCCGGTGCCTGGTAAGTCACCGCGCGCATGCGCGCAACTTACAGCGCGCGGCTACGAAGGCTGGACGCCGGCGACCTGGAAGCGATTGCCCTGGCCCTCGGGGCTCGCCGTCTCGGCGATCCGCGACTCGAGCGCGAGCTCTTTCTCGAAGTCCGCCGCCTCGCCGTGCTGGAAGGAGACGTCTTTGCCCTCGAGCAGCTCGATGAAGACCTCGACGAAGCGCGCGTCGAGCTGGGCGCCGGCGACCCGGCGCAGCTCGTCGATCGCGTCCTGGCTCGACATCGGCGTGCGGTAGGAGTCGCGCGCCGTCATCACGTCATAGGTGTCGGAGACCGAGATGATCCGCGCCAGCTCCGGGATTTCGTCCCCTTTCAGCCCGCGCGGGTAGCCCTTGCCGTCGATCCGCTCGTGGTGGGCGAGGATGATCTCGGCGACCGGCCCGTAGCCGTCCAGCGAGGAGACCACGCGGGCGCCCTGCTGGGGGTGGCGCTTGATCAGCATCCAGTCCTCGTCGGTCAGCGGCACGTTGGCCTTCAGGATCCGGTCGGGGAGGATGAACTTGCCGATGTCGTGGAGCAGCGCGGCGATGTGGACGAGCTCCTCCTCCTGGCGCGAGAAGCCGGCCCGCTGGGCGATCGCCCGCGAGTAGCGCGCCACCGCCGCCGAGTGGCGGGCGGTCATCTGGTCGCGCAGGTCGAGCGTCCGCAGCAGCGCGCTCAACATCCCCACCTGGAAGCTGGCCAGCTGGTTGGAGCGTTTCTCCAGCTCGACCGCACGCCGCTGCGAGAGGAGCAACTGGCCGAGCAGGTACTGGAAGGTCACAAGGACGACGCCGAAGAGGGCGATCGCCGAGATCCCGATCACGTGATAGATGAAGACAACTGCGACCGCGAGCATCGCGCTGGCGAACTCGGACGGCAGGACCGGCGGGAGAACGCGCAGTTTCGAGGCGAAGGTCGAGCGTTCGATGTAGCAGCTGTAGCCGGCGATCATCACGAAGTTGATCGCCAAGGCCACCTGGAAGAGGAAGAAGACACAGAGGTAGAAGATCGCGTCGCCGGAGTTGATCCCCAGCCCGTTCACGGCCTGCTGGAAGAGGATGCCCCCGATCAGCGGGAACGTCGCGTAGGTGAGGACATTGTTGAGGAGGTAGTGCCTCTCGTCGTGCCAGCGGATCCAGCCTGCGAGGATCGAGCCGACTCCGATAATCGCGGCGGGCGTGCCGCCAAGCAGAACCATCGCGACGACCAACGCGAGGAAGTTGCCGGAAATGAGGAGTTTCGATTCAGCCCGGACCGCGGTGAGATCGGAGAAGATCGAGAAGGCCAGCAGGACCAGGATCAGCCCGAGGTTCCAATCGCATTCGCCTGCCCGCCATACACCGACCGCCGCCACGACGAGGAGCGCGAGCGCCATGCCCGAGATCGCGAGGGTAGTCGGTCGTTTGTTGGCCATCGGCAATTGGACTAGGTCGCGCGAAGCAGTTCGCCGATCTGCCGGGGAAGTTCCTGAGTTGAGACTCAATCCCTGCGCTGGACCGGTGGAATCCGCTTTTTGGCGCTATTGCAGGGATTCAGCGTACCGGCGGCGGAAAAGGCAGGCAAGCGCTGTGGCCACATGGACACCGGCTTGCAGAGGAGCCTCCAACTGGCCGCGGGTACCGAGGAAGGGCTGCTGGGACCCTTCGGGAAAAAAGAAGGGCGCCCGTGATTGGCGCCCTTCAAGAAGCTTGTGGCGGAATCTTGTGCGATCCCGCTATCTGAGGACTAGCCGTGACGAAAACCCATGTCTATGCCCCTTCCTTCAATTGTTGAAGCCCGAACTCTGTGCACGGGTAAAGAAAACTTCCAAAAGCGACAAGGAAGTTGTAGCACAGCCTGTCGGAAACTTGTGCAAGTGCAGGAAATCTTGTGCATAAATTAGGTATTCAAGGGCGTGGTAATGCGTAGATCCGCCATAACCGTGCCCCTGCGGCGGCCCCTCTTTCGTCGCCTCGCGACCACCTACGCGATCAATGAGATGGGCGACTGGATGGGGATCGTGGCCCTCTCGGTCCTCGTCTACGAAGCGACCGGCAGCGCCCTGGCGACCACGGTCCTCTTCCTCGGGACCCGTTTCCTGCCCGCCTTCCTGGCCCCGCTTCTGGTCACCCGGATCGAGCGCCCGCCGCCGCGGCTGGCGCTGCCGCTGGTCTATTGCGGCGAGACCGCCGCCTTCGGCGCGCTCGCCTTGCTGGTGCCCCACTTCTCGCTCGCCGTCGTGGTCGTGCTGGCGACGATCGACGGCACCCTGGCCTTGGCGGGCCGGGCGCTGACCCGGGCGGTGGTCGCCCGCGTGCTCGAGCCGGCGGGCGAACTGCGCGAGGGCAACGCGGTGCTGAACGTCGCCTTCACCGCCGGTGCGGCGCTCGGCCCGGGCCTGGCCGGACTGGTCGTCGCCGGGCTCGGCGTGCAGGCGGCGCTCTTCCTCAACGCCGCCTCCTTCTACGTCGTCGCCTGGATCCTGATCACCGCCGGCAAGCTGCCGCGGGCGGAGCCGGAAGAGGGTGGCACCATCGCCCGCGCCAAAGCCGGCGCCCGCTACCTGCGCGACAACAAGATCCTGCGCCGCCTCCTCCTCGCCCAGGGCGGCGCCTTCATCTTCTTCGCCGCGGTGATCCCGATCGAGGTGATCTACGCCAAGGAAACGCTCGGCACCAGCGACACCGGCTACGGCGTGATGCTCGCCAGCTGGGGCTTCGGGATGCTGCTCGGCAGCCTCGTCTTCGCCCGCGCGCGGCGCGCGCCGCTGATCCTCCTGCTCGCGCTCTCGACCCTGGCCGTCGGGGCCGGCTACCTAGGATTGGCGATAGCCCCGAACCTTGCCGTGGCTTGTGTCGCCTCAGTAGTAGGGGGTATCGGGAATGGGGTTCAGTGGGTTTCGGCGATCAGCGCGGTTCAAGAGTTGACCGAGACGGGTATGCAGGCGCGGGTCATGGCGGTCCTGGAGTCGATAGGAGCGGCGATGCCGGGGGTCGGGTTCGCTCTCGGTGGCTTGATAGCTGCGATTGCGACGCCGCGGACGACGTTTTTGGTCGCCGGTTTGGGAGTCCTGGCGATCGTCGCGCTGATCGCGCCGACGCTTTCCGGAAAGCGCGGCGGACGTCTCGCGACAGCGCAGGGATTTCCGCTTGACGAAACCAACGACGTTGTGCTGGAGTTGCTCCCAGGAGGCATGCCAACACCTAATTCTTCGGAGGTCGAGTTGTGAAGAAGGTTTCGATTTTTCTATTGATCGCTTTGCTTGCAGCGGTCTCGGCGGTCGCACTGGCGGCCTGCGGCGGCGGAAGCAGCACCACCGGTTCAGCCACGACCTCCGAATCGGAAGGCGAATCCGAACCGGCCGCGGAAGGCGAAGGCAAAGAAGGCGGCACCCTGAAGGGCGCCTACACGTCCTTCCCGGACTACATGGATCCGCAGATCTCATACACGGCGGAGGGATGGACGGCGATGCGCCCCGTCTACGTCCCGCTGCTGACCTACAAACCGGCCGCTGAAGCGGAAGGCTCGGAAATCATCCCGGGCCTCGCCAAAGAACTGCCGAAAGTCACCAACGGCGGCAAGACGTACACGCTCTTCCTCCGCCCCGGCCTCAAATACTCGAACGGCGAACCGATCAAAGCCGGTGACTTCAAATACGCCGTCGAACGCTGCTTCCTCACCAACTCCGGCGGCTCGCCCTTCTACACCGACATCGTCGGTGCCGAAAAGTTCGCGGAAACCAAGAAGGGCGGCATCTCCGGCATCAGGATCGACGAAAAGACCGGCGAAATCGTCATCAACCTGGTGAACCCGCGAGGCACGTTCAACAACGAGCTCGCGCTGATGTTCGTCGCCCCCGTCCCGCAGAGCACCCCGGACGAAGATCAGTCGGCCAGCCCGCCCCCCGCGTCGGGACCGTACATGATCACCAAGTCACAGCCGGGTCGTGGTTGGACCTACGAACGGAATCCCTACTGGGCCAAAGACAACGGCAAAGAAATCGAACTCCCGGCCGGCCACGTCGACAAGATCGAAATCGAAATCCAGCGCAACCAGTCGACCCAGGTCAACGACGTCGAATCGGGCAAGCTCAACTGGATCTTCGATCCGCCCCCGACCGATCGCTACCAGGAAGTCAAAGAAAAATTCGAAGGCACCCAGTTCCGTCCGGAGCCGACGATCTCGACCTACTACTTCTGGATGAACCAGACCGAAGAACCGTTCAACAACCTGAAAGTCCGCGAAGCGGTCAACTACGCGGTCGACCCGGCGGCGCTCGAACGTATCTACACCGGCCAGATCGTCGGCACGCAACAGATCCTGCCGCCCGGGATGCCCGGCTACAAGAAATTCGAACTGTTCCCGCACGATCTCAAGAAAGCGAAAGAACTCGTCGCCGAATCGGGCGTGAAAGACAAAGAAGTCACCGTCTGGACCGATTCGGAGAGCCCGAACAACGATGCCGGCACCTACTACCAAGGCGTCCTCAACGAAATCGGGCTCAAGGCGGAATTGAAAATCCTGAACCCCGACAACTACTTCACGGTGATCGGGAACACGTCGACCCCGAACCTGGACACCGGGTTCGCAGACTGGTTCGAGGACTATCCGCACCCGAACGACTTCATGTTCTTGCTCAACGGCAACAGCATCCAGTCGACCAACAACCAGAACTTCGGGCAGACCGATGTGAAGGCTCTGAACGAAAAAGTCGAACAGCTCTCAGAAGAACTGCTCGGCCCGCAGCAGGAAAAGGAATACGCCGAACTGGACGAAGCATTCATGAAAGAAGCCGCCTGGGCTCCGTACGGGACCCGGACGCTTTCGCTCTTCGTCAGCGAAAACATCAACCTGGAATCCGCGATCTGGAACCCGACCTTCGAGACGGAACTCACCAGTCTCGAATTCAAGGAATAAGTCGGATCTAGCCGCTCGTGTCACCCGATTCAGAGATTCCCGGCGCCGGCGGGGTGGCCCCCAGGGCCATCCCGCCTGACGGCGGCCCTGGGGGGCCCGTCACGGGGGATCCCGAACTCGTCGCCGAGGTCGAAGGCGAAGCCGGAGGTGACGCGCAGCGCGGTGGCCCATGGGCGATCGGCTGGCGCCGTCTCCGCCGCAACAAGTTCGCCCTCTTCGCGCTCGGCGTCTTCCTGCTGATCCTGATCTGCTGTCTGCTCGCCCCGGTCTGGGCGAACCACGTCGCCGACACCGGTCCGAACACCACCCACACGCTGGAGAAACTGCACGAGGGCGGCGAAGTCAAGGAAGTGGTCGAACCGAGCGGCAAAGCGATCGGCCCGCAGTTCTTCGCCGCCGGCGGCAAGTTCTTCCTCGGCGCCGACGGCCACCTCGGCCGCGACGAGATGGTCCGCCTCCTCTACGGCGGTCGTTCCTCGCTCTTCATCGGCATCGTCGCGGCGATCATCACCACGGTCCTGGCGGTGGTCTTCGGGCTCCTCTCGGGCTTCTACGGCGGCTGGACCGACACCGTGATCTCGCGGGCGATGGACGTGATCTGGGCCTTCCCGGTGGTGCTGTTGGCGATCGCGCTCGGCATCGTGCTCGCCGTCGGCGGGCTGGAAATAGGCCCGATACACCTGAAGTCCAGCTCGCTTTGGATCCCGACCATCATCATCGGCGTCGTCTACACGCCGTATATGGCGAGACCCCTGCGCGGTGAAGTCCTCGCCCTGCGCGAGAAAGAGTTCATCGAAGCTGCCGTGGCCCAGGGCGCCAGTCCGTGGCGAATCATGTTCCTCGAGCTGCTGCCTAACCTGATGTCGACGATCATCGTCTTCTTCACCCTCAACATCGCCAACAACATGCTGCTGGAGGCGGTGCTCTCATACCTCGGTGCCGGCGTCCAGCCGCCCAGCTCCTCCTGGGGAACGATGATCTCGGAAGGCTTCGAAGCGCTCTACAGCCAGCCGCTCCTGACGATCATCCCCGGCACCGCGATCCTCCTCACCGTGCTCTCGGTGAACGTCTTCGGCGACGGCCTGCGTGATGCGCTCGACCCGAAATCGAAAGTCCGCTTCGAGGCGCGCGCCGGAACCACCGCCGAGTCCGACGCGATCGGGCCGGTCTGAATCATGCTGCGCTTCCTCATCCGGCGGGTCATCGGGGCGATCGCGGTCCTCTTCGCGATCTCGATCCTGGTCTTCCTGATCTTCAACGTGGTCCCGGCGACCAACCCGGCGCAGCGGATCGCCGGCAAGAACGCCACCCCGCAGCTGATCAAGAACGTGGAAGAAGAATGGGGCTTCGACAAGTCCCTGCCGGAGCAGTACTGGACCCAGATGAAGCTGATCTTCACCGGCGAAGTGGTGTCTTACTCGCAGGCCCACATCAACATCGACAAGCGGATCCTCGAAGGCATCCCGGCGACCGCGTCCCTGTGTATCGGCGCCGCGATCATCTGGCTCTCCTTCGGGATCCTGTTCGGCTACTTATCCGCGGTCAGGTCGGGCGGCTGGCTCGACCGCGGGCTGACCGTGCTGGCCTTGGTCGGGATCTCGATGCCGGTCTTCTGGTTAGCCTCGATCCTTCTCTACTACTTCACTTACAAGATCGAACTCTTCCCGGCGAGCGGGTATGAACCGCTATCCGATCCGGGCAAGTGGTTCAGTCACCTAATCCTGCCCTGGATCAGCCTCGCGGTCCTCTTCGCCGGCTTCTACAGCCGGGTGCTGCGGTCGAGCATGCTCGACGTGATGAACGAGGACTACGTGCGGACGGCGCGGGCCAAGGGCCTCTCCCAACGTCGGGTGATGACGAAACACGTGCTGCGGAACTCCCTGATCCCGGTGATCACCCTGTTCGGGCTCGACTTCGGCGTGTTGATCGGCGGCGGCGCGATCGTCACCGAGTCGCTCTTCAACATCGAAGGCGTCGGCCTCTTCACCGCCGAAGCGCTGAAACAGCAGGACTTCCCCTCGATCATGGCGGTGACGCTCTTCGGCGCCTTCTTCATCGTCCTCTTCAACATCCTGGTCGACATCGCCTACGCCTACCTGGATCCGCGGATCCGCCTGGGTACCTCGGCCGCATGAGCGCCACCACTCCGGAGACCGCACCCGTCTCGCCGGGCACCGGCGGCGGCCCGCTGCTCGAGGTCGACGGCCTGCGGGTCGGCTTCGCCACCGAAGACGGCCGCGTGCAGGCGGTCGACGGGGTCGACTTCCAGCTCGAACCGGGGGAAGTGCTGGCGATCGTCGGCGAGTCCGGCTCGGGCAAGAGCGTCACCGCGCAGACCCTGATCGGGCTCACCCGCTCGCCCAACTCGCACATCGAGGGCTCGGTGAGGCTCAACGGCGAAGAGCTGACGACGCTCTCGGAATCGCAGCTGCAGCGGGTGCGCGGCCGGGAGATCGCGATGATCTTCCAGGACCCGATGACCTCGATGAACCCGGTCTTCACGGTCGGCACGCAGATCATCGAGGCGATCCGCGCCCACGACACCTCGACCGGCAGGAAGGCCGCCCGCGCGCGGGCGATCGAGCTCCTCGACGCGGTCGGCATCCCCGACGCCGACCGTCGCGTCGATGCCTACCCGCACGAATTCTCCGGCGGGATGCGGCAGCGGGCGATGATCGCGATGGGGCTGGCGCTGGAACCGAGCGTGCTGATCGCCGACGAGCCGACGACGGCGCTCGACGTGACGATCCAGGCCCAGATCCTCGACCTGATCCAGGACCTCAACCGTAGCCGCGGCCTGGCGACGATCCTGATCACCCACGACCTCGGCGTGGTCGCCGAAGTCGCCGACCGAGTGCTGGTCATGTACGGCGGCAAGGTGGTCGAGCGGGGGACGCTCGACGACATCTTCTACGACCCCCAGCACCCCTACACCTGGGGCCTGCTCGGGTCGCTGACCCGGCTCGACCAGCCGCGGCCGCACCGGCTGCCGCAGATCTCCGGCGCGCCGCCGTCGCTGCTGCGCCTGCCGACCGGCTGCGCCTTCCGGCCGCGCTGCCCGCACGAGTTCGGCAAATGCAAGGAGGTGCCGGGGCTCGAGGTGCGCCTGCCCGAGGACCCGAACCATCGCGACCGCTGCTGGCTGACGCCGGGGCAGAAGCGGAAGCTGCGCGACGTCGAAGGGCGGATCGGGCTGGAGGCACCGGGTGAGTAGCGACTTCGGCAGGACCGACGACGCGGGCGGGGCGCTGCTCGAAGTCACCGACCTGGTCAAGCACTTCCCGATCAAGAGCGGCCTGCTCTTCGATCGCGAAGTCGACCAGGTGCGCGCCGTCGACGGGATCAGCTTCTCGGTCAAGAAAGGCGAAACGCTGGGGCTGGTGGGCGAGTCCGGGTCGGGGAAGTCGACCGCCTGCCGGGCGGTGCTGCAGCTGCTGAAACCGACCTCGGGGTCGGTCAAGTTCGAGGGGCGGGAGATCGCCGGGATCGGCCGGCGGGACCTGCGCCCGCTGCGCCGCGAGATGCAGATGATCTTCCAGGACCCCTACGCCTCGCTCAACCCGCGCAAGCGGGTCGGCCAGATCGTCGGCGACCAGCTGAAGATCCAGAAGGTGGCGAGCGGCAAGGAGCTGCGCACGCGGGTCGAAGGGCTGCTCGACCGGGTCGGCCTCTCCCCCGAGCACTACAACCGCTTCCCGCACGAATTCTCCGGCGGCCAGCGGCAGCGGATCGGGATCGCCCGGGCGCTCGCGCTGGAGCCGAAGCTGGTCTTCTGCGACGAGCCCGTCTCGGCGCTCGACGTCTCGATCCAGGCGCAGATCGTCAACCTGCTCGACGACCTTCAGGACGAGATGGGCCTCACCTACGTCTTCGTCGCCCACGACATCGGCGTCGTCCGTCACATCGCCGATCGGATCGCGGTGATGAACCACGGCAAGATCGTCGAGACCGGCGACGCCGACCAGGTCTGCGAGCACCCGCGCGACGAGTACACGAAAAAACTCCTCGCCGCGGTGCCGATCGCCGACCCCCGCGAGAGCGCCGCCCGCCGCGCCGAACGCACCGCCGCCGCTGGTTGAGTTCGCACTAATCCCCGGTATGCGGGGATAAGTGCGAACGCCAAGCCGGGTAGCCTGGCGGGGTGGCCCTGCCGCTCGAGCCGCCGATCAAACCGCAGCTGGCGCTGACCCGCAAAGCCTTGCCGACCGGCGAGGAGTGGGCGTATGAGCCGAAGCTCGACGGCTTCCGGGCGATCGTCTTCGTCGACGGCGACGAGGCCTACGTGCAGTCGCGCGGCGCCAAACCGCTGGGGCGCTACTTCCCCGAGCTCGAGTGGGCGCGCGGGCGCTGGGTGCTCGACGGCGAGCTGGTGATCCGCGGCGACTCCGGCGCGGTCCAGTTCGACCTCCTGCAGATGCGGATCCACCCGGCCGAGAGCCGGATCAACCTGCTGGCGCGTGAAATCCCCGCCACCTACATCGGCTTCGACCTGCTCGCCGAGGGCGACGAGTCGCTGCTCGAGGCGCCGCTGTCGGAGCGGCGGGCGCGGCTGGAGGGGATCGCCGCCGCGACCGGCCTCGAGCTGACCCCGCTGACGCCCGACGAGGCGCAGGCGGAGAAGTGGCTGGCGAGCATCGAGGGCGTGATGGCGAAGCAGCTCGACGCTCCCTACATCCCGGGCAAACGCAAAGGGATGGCGAAGGTGAAGCGCGAGCGGACGATCGATTGCGTGGTGATGGGCTGGCGGCCGGGCAAAGAGGAGGGCACGGTCGGCTCCTTGATCCTGGGCCTCTATGACGGCGACGATCTGCGCACGGTCGGCCACATCTCCGGCTTCAGCGCCGCGGCGAAACGGAGCATGCGGGCGATGCTGGCCCCACTCGAGACCGGCGACAGCGGCACGGCCGAGCCGAGCCGCTGGACCGGCGGGCGTGAGCTCGAGTGGGTGGCGCTGCGACCAGAGCTGGTGATCGAGGTCGGTTACGACCACGCGGCCGCCGGGAGGATCCGCCACGGGGCCAGGTTCCATCGGTTCCGGGACGACAAAGCGCCGCGGGACTGCAGGTTCGAGCAGCTCGACGAAGGGACTTAGAAGCCGGCGCCTCGCGGAGTTCCGAAGAGGCGCGGGTCTCGGGACGGAGGCGTGAGGTCCTCGTCACACCCACCCGATGAGTTCGCAGTAATCCTCGGATAGCGAGGATTACTGCGAACTCATCGTGGGGACCCCGCACAGAAGCGTCACTTCTCGCGCCTTCGGTGACTTCTCCGTGCCTTCCTCGTCTAGAAGAAGGAGGCTTGGGCGCGCTCTGGTTTCGCCTGCTTCCGAGGCGGAGGCGGAGCTCCTCCCCCATCGACGCGGGAGGAGCGCATGCGCGCTGAACCCCAGCTCCTCAACGCACGGGTGGTCTTTTTGCGGTCTTCCGGGCGCAGGTAGGCGCGTTTGCCGTAGAGGCGTTCGTACTCGGGGACCAAGTCGGGACGTTTGGCGTGGAGCCAACCGAAGAAGACGTCCTTCACCTCGCCGCGGAGGTGAAGGGCGACGCCGCCGAGGAAGGTCGCGCCGGCCTCGCGGGCGCGGGCGACGATCGGCTCCACCTGCTCGGGGCTGTCGTTGATACCCGGCATCAGCGGGGCGATCAGGATCCCCGAGTCGATCCCCCGCCGGCGCAGCTCGGCGACCGCGTCGAGGCGGGCCGCCGGGCTCGGGGTGTGCGGCTCGGTCGCCCGCCACGCCTTCTCGTCGAGCGTCGGCACCGAGAGGTTCACCGACACCTTCAGCCCCGCCTCCTTGAACCGTTCGAAGATCTCGACGTCGCGCATCACCAGCGGCGACTTGGTCAGCACCGAGACCGGCGTCCGCGCCGCCAACAAAGCCTCAAGGATCTCCGGCAGCATCCGGTACTTGCTCTCGCACCACTGATACGGATCAGTGTTCGTCCCCAGCGCAACCAGGTCCCTCTTCCAACTGGGCCGCGCCAGCTCCGCCCGCACGATCTCCGGCGTATTGACCTTGACCACGATCTCCCGCTCGAAGTCTTTGCCGGCGTCTAAGTCAAGGAAGGTATGCGTCTTCCTCGCGAAACAGAACACACATGCATGAGTGCAGCCCCTGTAAGGATTGATCGTCCAGCTGAAGCCGAAGCTGTCGCCGGGGACGTGATTCAGGGCCGAGCGGGCGCGGACCTCGTGGAAGTTGATCCCCATCGCCTCGGGCGCGTCGAAGGTGCGGACGACGGTGCCGTCGCCGATCCCGGGGAGCCGCATGTCGTTCTCGACCCTCTGCTCGTCCCACCTCATACGAACATATGTTCGCATATCGTGAGGTGATACGCTAATTGACGTGAACGTAAGAAAGAGATTTGGCGGGCAGGCGGGGGTCGCCGCCGACCACCACAACTACAAGTGGTGGGCGCTCTCCTGCACCAGCCTCGGCATGCTCCTCGTCGCCACCAACTCGGGGACGTTGATCATCGCCCTGCCGGATCTCGAGCGGGCCCTCGGCACCAGCCTCCTGACCCTGGTCTGGGTGATCCTCGCCTACATGATCTCCTCGACCGTGCTGGTCCTCACCGCCGGTCGCCTCTCCGATCTCTTCGGCCGCAAGAGCGCCTTCGTCGCCGCCTTCGTCATCTTCGCCGCCGCCTCGCTCGGCGCCGGCTTCGCCGCTGACGGCACCCAGCTGATCCTCTGGCGGATCGTGCAGGGCATCGGCGGCGCCTTCATCTTCGCCAACGGGCCCGCGCTCGTCACCGACGCCTTCCCCCGTGAGCAGCTCGGCCTGGCGATGGGCACCAACACGATGGTGGCCGCGATCGGCCTCGTCATCGGCCCGGTCCTCGGCGGCGCCCTGGTCGGCATCTCCTGGCACTGGGTCTTCTGGTTCAACGTCCCGATCGCCCTCGCCGGCGCCCTCTGGGCGGCCATGTTCCTGCGCGAGCTCGCCGTCCGTGACAAGGTCCGCGGCCTCGACATCCCTGGCACGCTCACCTTCGTGGTCGGGCTGACCGGACTCGTCTACGGGATCTCGCGCGGCGGCATCTCCGGCTGGAACGACACGCTGGTGATCGCCGGCCTGGTCGTCGGCGCGGTGCTGCTGCCGCTGTTCGTGCTGATCGAGCACCGCTCCAGCGCCCCGATGCTCGACCTGACGATCTTCCAGAACCGGCTCTTCGCCGCCGCCACCGGCGCCGCCTTCATCAACGGCCTCTCCCGCTTCGCCCTGATGTTCATCTTCGTCTTCTACTACCAGGGGGCGCAGGGGGACGACCCGATCCTGGCCGGGATCAAGCTCGCCCCGATGGCGATCGGGATGCTGATCGCCTCACCGATCGCGGGTATCTACGCCGACCGGCACGGCTCGCGCATGCTGGCCGCGCTGGGGATGCTGGTCACCGCCCTCGGCCTCGCCCTGATGACGACGCTCGAGGCCGGCACCGGTTACTGGCTCGGCGGGCTCTACCTGCTGCTGGTCGGGATCGGCTCGGGCATGTTCAACTCGCCCAACACGGCGGCGATGATGGGCACCGTGCCGACCGAGCGCCGCGGCATCGCCGCCGGCGCGCGGACGATGCTGCAGAACACCGGCGCGGTGATCTCGATCGCCTTCGTCCTCGCGATCGTCACCGCCGCGGTGCCTCAGGAAGTCCTCTTCAAGATCTTCTCCGGCCTCGCCTCGGGCCTCACCAGCGCCCAGCTCGACCCGTTCATCGCCAACATGCACACCGCCCTCTGGGTCCTCGCCGCCACCTCGGTCGTCGGCGCCGCCGTCTCCCTGCTCCGCCCGAGCGAGCAGACCGGGGCGACCCCGCGGCGCGCCTCCCGCCCGTCCCGCGCGGTCGTGATCGAGGAGGCGATCGCCGAGGAGATCGAGGCGACGCCATGACCGAGGAGCGGCTGAAGATCGGCGACGTCGCGAAGCTGGCCGGGACCACTCCACGGACCATCCGTTACTACGAGGAGATCGGTCTCCTTCCCTCCCCTGATGCTCGCGAGCCCGGCGCGCATCGGACCTACGCCCAGGCGGACGTCGATCGGCTGATCGAGTTGATGCGGCTGCGCACCCTGCTCGGAGTGTCGCTCGACGGGTTGAAGGACCTGGTCGAAGCCGAAGACAACCGCGCGGCTCTGCGCCGAGAGTGGCACGAGGGTGTGGAGGATCCGGTTCGTCGGCGCGAGATCCTCGAGTCACTCGACCACCACGCCGAGCGCCAGCTGGAGCTGGTGCGGGCGCGTCGCGACGAAATCGCCGCGCTCGAAGCGGAGCTGCTGTCCCGCCGCAAGCGGATCCGCGACCGCCGTCGCGAACTCGACGACAAGCCCGCCACCGCCTAGACCCCGGCGGTCTGCTCCTCGAAGTGCTTGGAGAGCATCGTCACCTGTCCTTGGTAGTTCGACCCCAGGTCGACGCCGTAGAGGCGCTCGGCCGGTGACTCCATCCACTCGAGGCCGAGCTTGCAGACCGGCTGGCGGTGCTCGACCATGAACGGCACGTCGCGAGCGCGCACCTCGAGCGCGGCGCGGCTGCCCGGCCGGTTGCCCGCCGGGTCATAGCCGAAGCCGGGGTCGAAGAAGCCCGCGTAGTGGGTCCGAAGCTCACCCGCGGTCGGGTCGTAGGCCATCATCTCGGCGGCGATCTGCGGTGGGATCGAGACCCCCTCGGCGGAGAGCAGCAGGTAGAAGATCTCCGGCTCGAGCACGATCTTGCCGCCCGCCTCGGGGTAGACCGGGTCCCAGAAATCGCTCCAGCGGTAGGCGCGGATCTTGCCCAGGTCGACCGGCAGGCTGTTCTTCTTCGCCCGGTAGCCGACGACGCGATCGGCCGGGCCGGAGACGTCGAGGCTGAGGAAGAGGCCGTCGGAGACCGCCAGCTCGGACTCGGCCACCGGGTCCTCGCCGAGGTAGACGAGCGGCTCCTCGCGCTGCAGCTCGCGGATCCGGGCGTCGTCGAGGCGAACGTCGCCGCGGGCCAGGCGCAGCTGGTTCAGCGAGAGCCCCGTCTTCACCTGCACGGCGAAGGAGCGCGGCACCACCTCCAGGTAGAGCTGCCCGCGGTAGCCGGGGCGGATGTCGTCGAAGCGGTTGTGGCGGTCGGTGATCACCCGGGTGAAGACGTCGAGCCGGCCGGTGGAGCTCTTCGGGTTGGCGCGGGCGCGGACGTCGTCGGGGAGCGCCAGGCGCTCGATCAGCGGCACCAGGTAGGGGCGGTCGCGCTCGAGCACGGCGCCGTCGCGCAGGTCGACCCGCTGGAAGGCGAGCCCCTCGACCTTTTCCTCGACCGTCGAGTCGACGTCGGGGAGAAAGGAGCAGCGCAGCGCCCAGGCTTCGTCGCCGAGGCGCAGGTCGATGCTGGCGGGCTGGATCGCCTCCGGCCGGATCCGGTACTCACCGGAGCTGACCCACTCGCGCTCGATCGCCTCGGCCAGCGCCTGGGAGGGAAAGACGCCCGCGCCCGGGCCAACCTCGCCCGCCTGCGGGGGCGCCCCGGTCGCGCTCTGGGCCTCGCTCATCCAGCGGAGGTTATTCGCCGCGCTGCCTCGGTGCCGAGGTGGGGGGTGAGGACGAACTCGACCACGTCGGGGACCAGAGCGGTGAGGTCGGCGGTCTCGCCGGCGGTCACCCGGCGGCTCAGCAACGAGGCGACGCCGCCGACCGCCGCTTCGTCGGTGGCGGGCGGGACCGGTTCGCCGCCGGGGCCGTCGGGAGCGCCCTCGCGGAGGAGCGGGACGAAGCTCTCGACCGCGCCCTGGTAGCGGTCATAGATGCCGCGGCCGGCGCGCAGGCCCTCGGCGAGGACGATCGCGGCGACGGCCGGCTCTTCCGCGAGCAGGCTCAGCAGGGCGACGACGCCTGCCTGGACGCGCACCGCCCACTCGCTCGAGCCGGCGGCCGCGCAGGCGTCGACGACGGCGGCGCGCATCCGCTCGACCGCGAAGTCGTAGGCGGCGAAGAAACACGAGTCCTTGCTGTCGAAGTGTTTGTAGAAGTCGCTCTTCGAGACCGCGGCCCGGCGTCCGATCATTGACACCGTGGTTTTTTGATAGCCGACGTCGGCGAGGGTGAGGATCAGCGCCGCGATCAGCCGATCGCGCTGATTGCGCGCGACGAACTCTGGCGACAAGCCATGACGGCCACGCGGCAAGCGATCCATCTGGTCATCGGATTGTGCCACCGTACAGTCACATTCGCCCCCGAGTGGTGTCTCACCTTTTTCCTACACCGCGGTACGGAGAAACTACGAATTCGGCCAGCTCCGGGAGCAGGTCGCGGGCATCCGCGGCGGCCCCGCGACGAACCTGCCGCTGCACGATCCAGACCGCCCCACCGACCAGCGCCTCCTCCAGGGTGACCGGTCGGACCGGCCCTGGCGGTGCGGACTCTCGAAGCCGCGCGATGAAGCCTTCGAGCGCCGCCTCGTAGCGGGCGGCGGAGGTGGGGGTGGCGGCGGGCGCCTCGACGAAGGCGAGCGCGGCTGCCTCCGGGTGGGCGGCCACGAATCCGAGCAGGGCGCGCAGGCCGGCTTCGGTGCGCGCCTCCCACTCGTCCGCGTCGATCGCGTCACAGGCTTCGGCGATCTCGGCTTCGGCGTCGGCCAGAGTCGTGTCGAAGGCGGCGAGGAATAGGTCCTCCTTGCCGGAGAAGTTGTCGTAGAGCGTTTTGCGCGCGACGTGGGCGCGGCGCACGACGTCGGCGATCTTCGTCGCCTCATACCCCTGCTCGGCACAGAGCGCGGCCATCGCGTCGATCATGCGGCGGCGCTTGTGGGCAGCGACGAACTCCGCCGGCAGTTGAGGCCGGGTCGCGCTCATAGATGCTCCCGCAGTCGGCTTGGGAGCATGTGATCAAGGATACCCAGTGTCTCGAAATTCATGCTGTGCTCAATATTTCTTCTGGTACCGTGGAAAAACATCGGTCGTTTTCATTAGGAACGCGGTGGTGCTCTCGGGCCCCGGCCGAGAGCCACCCTGAGCCCTACACGACAGTTTCTTGGTCTCATCCGACAGAAATCAGATCAACCGGGATCTTCTGGTCGCCGCACTCGGCGACGAGTGGCCCGCCGACCTGATCCAGACCGCCGCCGAGCTTCTCGCTGACAGCGACAGCCGCTTTCCCTCCGGGCCGCGCCGCCTGCCGGGCGACCTGGTCCGGGCGATCCAGCGGGAGCGCCTCCTGGTCGGCATGTTGGGCGCGACCTCCGCGCTCGGTTACCGCTCGACCAACGTTCAGGACGTGATCGAACGCGCAGGTGTGTCTCGTCCTACTTTCTACGAGCACTTCTCCAACAAAGACGACTGCTTCCTCGCCGCCTTCGACACCTGCGCCCAACGACTTCGCAATCAGGTGGCGACCGCCGCGGACGAGGGCGGCGACGTCTGGCGCGACCGGCTCCGCGGTGGCTTCGGCGCCCTCCTCACCTTCGCCACGGCCGAACCCGAGGCGGCCCGGATGGTGATCGTCGAGGCCCGCGCCGCCACCCCCGACGCCGCCCGCCGCCGCATCGCCCTGCTCGACTACTTCGCCACCTGCATCGACGAAAAAGTCCGCCAACTCCTCCCGACAGGCACCACCCACTCCCCGATCACCGCATCGGGCGTCGTCGGCGGCGTCGAATCCCTTCTCTACGCCCGCCTCAACAAAGGCCAGATGGACGACCTCCCCGCCCTCCTCCCCTCCCTCATGTACTTCGCCGTCCTCCCCTACGAAGGCCACCTGGCGGCCAGCGAGGAGCTCGGGCTGAAGTCGACATAGGCCGGTGCTTGCGTCGATCGATCGCCGCAGTCGCCACCGGCAGGGGAGAGAAATCCGCCGCCGCGCCCTTGGATGGGCGTGCCCACGATCAGTCGCTTCCATGGCATCACCATCCAGATGTACTGGAAAGACCACAGTCCTCCTCACTTCCATGTGCGGGCGGGTGGAAGAAAGGCGAGCGTCCGCATCGACCCTGTCGAAATCCTGAAAGGCGGTCTGGAGCGAAGGCACTTTTCCTTGGTGAAGCGGTGGGCCGAACTCCACCGGATTGATCTCGAAGAAGACTGGAATCGCGCCCGCCTTCGTGAAACCCTGGCTCCGATAGAGCCACTGAAATGATCGAGTGCAGTCCTGACATCACCGGAGTCCGCGTCGTCCGCCAC
Organism: Solirubrobacterales bacterium; assembly: GCA_035281725.1. Lineage (GTDB taxonomy): Bacteria > Actinomycetota > Thermoleophilia > Solirubrobacterales > 70-9 > VAYN01. The sequence goes on from DATEDJ010000160.1 coordinate 56,458, forward strand.
GAAGTGGTTGCGCTGACCTTCGCCGACGGGCTGGAAGGTGAGGTCGACCTGCGCGGCCATCTGTGGGGGCCGGTGTTTGAGCGGGTCAGGACGCCGGAGGGATTCGCCGAGGTCTACGTCGATGACGAAACCGGCACGATCACCTGGCCCGGGGAAGTCGACCTCGCGCCGGACACGCTCTACATCCGCGTGAAGACCGGCGAGTGGCCGCCCGGCCTGAATGAGGAGCCCAAAAGCGCGTAGAGGCGGAGGGGGTGGGATTCGAACCCACGAGCGCCTTGCGACGCCAACAGTTTTCGAGACTGCCCCGTTCAACCGCTCCGGCACCCCTCCGCGGGGCCTAGGGCACAAACGATGATCCTATCGACGCGCCGCGAGACGGTCGGGTCTAGCTAGGCTCTGGCGAACACCTGGAGAGGTGTCCGAGTGGCTTAAGGAGCGCGATTGGAAATCGCGTGGGCGGGGTTAACTCGCCTCGTGGGTTCGAATCCCACCCTCTCCGTTGCTGCCGGGGCGCGTGGCGGCGTCATCGGTCGCTTGTGTGCGTTGCACACGGCGCTCCTTGCTTCCTTGCCGCGCTGGCCGGCAGGCACGGAGATCTGGCTCGAATCCCGGGAGATCGTTGCGCTTAGCGGCGGGCGGCGAAGAAGTTGCGCAGGAGGGTGGCGGACTCGGCGCCGCGGATGCCAGCGATGACGCGGGGGCGGTGGTTCAGGGCGGGCTCGGCGAGGACGTCGAGGACACTGCCGGCGGCACCCGCCTTCGGGTCGGGGGCGGCGAAGACGACGGTCGGGATGCGGGCGAGGACGATCGCCCCGGCGCACATCGCGCAGGGCTCGAGGGTGATGTAGAGGGTCGTGTCGGCGAGGCGCCAGCCGCCGAGCGCCTCCGCGGCGGCGCGGATCGCGAGGACCTCGGCGTGCGCGGTGGGGTCGCGGCGCAGCTCGCGCTCGTTGCCCGCCGCGGCGAGCAGCTCGCCCTCGCGCAGGAGGGCGGCGCCGATCGGGACGTCGCCGTGCTCCTCCGCCCGGCGCGCCTCGGCGAGGGCGATCTCCATCCCGCGCTCGTGCTCGGCCACCTCGTGCTCATGTGCTTCACGTCGTCCGGCTTGCATCGATGTTGGAGTATCCCGGCTGGAACTTCGGCCCGGTCGAGGTGTTCGAAGTGGAACCGGACATGAATTCGATGCGAAGGAAATCGGCTCTCGGAGGGATTGGCGCGACTCGCGTGTGCGGCTGGCGAGCCCCGGACCAAGCGGGACAAGGACGCAAGGAGGCCGAATGGCAGCGCCATTTGGCCGACTGAGGACGCCGCCCCGCGACGTGTCCGCCGCCGCCAGACGTGCGCGAGAGTTGCGCCAATCCCTCCTGGGAGCGGCCCTGGTCGCCTGCCTCGCGCTGCTCGCCGCGGGTACGGCAAACGCGGCCGCGAACGCGATCGGACCCGCGCACCGCTTCGCCCCGCGCCAGCTGGTGGTCAAGTTCACCGGCGAAGCGCGCGGCCACACGGTCGGGCTGCCCCGCGGCGCCGGCGTCCTCGCCACCGCCCGCGCCCTGCGGGCGAAGCCGAACGTCGCTTACGCCGAGCCCAACTACGCCGCCCACGCCTCGGCGGTCGAACTGGAACCGGTCGACCCCGACGACCCCGGCACGCTCGAACCGGGCGCCACCGGCTCGACCACCATCCCGGGCGGCTGGGCGACCAGGCAGTGGGACTTCCTCGACTACACCGGCACGGCGACGGCGAAGCTGCCGATCTCCCCCGGCGGCATCGACGCGCCCGGCGCCTGGGCGAACCTGGAAGCGGTCGGGCGGCCGGGCGGGCAAGGCGTGGTCGTCGCCGTCCTCGACAGCGGCATCGCCTACCGCGACCTCGGCACCACGTACGTGCGCAGCCCCGACTTCTCCGCCGAACAATTCGTCCCCGGCGAAGACTTCGTCGACCGCGACCGCCTGCCGCTGGACGAGAACGGCCACGGCACCCACGTCGCCGGCACGATCGCCGAGCAGACGAACAACGGGATCGGGATGACCGGCCTCGCCTACGGGGTCAAGCTGATGCCGGTCCGGGTGCTGAACCGGGCCAACGTCGGGTACGCCAACCGGATCGCCGCCGGGATCCGCTTCGCGGTCGAACACCACGCCCAGGTCATCAACATGAGCTTCAACTTCGCTTGCGGCGAGAAGGTGCCACAGGTCGACGAAGCGCTCCGCGAAGCCTACGAGCACGGCATCGTCACGGTCGCCTCCGGCGGCAACCTCTCGTCTTCGGCCTCGAGCGCCAAGAGCTGCGTCTCCGAGCCCGCCACCGGGCCGCGGGTGATCGGCGTCGGCGGCACCACCGAGGGCGGCTGCATCGGCTCCTACTCGCTGGCCGGCAAGGCGATCGACGTCGTCGCCCCGGGCGGCGGCGAACCCGCCGCGGGCTGCCCCTCGATCCTCTCGCGGCCGATCTACCAGGTGACGCTGAAAGCGGGGACGACGAACGAATTCGCGATCCCGAGCAACTACGCCGGCACCTCGATGGCGGCGGCGCACGTCTCCGCCACGGTGGCGCTGATCCTCGCCTCCGGGGTGATCCCGACCGGGCTGAGGCCGGAGGCGAAAGTGCGCGCCGTGACCCAGCGGCTCAAGGTGACGGCCCGCAGCCTCGGCTACCCGAAGACGGTCCAGGGCGCCGGCTTGATCGACGCCGCGCGCGCCACGACCCCGGGGTCGACCGGCCTCGCCACCGCACGTGCGGTCCGTGAGCGGGGTCGAGGGGGACCCTTCACTCAAAACAGCAGGGAGGTTCGTTCAGGGTCCCCCTCGACCCCGCCCCCACAGAGCTAAGTCGTCTGGACGATCATCACGCTGCAGGGAGCGTGATGCGAGACGTTGTTCGGCACGCTGCCGAGGAAGTAGCGGCGCGCCCCGGTCATGCCCTTGTTGCCGACCACGATCAGGTCGGCCTTGATCTCTTCGGCGACGTTCAGGAGCGCGTCGGCGGCATCGCCCTCGACCGGGTGGGTCTGCACCTCGACCCTGGCCGCGCGCGCCTTGGCGGCGGCGGCGTCGAGGATCAGGTTGACGTCCTCGCGCGGGCCGATCTGGTTGGCGATGTCGGGCGGCGCGCCCTCCTGCTCGGCCTCGATGCGGCGTTTCGGGACCGGCGCGAAGGCGCTTACGATGCTGAGCGTCGCCCCCGTCATCTTCGCCAGGTCGATCGCCTGCGACACCGCCTCTTCCGCGGTGTCCGAACCATCGGTACCGACCACGATCCGAGTGAACACGCCGCCTCCCTCCGCCAGGTGACAGTAACGGCGCCGATACTAGCGGCGACCGTACTCCGCTTGGTGTTCTTCGATGAAAGAGCGGGGCAGGCCGTGGAAGCCGGCGCCGATGATTTCTTCCGGCGTGGTCGAGAGCCGGACCACCGCGATCGCCATCGAGGCGACCAGGCAGACGATCAGGACGAGCATCCCGATTCTCCACAGATAGGGCACGCGGCGAACCCTAGAGCCGGCCGCGACCGGGTGCCCCTCCCCCGACCGGCCGGTTAGGCTGGCCGCATGGCGTTGGAACGGGTTGCCGACGGGGTCTGGCTGCTGCGTGAGGACTTCCGCGGCGCGATGAACATCTACTTCATCGAGGAGGAGGGCGGCGTCGTCCAGTTCGACGCCGGGACCAAGTCGATGCGCAAGAAGGCGGCGGCGACTGCGCGCGAGCTGGGCGGCCTGAAGCGAGTGGTGCTCGGCCACGCCCACGCCGACCACCGCGGCACCGCTCCCTACCTGGACGCGCCGGTCTTCTGCCATCCCGACGAAGTCGACGACGCCGAAGGCGACAAGGCGGTCAACCCCTACTTCAACCTCTCGCTGCTCGAGGTCGCGCCGATCCGCTGGATGTACCCGACGATGCTGAAGCACTGGGACGGCGGCCCGGTGAAAATCGCCGGCACGGTCTCCGAGGGCGACGAGGTGGCGGGCTTCAGGGTCCTCCACTTCGCCGGCCACGCGCCCGGGCTGATCGGGCTCTGGCGCGAGAGCGATCGCGTCGCACTGGTCTCCGACGTCGTCTACCTGGTCGACCCGGCGCGGCTGAAACCGCTGCCGCACGGCGAGGCGACCGTCCCCCACCCCGCCTTCGCCTGGAACCACCAAGAGGCGAAGCGGAGCCTGCGCCGGCTGGCGGAGCTCGAACCGCTCGTGGTGGGTGCGGGGCACGAGCGGCCGATGCGGGGGGATGGGTTGCGGGCCGTGCTGGAGAGGGCGGCGGAGAAGTACTGAGCGTGGCAGTGGGGGTTCGGGCCGCGGCGGCCGGGGACGGCGGGGTTCGTGGCCCGGCCGATTGGGGACCACACGTCCCGGGCGTCTCGTGGCGGCCCTGGCAGGCTGTGGCCGCCACGAGACGCCCGGGACGCCAGCCTTTCGGGGGGATTGGCACGGGTCCGTGGCCGTGTCGGTCGCGCTGCAAGGATTGATGTCGCTATAGCAACACAAAGGCTTGCAGCGCGCGACGATCCGGCAGTTGTGGTCGCCATGACGACCACAACTTCCGGATCGCGGAACGGAACCCCATGGATACGTGACGATCCGCGCATCTCCGTGACGATCCTCCCGTCCCCGTGACGCCTCCCCGGCGTCTCCCGCACATCCCCACGGACCCTCGGCGTCCCTTACCCCGCCGCCGTCGGCCACCCGCCCGCCGCGTCCCTTCCCCGTCCCGTGCCCGCCGCGTCCCTCGCCCTAAGCCCCCACCCAACCTAAATTTCCCCCGCCAACACCCCTCACAGCACCGCATCCAGCCCCCCGCTCCCATAGGTTTGCCTGCTGATGATCGGGACCTATGCGTCGGCGGCGCTGATCTGCCTGGCCTCGCTACTGGTCGGCAGGGCGACGTTCTCGCTCGCCGGGCGGCGCGAGTGGTGCTGGCTCGAGCCGGCGGTCGGATTCGCGGCGATCCTGACCGTCTCCGGGATCCTCGCCCGGGCGCCGGGCCACGGCACCAGCGCGACGCTCGGGATCGTCGCCCTGATCGTCGTCGCGGCGGTGATCGCCTGGCGGCGGGAGTACGCGGCGCCGGGGGCGCTCCGGGTCGGCCTCGCGACCGCGGTCGTGGTGGTGATCGTGCTCTCCTTCCCCTTCGCCGTCACCGGCCGCTGGGGGCTCCTCGGGGTCGGCTTCAACAACGACCTCGGCCTGCACCTCGCCTGGGCCGAGTGGCTGCGCAGCGGCTTCGGCCCCTCCCCCGACCCCGGCTACCCGCTCGGTCCGCACGGGCTGGCGGTCGCCACCGCCGCCTTCCCCGGCATCAGCCTCGGCCAGGCCTTCATCGGCGAGATCTTCGCGATCGGCATCCTCACCGGGCTGACCGCGCTCGGGGCGCTGCGCGAGATCGCCGCCTGGCGCCGGGTCGTCGGCGCGACCTTGGTCACCGCCACCTACATGGCCGCCTCCTACTTCGCCCAGGCCGCCTTCAAGGAGACCGCCGAGGCGCTCTTCGTCCTCGCCGTCGCGATCTACCTGATGCGCCCCGACGCGCCGCCGCGGGGGCTGTGGCCGCGGGTCGGCTGGGCGCTGCCCTGGGTGGCGCTGGCCGGGGGCGTCGTCTTCTGTTACTCGTTCGCCGGGCTCGCCTGGCCGTTCGCGATCGTCGCCGTCTGGGCGCTCGCCCAGCCCGCCACCTGGAAGGTGCTGCGCCCGGGGCGGGTGCTGCGGATCCTGCTGCGCCCCTGGGTCCTGCTGGGCATCATCGTCCTTGCCGGGCTGGGGATCGCGTTGGCGATCGCCGGGCCGTTCGGCTTCGGCTCGAGCTTCAACCAGGTCGCGGGGAGCAACACCTACGGGCCGGTCTCCCCCGTGGAGACGCTGGGGATCTGGCCGGCGGCGAACTACCGGCTCGACGCCGCCGGGGGCGCGCCGCTGCCGGGCTTGATGGGGGCGGTAGCGGTGCTGGCGCTGCTCGCCGCGGTGGCCTGGTGGATGCAGCGGCGCGAAGCGGCGGTGCCGCTGGCGCTTGGCGCGGGCGCGGTGGTCTACCTCGCCTCGCTGCCGGTCACCGGCGACTACTCGCAGGCGAAGGCGCTGATGATCATCGCCCCGCTGACGATGCTGGTAATCATCCGGCCGCTGGTGACGGAAGTCTTCGGGAGATCGCGGCCGGTCGAGGACGTCGCCGATCGGTCGGCCGCGCCGCGCGGCTCGCGCGCCCCGTCGCCGCTCCTGCGCGTCGGCTGGACCGCGCTCGCCCTGGTCTTCATCGCAGGCGCGGTCTGGTCGAGCTTCCTGGTCCTCCGCGACGCGCCGGTCGGGCCGCCCGGGCACGGGGCGCAACTGGAGGCGTTCCTGCCGATCGTGCACGGCAAGCCGGTGCTCTACGCGGGCCAGGACCGCTACGCCGCCTACGAGCTGCTCGGCGCCGACACCCACGTGCCGCTGGTGGAGTTCCCCGACGACGCCGTCTCACCGAACCCGGAAAAGCCGTTCGACACCGGCGACGCCTACTCGCCGATCGACTTCGACTCCTTCAACCGCGGCACGCTGAACCGCTTCCCCTACGTGGTCACCAGCCGCGGCGCCTGGAACAGCGAAGCGCCGCCGAACTTCATGCGGATCGCGAAGACGGCAGACTTCATCCTCTGGGAACGGACCGGGCCGACGCCGCGCGGCCGCCACGTGCTGCTCGAGGGCACCGAGGCCGGCGCCCGCGCCCACTGCAACTCGCCCGAGGTGCGGATCCTGCTCGAAAGCGGCGGCCAGGCGACGCTTTTCGGCGAAACCATGGTGGGGACGAAACCGGGATGGTCGAACGGGTCGATCCTCGGCAACGGCGAAACCACGTCGCAGACGCTGGAGCTGCCGAGGGGGACCTGGGACCTGTCGCTGCAGTACTTCTCCCCCTTCGCCCTCTCGATCACCGCGCCGGGCTTCAAGCAGGAACTGATCGCCGCCCTCGACGGCCAGCGCCCGAACACGATCAGCCTCAACAACAACGGCCAGTACTGGCCCGCGGGCAAGTTCGAGAGCACGGGCGGCGAGGTCGAATTCACCATCCACACGGCGCCCGCCGACTGGATGCAGAGCCTCACCGGCTACGACGGCAAGGCGTACATCGGCGAGCTGGTGGCGACGAAGGCCGAACCGCGCAGGACCGTGCCGCTGGCCCAGGCATGCGGCGGCTGGATTGACTGGTACTCCGGCTCGCAGGCGCCCTGAGGCCGCTGGACCAGCGCATCCAGCGACCGAAGGGAGCGGTGCGAGCGCGGAGCGTGAGTTCCTCGGTCGCTCGCGTGCCGAGCACGCCACGCTCCCTACGTTCGATCTGCTTGGTCCAGCGGCCTCAGGCGACAGACTTCGCCGCGATCCGCTCGGGCGAGACGCGCACCACGTCCCAGACCAGGTCGGCCTTCTCCAGCCCGTCGATCACCAGCGCCGAGATGTCGACCTGCCAGCGGCCGAGGCCGTGGGTGGCGGAGGTCGGGAAGGCGTGGTGGCTGTTGTGGAAGGCCTCGCCGAGGGTCGGGATCGCGATCAGCGCCAGGTTGCGGGACTGGTCGTCGGTCTCGTAGTCGCGGCGGCCGAAGAAGTGGCAGAGCGAGTTGACGCTGTAGGTGAAGTGGTGGAGGACGAAGACGCGGACCAGCCCGCCCCAGAGGAGGCCGGTGAGGCCGGCGAAGAGGGTCCCGCCGATCGCCCAGCCGAGGAAGAACGGCAGCAGCAGCCCGCCGATCGCCCAGAGAATGAAGGTGCGGTCGACCCAGGAGATGATCGGGTCGTTGCTCAGATCCGGCGCGAAGCGCTCCTTGTTGCCGCGCTGGGTGTGGATGAAGATCCAGCCGACGTGGGCGTGGGCGAGGCCGCGCAGGGCACCGCTCCAGCCGTGGCCGTGGTCGACGTGGGGGCTGTGCGGGTCGCCCTCCTTGTCGGAGAAGCAGTGGTGCTTGCGGTGGTCGGCGACCCAGGAGATGACCGGGCCCTCGATCGCGGCCGAGCCGAGGATCGCCAACAGCCCGTGCAGCCAGCCGTAGGTTTTGAAGGCGCGGTGGGTGAGGTGGCGGTGGAAGCCGACCGTGATCCCCAGCCCGGTGAAGAAGTACATGCCGAGGAAGAGGAAGACATCGGACCAGTGCAGCGCCGAGCCCCAGACCTGCCAGGCGGCGATGAAGAGGGCGACGAACGGGACCACGGTGACGAGGCCGGTGATGATTCGGTCGCGGGTCTCGTTTTCGACCGGCTGGATGTCGCCGGGCTGGGGGCCGGGCGCGGACGCGACCGGCGCGGCCGCGGGGGCCTCCGGCAAGGCGGTGGTCTCAGGCATGACGGGCGATCATAGGGTCGCCTAACTGAACCGTGGCTGAGAATCGCGAAAGATTTATGTTTGAGCGCTCAACCATCTTGCGCCTCGGCGCGGGCGCTAGGGTCCCCCGGCCATGCCATTCGCGAATACCACACCACTGCGACGCGAGATCGCCGCACGTATCCCCGACCGCCCCTTCACCGTCCGTTTCTGGGACGGCACCAGCCTTCCCGCCACCGCCGGCGAGGGCGGCCCGACCTTCACCGTGCGCTCGCCGCGCGCCGCCGCCCACGCGTTGCGGGCGCCGGGCCAGCTCGGCCTCGGTCGCGCGTACGTCTCCGGCGAGCTCGAAGTCGACGACATCGACGCCGTGATCGCCCTGCTCGACGGCTGGCAGCCGCCGGCCCTCGACGGCGCCGACAAGCGAGCCCTGCTGGTCGGCGCGGTCCGCGCTGCCGGGATCACCACGCCGCCGCCGCGGCCGGCCGCGGAGCTGGTGCCGAGCGGCCGCCGCCACAGCAAAGAGCGCGACGCCCGCGCCGTCCGCCACCACTACGACGTCTCCAACGAGTTCTTCGCCCTCTTCCTCGACGAGTCGATGACCTACAGCTGCGCGAACTTCTCCCAGAGCGGCGCGACGACGCTGGAGGAGGCGCAGGAAGCGAAGCTCGACACGGTCGCCCGCAAGCTCGCGATCCAGCCGGGCGAGCGGGTGCTCGACGTCGGCTGCGGCTGGGGCAGCTTCTCGATCCGCGCCGCCAAGGAGTACGGCGCGAAGGTGGTCGGCATCACCCTGTCCCAACCGCAGGCCGACGAGGCGCGACGGCGCGCCGAGGCGGCCGGCGTCGGCGACCAGACCGAGTTCCGGGTGATGGACTACCGCGACCTGATCGGTGAGCAATTCGACGCGATCTCCTCGATCGGGATGGCCGAGCACGTCGGCGCGGTGCAGATCGACGACTACGCGCGGACGCTGGCGGCGCTGCTCGAACCAGGCGGCCGGTTACTCAACCACGCGATCGCGCGCCTCCGCCACACCGACGCCGAGGCGGGCGCCTTCTCCGAGCGCTACGTCTTCCCCGATGCGGCACCGCTGCACCTCTCGCGGGTGCTGCTGGCGCTGGAACGGGCCGGCTTCGAGGTCCACCACGTCGAGGACTACCGGCTGGACTACGCGGAGACGCTGAGGTACTGGGCGGAGAACCTGGACAAGAACCTGGAGCGCGTGACGCAGCTGGCCGGGCCGGAACGGATCCGGGTGTGGCGGTTGTACCTGCGGGCGGCCCGGAATGGGTTCGAGAAGGGCTTCACCTCGATTTACCAGGCGCGCTGCGAGAAGTCTTAGGCGGGACGGCAAGGGACGGGCAAGGGACGCGGCCCTCTCGGCGGCGGCCCGGGCGGGCTGAGGCCGCCGCCGAGAGGGCCGGGTCCGTGGGGGGGTGCGGACTTCCGAGGGGCGCCCGTGAGGAAGCGGGGCCCTTCTGGCGCAGGGACGTGCGCCTTCGGGCTCCTACATAGGCCCCGGACACGCGCTGCAAGCCCTGATGTGCCTATAGCAACATCAGGGCTTGCAGCGCGCGATCGACCCTCCCGGG
>DATEDJ010000161.1:0-10114 GCA_035281725.1 Solirubrobacterales bacterium
CGCGACCTCGTCGCCTCGATCCGCACCTGGATCGAGAACTGGAACGACGAACCGAGGCCCTACGTCTGGCACAGGAGCGCCGACGAGATCCTCGACGGGCTCGCGGCGTACTGCCAAAGGATTAACGACTCAGGTCACTAGCCGATCGGTTCCACGGGGGCTTAGGGGCACCAGGGACCCGGCCATTTCGGAGGCGGCCCGGGCAGGCTGTGGCCGCCTCCGAAATGGCCGGGTCTGTGAGGAGAGACGAGGGTGCGGGGCCCGGGCGGGATCGGGAGAGTCTCGTGACGAAGGCGCCCGGAACGTCACCGTCCCGTCGCGTCTTCGAACGGTCAGGAAACTGCGCGGTTAGAAATGCGCGCTATACGCCCATCAGGAACCACGCAGATTCCTGACCGTTGAAGCCCGTGGCACTCCGTGACGATCCTCCCGTCCCTGTGACGGTTCCCCCCGACAACTCCCCGGCCCGGGCGTTTCGGAGGCGGCCTCAGCCTGCCCGGGTCGCCTCCGAAACGCCCGGGTGCATCCGTCCCCAAACGACCGGGCAAGAAGCCTCACCGTCCCGGCCGCATGGGCCCGAACCCTCGCAGCCTCGCGAACACCTACTCCAGATACAGGTCGACGAGGTGGTGGCCAGCCAGAAGGCCGACTATGCCGCCGAGGGCGAGAAAGGGGCCGAAGGGGATCGTCATCTTGCGGGCGTCGGCGCCGCGGGAGGCGATCAGGGCGAGGCCGACAATGCTACCGGCGAGGAGGCCGGCGAGGATCGCGGGGGCGACGGCGCGGCCGAGGAAGAGGCCCATCGTCGCCACCAGCTTGGCGTCGCCGAGGCCCATGCTGCGGGGCGCGGCGAGGACGATGAGGAAGAAGAGCCCGCCCCCGGCCGCGGCGGCGATGAGGCGCTCGGGAACGCCGCCGGGATCGGTCGGGATGGCGATCGCGAGACAGATCACGGCCCCGGCGATCAGCGCCTTGTTAGGGATGATCCGCCGCTCTAGGTCAGTCAGCGTGATCACCGCCAGCATCGCCACGAACACCAGGCCGATCACCGCTTCCGCGGCATCGTGTCGGTAGACGATCACCGTCGCTGCGTAGAGGGCGCCGACGGTGAGCTCGGTCAGTGGGTAGCGAGGCGAGATCGGCGCCCCGCAGCAGCGCGCCTTGCCCCGCAGGAGCAGCCAAGAGGCAACCGGGATGTTGTCGCGGGCTCGGATCGGCGCGTCGCAGCTCGGGCACTGCGAGCGCTCCAGCCCGAACGGCATCCCCCGCGGCAGCCGATACGCAACCGCGGTCGCGAAGCTTCCGACGGCAAGCCCCGACAGAAACGCGATGATCGCCACGCCTACCACGGCGGGAGTTCTATCCCAGGCCTCGGCCGATGCCCGGGATCAGGCCGGAGGGACGACGCGGAAGGTGCGCTTGACCGGATGAGGTTCGACGTTGCCGGCCAGATCAGTGGCGCGGATGCGGATAGTGTGGGAGCCGAGCTTCAGGTGCTTGGCGTGGAAGGGCGAGGCGCAGTGCTTCCACTTTGCCTTGTCGACCTTGCAGACGAAGGTGGTGCCGGGCGGGTCCGCAGTCACGTCCTTGAAGCGGAAGACGGCGTTGCGCTTGCGGGTCTTCACCCCCGGTCCCATCGTGACCCTGGTGCGGGGGGCGGTCGAGTCCTCGGTGTAGGTGACGGGTGAGGAGCAGGCGGAGCGCTGGACGCCGATCGACACGGCCGAAAAGGCGGTTTCCGCGTTTGGCACCACCGACACCTGGAACCCGGCGGATAGTTCGCCTGGCGTCCCCTTGGCGACCGGCGGGCCGCTGCAATTCGCGCTGGCATATACGGCCACGGTGGTCGCACCGGGGGCGTTGCCGAGGACGAACGGCGTCGTGTCGTTGGCGCGGCCACCGGGATTGGTATGGATTCGAGGGGCCTCGGGCTTTTCGCCCGCAGGCGTCGCCGGGCCGATCGAACCGCCGGAGGAGCTTCCGCCCGATGCTTGGGTTCCGCCTCCTTCCGGGCCACCGCCGGGGCCACCCACAGCGACGTTGCCCTCCCAGTAGATCAACGGGTTGGAACATTCGGAGGGTTCCGCAGGGTGGGCCGGGTCGACCTGGATCGCCGAGAAGGTGGTTGACGAGTCCGCGATCACGGTCAGCGGGATGCCGGATTCCTCGAGGGTTTCCGCGGTTCCCGTCGCCACTGATGAGCCGGGGCAATCGGCTCCGTTGAAGACCTTGATTTCGAAGCCGGGGTTTTTCGTCCCGTGTTCGACTTTGCTGGTCACCGGATCCGACAGTGAGCCTGCGGCGAACGGGAAAGACTCGATGACGATGATGTCTTCCGGTTCGGCTTCGCCGAGGAGGGTCGGAGTGAGTGAATTGGCCGGAGCTTGCGCCGAGGACGAGGGGCTCGTGGTCACCAGCCGGGGTGCGACTGGAGGGACGGCTGAGGCGCTGCCCGCGGCGAAAAGAAAGATCGGCACTCCACACGCCAAGAGGCGGGCCACCAGGGCCCGCCTCTTGGATGCGATGCGATCAGAATCAGGCATCTGATCCCTGGCTAACTGGGGGACTAGCCCTTGCTCCAGTTACCTTCGGTTTCTTCGTTTTGCGCGTTGTTCGGCGACGAGGGGCAACCGCCGGTTCCCTGTTTGGTGCAGGTGTAGGTCATCGTGCCGGCTTCATTTTTGATTTTGAACGTGTTCCCCGTCGAGGACACGGATTCGATCGTGTATTTGTTGGCCGCCGTGGAGGACACCTTGATGCCTTCAATGGGAGGGTTCGCCGAGGCGTTGCCTTCGGTGGTGGAAATGGTCGGCTCGATTCGATGGAGTTCCGTGAGGTTCACGCCGGTGTACGACCCACTTTTTTCGGTCGCGAACGTCTCGACGGCGACCTGAGCCGAGTGAGCGTTCTCCTTGGCCTTCGAGTCACCGGCCTTGTCCCGCTGGTTGAAGAAGGCGGGGAGGGCGATGGCGGCGAGGATGCCGAGGATGAGCATGACGACGAGGAGCTCGATCAGCGTGAAGCCGGCCTCGCTGTCGCCACTGAGCCGAGCACCAAGTCGCGCCCGGAGATTCTGGAGAAACATATAGGTACCTCCTGTGCGTTACCTATCGTTTGCCAGGCCCCGTCGCGTGATGCCACGGTGTCGTATGCCTCTTGCACCAAGGCACTGGCTGATTCTTTTACCGGGTGGTCATCGACAGGATTGAGCTGGTCTTTAGTACCGACACTTGGCCAGTTCAGCGGGTCCAGTTTTAGGGTTCGGCCCGCAGAAAAGTGATGAGTTTCGGCAGTAAAACTCGGTTCTCCAGAACGCCGCCGGAAGACGGGACAACAGACGTCCAGTTACTCCGGAGAGGTCAGCGGATGTGTTCGTAGATGGAGAACATCGGTAGGTACATCGAGATCACGATGAACCCCACCATGCCGCCGACGAAGACGATCATGATCGGCTCGAGCAGCGCGGTCAGCGCCTTCACCTTCGCGTCGACCTCGGCCTCGTAGAAGTCGGCGACTTTGCTCAGCATCTCGTCGAGCTGGCCGGTTTCCTCGCCGACGGCGACCATGTGGCCGACCATCGGCGGGAAGATGTCCGCCTCGGCGATCGGCGCGGCGATCGAGCCGCCGCGCTTCACCGAGTTGTAGACGTCGTCCATCGCTTCCTCGACCACGACGTTCCCGGCCGTCTCGCCCGTCAGTTTGATCGCCTGCAGCATCGGCACGCCCGACGAGACGGCGCCGGAGAAGGTGCGGCTCCAGCGGGCCAAAGCCACCTTCTGAACCACGTCGCCGATTTTGAAGGGCAGCTTCAGCGTGAACCGATCCCAGGCCCTGTGCCCAGCTTCGGTCTTCTTCCACTTGAAGAAGAGAAATAGCAGCAAGGCCAAGCCGGGAATGATCACGAACCAGTAGCCGGTGAGCGCGTCGGAGAGGCTGACGCAGAACTGCGTCGGCGCCGGCAGCCCGGTCGCTTCGGCCGGATTTTCTTCGGCAAGTTCTTTGAAGATGTTGGCGAAGACGGGGATGACGAAGGCGACGATCGCGATCAGCACCACGGCCGCGAAGCCGAAGATCAGTGCCGGGTACATCAGTGCCGATTTCACCTCGCGGCGCAGTTTGTCCGCCTTCTCAACCTGGTAGGCGATCCGGTCCATCGCCTCGTCGAGCCGTCCGGATTGCTCGCCTGAGCGCACCATCGCTCGGTAGAGACGATCGAACGTCCGCGGGTGGCGAGCCATCGCCTGCTCCAGCGAGCTACCCGCTTCGACATCGCCACGGAGGCTTCCCGCCGCCTGTTTGATCTCGTCGTCGTTGGTCTGATCCTCGAGCGTCTGCAGGGTGCGCAGCATTGGCATACCGGACGCGTTCAGGGTCGCGAACTGCCGCGAGAACACCGCCAGCTCGCGCATGTCGACGCCGCGCCAACGCTTGAAGAAGTCCTCGATGTTGACCGGGTTCGACTTCTCGCTGACGTCGAGGACGATCAGCCCGCGCTGGCGCAGTTGCTCGCCGACCGCGGACTTGGATTCGGCCTGGATCTCGCCGCTCGAGGTCGAGCCGGCCAGGTCCATCGCCTTGAACTCGAAGGTGGTGGCGCTCATCGCCTAAGCCCCGTTCAAGTAGGCAGGCTGAGGTTCGGGCGGCGCCGCGACGCCCGGCACCGCCGGTCCGCCGCCCAGCAACCGGTTGAGCTCCTCCGGCACGCTCGCCCGCTGTTCGGCCAACGCGCGACCGATCTTGCCCGCCCGCACCAGCCGCACCAGGTCGGCGTCCATCGTCTGCATCCCGGTCGCTCCCGAGGTCTGCAGCGCCGCGTAGATCTGGTGGGTCTTGCCCTCGCGGATCAGGTTGCGGATCGCGGGCGTCGGGATCAGCACCTCGCAGGCGACCACGCGGCCGCGGCCGTCGCTGGTCGGCAGCAGCTGCTGGGTGACGATGCCCTGGAGGGCGATCGACAGCTGCGTGCGCACCTGCGCCTGCTGCTCCGGCGGGAAGACGTCGATCACCCGGTCCACAGTCTGCGCAGTCGACTGGGTATGCAGGGTGGCGAAGACGAGGTGGCCGGTCTCGGCCGCGGTCAGTGCGGTCGAGACGGTCTCGAGGTCGCGCATCTCGCCGACCAGGATCACGTCGGGATCCTGGCGCAGCGCCGCCCGCAGGCCGCGGGCGAAGTCGGGCGCGTCGGAGCCGATCTCGCGCTGGTTGACGATCGAGCGTTTGTGGTGGTGCAGGAACTCGATCGGGTCCTCGATCGTGAGGATGTGGTCCTCACGATCGAGGTTGATCGCGTCGATCATCGCCGCCAGCGTCGTGCTCTTGCCCGAGCCGGTCGGTCCGGTGACGAGGACAAAGCCGCGCGGTTTGGTGGTCAGCTCGCGCAGCACCGCCGGCACCCCCAACGAATCGAGCGCCGGAACATCGTGCGGGATCAGCCGGAACACCGCGCTGACCGCGCCGCGCTGGAAGAAGCAGTTGACGCGGAACCGCGCCACGCCGGGGATCGCGTAGGCGAAGTCGAGCTGCTGGTCGTTCTCGAAGCGTTTGCGCTGGTCGTCGTTGAGGATCCCGTAGACGACCTCGCGGGTCTGCTGCGTGTTCAGCACCGGGAAGCCGTCCATCGGGCGGATCCGACCCTTGTCGCGGATCGCGGGCGGCACGCCCGGGGTGATGTGGACGTCGGAGGCGCGCGTCTCCACCATCTGGCGGAGCACCTCGGAGAAGTCGAATTCAGGCGGAGACACGGAGCACCTCCTCGAGGCTGGTGACGCCCGCCCGCACCTTCGACATGCCGTCCTCGCGCAGGGTCAGCATCCCCTCTTCTTCGGCGACGGCGGCGATTTCGGGCTCGGCGGCGCGCTTGATCGTGAGTTCTTTCAGCGTCTCGCTCATCGACATCGCCGAGTAGATGCCGACCCGGCCGCGGTAGCCACTTTCGTTGCAGCGCGGGCAGCCGACCGGCTCGTAGCCTTCGAGCTCGGCCGCGGCGTGGAGCCCGGCGCCGGCCAGCGCTTCGGCCGGGATCACCGCGCGCCGCTTGCAGTGCGAGCAGAGCTTCCGCGCCAGCCGCTGGGCGATCACGCAGTCGACCGCCGAGGCGGTGAGGAAGGTCTCGATCCCCATCTCGTTCAGCCGTGGGATCGCCCCCGGGGCGTCGTTGGTGTGCAGCGTGCTCAGCATCATGTGGCCGGTCAGCGCCGCCTCGATCGCGATCCGCGCGGTCTCCGCGTCGCGGATCTCGCCCACCATCACGATGTCCGGGTCGGCGCGCAGGATCGACCGCAGCCCGGTGGCGAAATCGAGCCCCGCCTTGCGGTTGACGTTCATCTGGTTGATCCCGTCGATCCGGTACTCGACCGGATCCTCGATCGTGATGATCTTCTTCGTCACCTCGTTGAGCGCGCCGAGCGCCGCGTAGAGCGTCGTCGACTTGCCCGAGCCGGTCGGGCCGGTCACCAGCACGGCGCCGTAGGAGCTGCGGAAGGCATCCTCGAAGCGCGCCCGCGCCGAGCCGCCCATGCCAAGTTCGTCGAGCGTCCGCTGCGAGTTGCTTTCGTCGAGGATGCGGATCGTCGACCCCTCGCCACGCTGGGTCGGCAAGGTGGTGACGCGGAGGTCGATCCGCCGCCCCTCGACCGATACGCTGACGCGGCCGTCCTGTGGCACCCGCTTCTCGGCGATGTCGAGCTCCGACATGATCTTCAGCCGCGAGATCACCGCGCCGGTCATCCGCTTCGGCACGTGGGCGGCCTCCTTCAGCACACCGTCGATCCGGAAGCGGACCCGCAGCTCCCCTTCTTCGGGCTCGATGTGGATGTCGGAGGCCCCCTCCCCCACCGCCTGCGCAAGCAGGCTGTAGACGAGCTTGACGATCGGCGCGTCCTCCGGGCCCGCCTGCATCTCGCTGACCGGCGCCGGGGCCGACTCCTCCTCGGCCTCCTCGTGGATGATCGCCTCGGCTGCGGCGCTCTGCATCGTGCCCAGCCGCGTCAGCAGCCCTTCGACGTCGCCCCGCGCGGAGACGGCGATCCGGCAGTCGAGCCCGGTCGCGATCTGAATGTCGTCGACCGCGAGGACGTTGGCCGGGTCGGCGACGGCGACGAGGAGCGTCTCCTGGTCGACGTAGCCGACCGGGATCGCCATGTAGCGGCGGGCCAAGGCGACCGGGAAGAGCGCCGCGGCGCCCATGTCGACGCCGTGGACGGCGAGGTCGACGTGGTCGAGGCCGTAGCGCTCGGCGGTCGCCCGCGAAAGCTGGTCTTCGCTGACCGCGCCCTGCTCCAGCAGCAGCGTCTCGGGCGGCTTGCCCGCCGTCCGCGCCACCTCGACCGCCGTCCGCACCGTCTCCTCGGCGACGAAGCCGAGCTCGACCAGCACGTCGGTGATGAAGCCGCGCGAGTGGCCTCGCTGCAGCGGCGGGGTCAGCCCTGGCGTCCCCGCAGTCTCAGTCGGTTGCAGCGCAGGCGCGGCCGACCCCCCGAGGTCGGGGACCGGCTGCAGGTGGCTCGGATAGTCGCTGCCCATGTCGCTCATCCCGGGTGGTAGGTCTCCCCTTCGGGGCCCTTGTAGGAGGCGTCGACGATGGTCTGTTGGACGCTCTGCGGGGTCTGGTAGCCGTAGGCGACGATCGCCTGCGGCACGCCGTGGCTGAGCGACTTCGGCCGCATCACGATCAGCGCCGGCAGCTGGCTGATGTCGAGCCCGACGGTGACCGAGGCGTAACGGGAGATCTGCTTGGCGGGGACGACGATCGGCGTCACCCGTTCGATTTCCGCCACCGCCTTCAGCGCCAGCTTCGTGTACCGGTCGTCGATCCCACCGTCGTGGACGACCAGCAGGGCCACCGTCTCGCCGGCGTCATAGGCGGCGGCGAAGCGCTGCGGCAGGGGCTTGGTCTGCGGCACCGAGCTCGGCAGTTCTCCCATCCCGGTCGGGGTCGCGAGGGCCAGGACTTCGCCCGGTTCGACGGTCAGTTCGGTTTCCCCGCCCGACGACGATCCACCCGATTTGCCGAGGAAGAGAACCGCGACGAGCACTGCCAGCACGGCCACCAGCCCCACCTGGGCCGCCTTGCTTTCGTTCAGCTTCTCCCGCATGGCGTCTCCCTAGGGCGCGACCGGGGTCGGATCCAACTGCTCGATGCCGCTGGCGCGCTGCCCGCCGGCGGCGAGCATCAGTTTCAGGTCGTGCGGGTTGGAGGCGTACTCCATCGCCACCTCTTCGCTGATCCGGCCGGCGGCGACGTAGGAGAGCAGGGCCTGGTCGAAGGTCCGCATCCCGTAGTACTCGCCTTCGGAGATGACCTCGGTGATCTTGCCGGTCTCCTCCGGATTCAGGATCAGGTCCTGGACGCGGCCGGTGACCACCAGCACCTCGGAGGCGGGGACCCGGCCCTCGCCGGTCACGTCGGGCACCAGGCGCTGGGCGATCGCGCCCTTCAAGGTGGACGCCAGCATCACCCGCGCCTGCTGCTGCTGGTGCGGCGGGAAGAAGTCGATGATCCGGTTGATCGTCTCGGTCGCGTCCAGGGTGTGGACCGTGGAGAGGACGAGGTGGCCGGTCTCGGCCGCCGAGAGGGCGGTGCGGACGGTCTCCTCGTCGCGCATCTCGCCGATCAGGATCACGTCGGGGTCCTGGCGCAGGACCCGGCGCATCGCGCGGCCGAAGCCGACCGTGTCGGAGCCGACTTCGCGCTGGTTGACGATCGAGTTCTTGTCGGCGTGCAGGTACTCGATCGGGTCCTCGAGCGTGATGATGTGCCGCGCCCGGGACTCGTTGATGTGGTCGATCATCGCCGCCAGCGTCGTGCTCTTGCCCGAGCCGGTGGTGCCGGTGACGAGGATGATCCCGCGCGGCTCCTCGGCCAGCTCACGAACGACGTCGGGCAGGCCGAGATCGTCGATCGAGCGGATCTGGAACGGGATCGCGCGGCAGACGATCGAGATCGCCCCGCGCTGCTTGAAGACGTTGACGCGGAAGCGGGAGACGCCCGGCAGGGCGTAGGAGAAATCGGCCTCGCCGTCGGACTCGAATTCGGTCTCAGACCGCGGCTCGGCGATGTCGTGGAAGGCCTGTTTGGTGTCCTCGGCGGTGAGCCTGCCGAAGCCCTCGAGCGGGATCAGGTCGCCGTGCATCCGGGCGACCGGAGGCGAGTCGATCTTTACGTGCAGATCCGAACCCTCGCGCTCGACGAGGGTCCGCAGGGCGCTTGCGATGTCGAACATCCCGGCTTTATCGGCCGGGATGTTCGATCGCTTGACTCAGTTACTTAGTACTACTGAGGCGCTTCTAGGCGCTTGTTTAAGCCACCTCGCGCAGTTTCTGGGCCTCGCCCAGCGACTGCAGCTTTTTCAGCGACTGGTTCTCGATCTGGCGGATCCGCTCGCGGGTGACGTTGAACGTCCGGCCGACCTCGTCCAGGGTGCGGGGGTGCTCGCCGCCGAGCCCGTAACGGAGCTCGAGCACGCGGCGCTCGCGGTAGGAGAGGTTCTCGAGGGCCTCCTTGAGGGCCTCTTTGGTGAGTAGGTCGGCCGCCCGGTCGAACGGGGACTCGGCCTTCTCGTCGGCGATGAACTGACCGAACTCGGACTCCTCCTCGTCGCCGACCGGCTTCTCGAGGGAGACCGGGGCCTGGGCGGAGCGCTTGATCGAGTCGACCTCCTCGGGATCGATCCCGGTGACCTCCGCGATCTCCTCCGGGGTGGGCTCACGGCCCAGCTCGGTGACCAGCTTGCGCTCGGCACGGCCGATCTTGTTCAGCTTCTCGACCACGTGGACCGGGATGCGGATCGTGCGGGCCTTGTCGGCGAGCGCCCGGGCGATCGCCTGGCGGATCCACCAGGTCGCGTAGGTGGAGAACTTGAACCCCTTGCGGTAGTCGAACTTCTCCGCCGCGCGGACGAGGCCGAGGGTTCCCTCCTGGATCAGGTCGAGGAAGGGCAGGCCCTGGTTCCGATAATTTTTCGCGATCGAGACCACCAGACGGAGGTTCGACTCGACCATTTTCTGCTTGGCATCGAGATCACCGCGCTCGATCCGCTTCGCCAGTTCGACCTCCTCCGCCGCGGTCAGCAGGCGGACTTTGCCGATGTCCTTGAGGAACAGCTGCAAGGAATCG
>DATEDJ010000162.1:0-11174 GCA_035281725.1 Solirubrobacterales bacterium
GCGGACGGCCACCGACACCGCGCCCGCGCGTGCCGGCGTCCCGGCGGTGCCTGCCGGAACTCCCTCGGTCGCCGCCCCCACCCCATCCTCGGCCGCGGCGAACGTCGCCTTCTCCTCGCCGCTCCCGGCCGCGCCGACGCCGGCGACCGCGCTCGAGGCGACGCTCCGGATGGCGGGCGAAAACGGCTTCACGCGCGCCCGCGTGACGCTGCGGCCGGCCGAGCTCGGCGGCGTCGAAGTCTTCCTCCGCGAGGGCAGCGCCGGACTCACCGCGACCGTCGTCGCCGAGACGTCGCACGCGGCGCACCTGCTCCAGAGTAGCGCCGTCGAACTGCAGCGGCGCCTCGCGGCGCAGGGGCTGGAACTGACCTCGCTGCAGATCTCGATCGGCGGCGATTCGGCGGGCGCCGCCCACGGCGGCCGCGAAGGGGAAGGCGCGGTGCCGACCGGCACTCGGCGCGGCGATACCGCGTCCGAACCGGCCGCGGCGGCGGAGAAGACCCGGACCATCGACCTTGGCGGCGGCGTCCTCGTCGACGTCCTCGCCTAGCGAAAGGAGCATGAGATGAGCAGCGCAGTCGACGGAGTCGGGGCCACGAAGGCCGGCGGCGAAGCCACGAAAGTCAAGGAACAGGCGGAAGCCAACGGGCTGAACAAGGACGAGTTCCTGCAGCTGCTGGTCGCCCAGCTCAAAAACCAGGACCCGATGAGCCCCGTCGGCAGCCAGGAATTCATGAGCCAGATGGCAGCCTTCTCGACTCTCGAGCAGGTCACCAACCTGGCCGTCGCCAACGAAGAACAGAACCAGATGCTGGCGATCAACCAATCGCTGTCGCTGGTCGGCCACCAGGTCAGCTACGTCAAAGAAGACGAATCCACCGCCGAAGGGAAGGTCGAATCGGTCGACTTCGGCGAAGGGGGCTTCACCCTGACCATCGACGGCGAATCCGGCATCCCGGCCGGCGCTGTGACGAAAGTCTCATGAGCGGCGTCGGCGGCATCGGCGGCGCGGGATCGACCGGCTACACGCCGGCGCCGCGCCCTGCGCAGCGACCGGCCGCCCCGGGCGCTCCGACCTTCGGCGACGAGCTGCAGCGCAGCAACGGCGGGAATGGCGCCGCAGCCGCCGGCGGCGTGCAGTTCTCCAAGCACGCCGCCGAACGGGTGCAACGGCGCGGCATCGGCGGCGACCCGGCAACGGTCGCACGGCTCGAAAAGGCGATCGAACTCGCCGCCAAGAAGGGCTCGCGCGCCGCCGTCGTGCTGCTCGACTCCACCGCCTTCGTGGTCGCGCCGCAGACCAAGACCGTGATCACCGCGGTCGACCAGGCGCAGATGAAGGAGCAGGTCTTCACCAACATCGACACCGCCGTCCTCGCATGAACGCGAGCGGCACCGACATCAGCGAAGCACATCACAACCCCTGGCCGGACCTCACCGAGGAGGCCGCGGAGCGAAAGGACACCCCAGAACCATGATGCGAGCGATGTACGCCGCCGTGAGCGGCCTCAAGAACCACCAGACGTTGCTGGACGTGACCGCGAACAACATCGCCAACGTCAACACCGTCGGCTACAAGGGCAGCCGGGTCAGCTTCGCCGACTCGCTGTCTCAGACCGTGATCGGCGCGACCGCGCCGGGCAACGGGCAGGCCGGCCGCAACGCGGCCCAGGTCGGGCTCGGCGTCCAGCTGGCCTCGATCGACAACCTGATGGGCGGCGGCTCGCTGCAGTCGACCGGCGAAACCACCGACCTGGCGATCCAGGGCGAAGGCATGTTCATCGTCGCCAAGGGGGCGCCGCCGGCGCTGCCGGGCGCGGTCGAATACACCCGCGCGGGCGACTTCACCTTCAACGACGAAGGCTTCCTCACCACCCAGCAGGGCGAGTACGTGATGGGCCGCACCGAAACCGGCGCCGGTGCCCCGAACACCTACATCCAGGTGCCGAAAGGCGCGACCGACGTGGCGATCGGCCAGGACGGCTCGGTCAGCTACGTGCCGGAAGGCGGCGGCGAACGGAAAACCGCGGGCTACGTCTCGATCGCCAAGTTCGCCAACGAAGCGGGCCTGGTCCGCACCTCGGGCAGCAACTGGATCGAAAGCGCCGCCTCCGGCAAACCCCAGGACGGCACCCCCGGTAACGGGTTCGGCCTGACGATCAGCGGCACGCTGGAGATGTCGAACGTCGAACTCGCCACCGAATTCACCAACATGATCTCGGCGCAGCGCGGCTTCGAAGCCAACTCGCGGGTGATCTCGACCGCAGACGAAATGCTGCAGAACCTGGTCAACCTGAAGCGATGATCCGCCTGCACCGACTCGGCGGGTCTGAACACGAGTTCGACCTCAACCCCGACCTCGTCCTCACGGTCGAGTCGACTCCGGACACCGTCGTCACCCTGACGACGGGGACCAAGCTCGTCGTCACCGAGTCCCCGGACTCGGTGACGGCGGCCGTCCGCGAGTGGCGCGTCGGCATCCTCGAGCGCGCCCTCAAGCGGACCGGTCCGCAGATCGCTGAAGCTCGGCTGCGCGCTGTCGATTACCCGGCGGAGAACTGATGAAGGCCTCGACCGCGATAGGAATCGGGCTCGCCTGTGCGGGCCTGTTTTTGGGCGCGACGATGGAGGGAAGCCAGGTCGGCTCCTTCGTCGATCCCGCCGCGATCCTGATCGTGTTCGGGGGGACCCTCGGCGCCACGCTCGCCTCCACCTCGCTGGAGTCGATCAAGCGCATCCCGTCGCTCTACAAACGCGCGATGTCGGCGAAGCACCACGATCTCGCCGGCCGCGTCGACCTGCTCGTCTCGCTCGCCGAGAAAGCGCGGCGGGAAGGGCTCCTGGCGCTGGAGGGCGGCGTCGCCGACCTCGACGACGATTTCACCCGCAAAGGCCTGCAACTGGTCGTCGACGGGACCGAACCCGAGGTGATCCTGCAGGTGCTGGAGAACGAAATCGACGGCGCCTCCGGCCGCGCCGCCGCCGACCGGGCGATCTTCGAGAAAGCGGGCGGCTTCGCGCCCACCATGGGGATCCTCGGGACCGTGCTCGGGCTCGTCCACGTGCTGCAGAACCTCGATCAGCCCTCGACCCTGGGGCCGGCGATCTCGGGCGCCTTCATCGCCACCCTCTACGGCGTCGCCTCGGCCAACGTCGTCTTCCTTCCGGTCGCCTCGAAGCTCCACGCGATCGCCGACGCCGAGACCTCGCTGCGCGAACTGACGATCGAGGGGCTGCTGGCGATCCAGGCCGGTGACAACCCGCGCGTCGTCGCCGACAAGCTCGAGGCCTTCGTGCCGCCGGAGGAGCGCCGCGCCGCGAAAGCCGCCGAGGCGCCCGCCGGCAAAGGCGCCGCCGAGCCGCAGGCCGATCCGCTGAAGGCGGCCGCCTGATGCGTCCGCCCTCCTCCCGACGGCGCCGACAGCAGCACCGGCGCGGCGACACGGCCGCGCACGGCGACGGCTCGAGCGAGCGCTGGCTCCTCACCTACGCCGACATGATCACCCTGCTGCTGGCCCTCTTCGTCGTGCTCTTCTCGATCTCGGCGGTGAACATCTCCAAATTCAAGACGCTGAAGGAGACCCTGGAGCAGGCCTTCAGCCCGCACATCCTCAGCGGCGGCGGCTCGATCATCCCCAACGGCGGCTCGGAAGCGACCGACCAGAAAGCCGAAGCCGCGATCGCCGCGCTGGTCACCCAGCGCTCCCACGCCACGACCTTGCAGGCCGAAGAAGAACAGTTCCGACAGCTGAAAGAAAAGCTCGACACCTACGCCCGCGAACACGGCTTCTCGGAAGCGATCGAGACGACGATCACGGAGCGCGGCCTGGTGATCCGGCTGCTGACCGACCACGTGCTGTTCGAATCCGGCAGCGCCAGCCTGAAGCCCGAGGCGACGCCGCTCCTGGCGGAGATCTCCCACCTCGTCAACCTCGACCGCAGCCACCCGATCTCGGTCGAGGGAAACACCGACGACGTGCCGATCTCGACCTCGCAATTCCCCAGCAATTGGGAGCTTTCCGTGGCCCGCGCGACGGGCGTCGTCCGCTTCATGATCGGCCACGAAGTGGCGGCCCGACGGCTCGAAGCCAGCGGCGTCGCGGGCGAGCGCCCGATCGCCCCCAACACGACCGAAGGCGGGCGCTCCCGCAACCGTCGGGTCGAAATCGCCCTGCTGCGGGGCGGCACCCCTGAAGGAGGTGAGTCGCAGTGACCAGGAAAAAACTGCTCATCGTCGCGATCGGCGTCCTCGTCGTCGCCGGCCTCGCCTACAAAATGGTGCTGGCGCCGAAATCGGAATCGAAGGTGAAGGTGGAAGGCACGGTCTACGTGATGCCGAAAGAATTCCTCCTCAACCTGGCCAGCGGCCGCTACGCGAAAGTGACCGTCGCGCTGGTGCTGGCACCGGGCCAGTCGACCGGCGGCGGCGCCGAGGCGGCGGCCCCGCCGGAAGGATTCGGCACGCTCGAACAGGAAGCGCTGGTGCGCCAGATCGTCACCGACAACCTGACCGGCGTCCCGGCGGCCGAGCTGACCTCGCGCAGGGCGCGCCACCACCTGCAGACCGAGATCCGCAAGGAAGTCGACAAGACGACCGACGTGAAGACCAGAGGGATCGTCTTCACCGACCTGGTGGTCCAGTGATGGAGGAGAAAGAGGAGATGCAAAGCGAGACCGAAGACAGGATCTACGAGGAGCTCGATCAGAGCGGCGCCCCGATCGACGGCGGCGCCGACCTCGGCCGGCTGCAGAACGTGCCGGTCGAACTGGCGGTCGAGATCGGCCGCACCCGGATGACGATCGGCGACGCGCTGGCGCTCGGCATCGGCAGCGTGGTCACGGTCGGCAGGCTGGCCGGCGATCCGGTCGACCTGCTGGTCAACGGGCGGGTGATCGCCCGCGGCGAGGTGGTCGCGATCGAGGAGGAACTGGGCCTGCGGATCACCGAGATCGCGGCCCCGGTGGTCGAGCCTGCCCAGCGTCCACCCGATAGTGATGAGGCCGGGGATCCAGAATCGAGCAATGACGGCATGAAGGCGGAGGAGGAGGTCGTACCTGGCTAAAGCGCTGGACGTCTAGGCCGATTACGGGGGGTGCTCCAAGCCGGAACACCCCCGAATGAGCCTGCCCGCACTCTCAATCCTGGCCGTTGCCTCCTCCTCGGGGGGTGAATCGCAGCCGCTCGACCTGGGCTCGACGGCGGCGGGCGCCCACGCGGCGGGCGGCGGCAGCGTCGTGCGGACGATCGTCGGCCTGGCGATCGTGCTGGCCGTCATCTTCGGCCTGCGCTGGGTGATGAAGCAGTACAAGTCGGGCCGCGAGAAGAAGGCGGCCGGGACCGGCCTCGCCTCGATGGCGACGCTGCCGCTCGGCCAGAACCGCTCCCTGCACGTGGTGCGGGCCGGCCGCGAGATCCTCGTCGTCGGCTCCGGCGAGCACGGCGTCACCCCGGTTCGCAGCTACTCCGAGGAGGAGGCGCAGGCGCTCGGCCTGCTGGAGGTGGAGGACGAGGAGCCATCGCTCAAGCTTGAAAGCGACGGGCCGGCCCCCGCGGGCGCGGCCGGGAAGATCGGCCAGCGTGCGCTCGAGACGCTCCGCTCCTGGACGGTGCGAGGGTGAAGATCGAAGGCGGCGGGGACGCGGTCCAGCTGCTGATCCTGCTCGGTGGCCTCACCCTGATCCCGGCGCTGATCTTCTGCACCACCGGCTTCACCCGCATCCTGATCGTCCTCGGCTTCGTCCGCACCGGGCTCGGCACGCCGACCGCGCCGCCCAACCAGGTGCTGATCGGGATCGCCTTCTTTTTGACGCTTTTCGTGATGGCGCCGACCCTGAAGGCGATCAAGGAAGACGCCATCGACCCGCTGACCTCCCACCAGATCTCCGACACGGTGGCGCTCGAACGGGCCGAGGAACCGCTGCGCGAATTCATGTTCAAGCAGACCGGCAATTCCGAACTCGAACTCTTCCTCGGCCTCGCCAAGGTGCCGAAACCGAAGACCCGCGAAGACGTGCCGACCTACGTGCTGATCCCGGCCTTCATCACCAGCGAGCTGAAGACCGCCTTCGAGATCGGCTTCCTGATCTTCCTGCCCTTCCTGATCATCGACCTGGTGGTCAGCTCGACCCTGATGAGCATGGGGATGATCATGCTGCCCCCCTCGTTCATCTCGCTGCCGTTCAAGATCCTGCTCTTCGTCCTAGTCGACGGCTGGAGCCTCGTCTTCCAGTCGGTCGTCGAAAGCTTCCACTGATGAACCAGGACGAGGTGATGAAGCTTGCGACGGACGCGCTCATGCTCGCGTTCAAGGTCGGCCTGCCGCTGCTGCTCGCCGGGCTCGTCGTCGGCCTGCTGGTCAGCGTCTTCCAGGCGGTCACCCAGATCCAGGAGATGACGCTCTCCTTCATCCCCAAGATCCTTGCCGTCGCCGTGGTCCTGATCGTCGCCGGGCCGTGGATGCTGAACCAGATGGTCGGCTACACGACCGACCTCTACCACTCGATCCCCGGGCTGGTGAAAGAACATTGACGGTGACGATCGAAACGCTCGACCGCAACACCCTGGTCGGCTTCATCCTCGTCCTCGCCCGGGTGTCGCCGCTCTTCCTGCTGGCGCCGCCCTTCTCCTCCTCGATGGTGCCGATGCGGGCCCGGGTGATCATCGCCGTCGGCATCGCGATCGGCCTCTCGCCGCTCGCCCTGCACGGCCAGGCGATCCCCGCCGACGTGATGAAGATCGTCGCCCTGGCGCTGAAGGAAATCGTCATCGGCCTCGGCTTCGCGATGTGCATTGCCTGCCTCTTCGCCGCCGTCGACGCGGCCGGCTCCTTAATCGACACGCAGATGGGCTTCAACTTCGGCTCGCTGATCAACCCGGTCGACAACACCCAGTCGGGGTCGATGTCGCAGCTCTACTCGATGGTCGGCATCCTCGTCTTCATCGTCATCGACGGCGAGGCATGGGTGATCCGCGGCCTCTCCCGCACCTACGAACTGGTGCCGATGCTGGCGATGCCGTCGATCGACAAGCTCACCGCGGCGGTGTCGAGCGCCTTCGCTGGGATCTTCACCGCGGCGCTCGAGGTGGCGGCGCCGGTGCTGCTGGCCTTGGTCCTCACCGACGTCGCCTTCGGCGTCGTCTCCCGCGTCGTCCCGCAGCTGAACATCTTCGCGGTCGGCTTCCCGGCGAAGATCATCGTCGGCCTGCTGGTCGTCGCCGCGGCGCTGCCCTTCATGGGCACCTGGTTCTACGACCAGCTGCAGCGCTCGGTGGAAAGCGGGCTCTCCGGGATCGGGGTGGCGTGACGATGGCCGGGCAGGCGGACAAAACCGAGAAGGCGACGCCGAAACGCCGCAAGGACGCGCGCAAGAAAGGCCAGGTCGTCAAATCGACCGACCTGAGCGGCGCCGTCGTCCTGGTCGCCGCGCTCGGCTCGCTCGCCGTCTTCGGCCCCCACATCGCGAGCGGCCTCGCCGACACGATGCGGGGGATGCTCGGTGACGCCGGGCACCCCGACAAAGTCGCCGGCTCGGGCCTCGGCAGCATCGCCGGCACCGCCGGGATGGCGATCGCGACGGCGATCGCGCCGGTGGCGCTCACCTGCCTGGCCGCCGCGCTGGTCGTCAACGTCGGCCAGGTCGGGTTGAACCTGAACCCGGCCGGGCTGAAACCGGACTTCAAACGGCTGAACCCGATCCAGGGCGCGAAAAACCTGCTCGGCCCGAACGGCTGGGTGGAGCTGGCGAAGGCGATCGTCAAGGTGACGGTGGTCGCCGCGATCGCGGCGATGGCGCTCTTGCCGAACCTGACCAAGCTGGCCTCGATGACCGGCATCCAGCCGCCCGCCCTCGGCGCTGAGATCTCCAGCCTGGCGGCCGGGATCGCCTGGAAGGCGGCCGCCGCCTACCTGCTGATCGGCGCGATCGACCTGCTCTGGCAGCGTCACCGCCACGAGAAAAAACTGAAGATGACCAAAGAGGAGGTCAAGCGCGAGCAGAAAGAAGAGCAGGTCTCGCCCGAGCTGCGCGCCTCGATCCGCCGCCGCGCCCAGCAGATGTCGCGCGGCCGGATGATGTCGGCGGTGCTCGGCGCCGACGTCGTCGTCGCCAACCCGACCCACTTCGCGGTCGCCCTCGCCTACGACGGCAAACGGCCCGCGCCGGTCGTCGTCGCCAAGGGCCAGGACCTGATCGCGCTGGAGATCCGCAAGGTCGCCGAAGGGGCCGGCGTGCCGGTGGTCGAGGACAAACCGCTGGCCCGCTCCCTCTTCGACGCGGTGCCGCTGGAAGCCGAAATCCCGGCCGACTTCTACCGCGCGATCGCCGAGCTGCTCGCCTACGTCTACCGCACCGCCCGCCGGCGGACGCCGATCGCGAGCGCCGCATGAGCGCCGGCTTCAAGAAGCTGATGTCGCACGCCGACCTGGTCGCCGCGGTCGCGGTCGTCCTCGTCGTCGTGATGATGATCGTGCCGCTGCCGCCGGGGCTGATCGACCTCTTCATCACCCTCAACATCGCCTCGGCGATCACGATCGTGGTGGCGACGCTGTACGTGCCGCGGGCGCTCGACTTCGCCGCCTTCCCGTCGCTGCTGCTGCTGACGACGATGTTCCGGCTGGCGATCAACGTCTCGGTGACGCGGCAGATCCTGCTGCACGGCGAAGGCGGCTCGGTGGTGCACGCGTTCGGCAGCTTCGTCGTCGGCGGCAACGTCGTCGTCGGGATGGTCGTCTTCCTGATCCTGATCGTGATCCAGTTCGTCGTCGTCACCAACGGCAGCGGGCGCGTCGCCGAGGTGGCGGCCCGCTTCACCCTCGACGCGATGCCGGGCAAGCAGATGGCGATCGACGCCGACCTGAACGCCGGCCAGATCAACGACCAGCAGGCCCACCAGCGGCGCGAAGACATCAGCCGCGAAGCCGACTTCTACGGGGCCATGGACGGGGCCTCGAAATTCGTCAAAGGCGACGCGATCGCGGGCATCCTGATCGTGATGATCAACCTGCTCGGCGGGATCGCCGTCGGGGTGATGCAGCAGCACATGTCGTTCCCGGAAGCGATCCAGCACTACTCGCTGCTGACCATCGGCGACGGGCTCGCGGCCCAGATCCCGGCGCTCTTGATCTCGGTCGCCGCGGGCATCCTGGTCACCCGCTCGGCCTCCGAGCGTGACCTGGGCAACGACATCGCCTCGCAGATCTTCGCCCAGCAGAAGGCGCCGATGGTCGCCGCCGGGGTGATCTGCGCGTTCGCCCTGGTGCCGGGGCTGCCGAAGCTGCCGTTCCTGCTGATCGGCGGCGCCCTCGCCGGGGTCGCCTACGCGCTCAAAGACGGGATGCCGAAACCGGCCGGCGAGGCGGCGCTCGCCGGGGGACTGGCGCAGCTCGGGCCCGGCGGCGTGCCGGAGCTGCCCGCCGGGCCAACGGCCGACACCGCGACCGCGGTCGACCCGCTCGAGCTGGCGATCGGCTTCGGCCTCGTGCCGCTGGTCGAAGCGGGCCAGGGCGGCGGCCTGATGGGCCGCGTCGGGGCGATGCGCAAGCAGCTCGCGGGCGAGCTCGGCACGGTCATCCCGGCGGTCCGCATCCACGACGAGCTCGGCCTCGACTCGCACGAATACGTGCTGCGGGCGCGCGGCTCGGAGGTGGCCCGCGGGCGGGTCATGCCGGGCCACCAGCTGGCGATGGACTCCGGCGAGGCGGCGGGCCAGCTGCCCGGCGTCCCCACCACCGAGCCCGCCTTCGGCCTGCCCGCGACCTGGGTCCCGGACGCCGCGCGGGCCGAAGCGGAGGCGCTCGGCTACACCGTCGTCGACCCGGAATCGGTGGTCGCCACGCACCTGACCGAGACGATCCGCGGCCACGCCGCCGAGCTCCTCACCCGCCAGGAGACGAAAAAGCTCCTCGACGGGCTGAAGGAGACCAACGCGGCGGCGGTCGAGGAGGTGGTGCCGGAGCAGCTCTCTCTCGGCGAGGTCCAGCGGGTGCTGCAGGCGCTGCTGCGCGAGGGCGTGCCGATCCGCGATCTCGGTGCGATCGTCGAGGAGATCGGCGACAAGTCGCGGCTCACCCGCGACCCGGCGGTGCTCGCCGAGTACGCCCGCGCGGCGCTCGGGCGGACGATCACGGCGCCCCACCTCGATGGCGCGATGCGCCTGCGGGCAATCTCGCTCGATCCGACGATCGAGCAGGAGATCGGCGAATCGCTCGCCCAGACGCCGGACGGCGAGCAGCTGGCGATGGAGCCTTCGCGCGCCCAGGCGCTGATCGCCGCGCTCGGCCGGCAGCTCGACAGCGCGCTCGCCCAGGGCGCGCGGCCGGTGCTGCTCTGCTCGGGCCGCGCGCGCCGCCACCTGCGGCGACTGTGCGAGCAGTCGCTGCCGCAACTGACTGTCTGTTCCTACAACGAGATCGTGCCCGGAATCCGGGTCGAGAACATGGGGGTTGTCCAGGTATGAGCGAAACGCTGATGGCCGCCGACCCGATCGCGGGCGAGCGGACCAAGACCTACAGAGGAGCGTCGATCGAGGAGCTGCTGCCGCGGATCCGCGCCGACCTCGGGCCGGAAGCGGTGATCGTAAGCCGCCGCGAGGGCCTGATCGGCGGCTTCGCCGGCTTCTTCCAGAAGCGCTGCATCGAGATCGACGCCCGCCCCGGCGGGCCGCGGATCGACGTCTACGACGACGGCGACGCCGTGGTCGATCTCGACGGGCCGGTTGAGATCGCGTCGGAGACGGCGCCGGCGCCCGTCGACATCGCAGCGGAGACGGCCCTGCCGCCGATCCCCACCGACCCACATCCGGTCCGCAACGACGCCGCGACCCGCGAGGGCCTGGCGACGCCGGCGATGCAGCGGCTGGTCGGCGAGGCGAAGCCCTTCGCCGATCTGCTCGGCGAGATGACGACCGAGCCGGCGCCGGCGCCGAACCCGTACGCCGAGGCGCAGCGCTCGGCGCCCGACGCCGATGCCGACCCTGAGGTCGAGGAGTCGACTCCCGAGCCGCGACGCATCGCCGCCCTCCGCGAGGGCATGGTCGGCGCCGGCCTCGGCACCGACCTCGCCACCGGGGTCATCGACGCGGTCGTCGCCAACGTCGCCCCCTTCGCCACCCCGAGCCGCCTGCGCACCCTGGTCCGCAACGAGCTCGCCCTGCGCCTGCCGGTCGCCCCGGCGCC
>DATEDJ010000163.1:0-16186 GCA_035281725.1 Solirubrobacterales bacterium
AAGGTGATCGGGCCGACCTTCTGCGGATTGGTCTTGTTCACGACTTCCAGCTCGTCGCCTTCGACCACCGTTTCGGGGCCGACGAAGGCCAGCCTCCCCGCCACTTCTTCGACCGTGATCGTCACCGTGTTCCCGGTCGGCGGCGGGATCGGCGGCACGGCGGCCGCGGCAGCCCCCGCGCCCAGGGCGAGCACGACCGCTGCGAGCAGGACTGCGCGACCCAGGGACGACATCGACCGGAGGATAAGCTGAAGGCCATGGCAAACACGTTCCTCCACACCTGTTACCGGATCGGCGACATCGACCGATCGGTCGCCTTCTACGAGAAGCTCGGGTTCTCCGAGGCGCGGCGGATGCCGATCGGCGACGAGGCGATCAACGTCTTCATGGCCCTCGAGGACGGCAACCCGATCCTCGAGCTCACCTACAACCACGGGGTCACCGATTACGACCACGGCACCGGCTACAACCACATCGCCCTCGCCGTCGCCGACCTCGACGGCACCCTCGCCACCTTGGCCGAGTCAGGAATCGAGCCGGAGAAGCCCCCCTACCGCCCCGGCGGCCGCACCACCGGCAGCCGCATCGCCTTCGTCCGCGACCCCGACGGTTACCGCATCGAGCTGGTCGAGCACGGCGACCTCACGGAGTAGGGCGGCGACGGAGACGGACAAAGGACGTGGCCATCTCGCAGGCGGCCCGGGCAGGCTGAGGCCGCCTCCGAGATGGCCGGGTCTGTGGGGAGAGGTGAGGGTGCGGAGCCCCGTGCGGGTCTCGGGGGACAGACGTCAGGGAGACGCCGGAAACGTCACGTTTACTCAGGGCAGACGTCACGTCTGTCACAGGTCCGTTCAGTGCGTTCGCAGTAATCCCCGTTATGCGGGGATTACTGCGAACGCACCCGGGTCGGGGTCGTGGAGGTGTGACGCCTGTGTGGCATTCGAGGGATCTCCGTTACAGACGTCCCGTCCCTGTGACGGAAGCTCCCGAAAACTCCCCGTCCCGGGCGTCTCGGAGGCGGCCACAGCCTGCCCGGGCCGCCTCCGAGACGCCCGGGCCACTCGTCCCCAATCGACCGGGCCCCGAATCGCGCCGTCCCCGGCCGCCCGGCCCCGAACCCTTCCCCTCGAGCAAGGCCCGAACCCTCGCCCGGGCGCGGGCTCTCCGCCGGCCCGAACCCTTGCCCGGGCGTGGGCTCTCCGCCGGCCCGAGCCCTTCGCGGGCCCGGACGCGCGGCTCGATCAGCCCGGGCTGACCCCGCCGCCGGCGGGGGCGTGGGTCACTTCTTCGGCACCTTCTTCGACCGGCGCTTCTTCTTCTTCGGCTTCTTCTTCCGCGCCTTCTCCTTCTTCTGATTCTTCGCCTTCTTCTTCGCCGAATTCTTCTTCTTCGCCGAAGCGGGACGAGCGGTAGCCGCCGGAGGCGGTGTGGCCGCCGGTCAGGGCGGAGAGTTCGGGCAGGCTGGTCGGGGTTTCGAAGGCCGGGCATTCGCCGGCGGTCGCGGCTTCCATGTAGTCGCGCCAGATCGGTCCGGCGGTCGGGCCACCGAAGCCGGTCGTTTCGCGTGACTGCGGATGGCCGACCCAGACCGCGGTCGAGAATTCCGGCGTGTAGCCGACGAACCAGGCGTCGGATTCACCCTCGGACGTGCCGGTCTTGCCTGCCACTTCCGAGCAGGGCAGGTTGGTGTAGCCGGCGCCGGTGCCCTGGGTGATCACGCCTTTGAGGATGTTGGTGACGTCGTAGGCCTGGCCGGTGGTGAGGACGCGTTCGCCCGATTCACTTTCGATTTCGTCGACCTTGCCGTCGGGGAATTCGACTTTGCTGATCGCCGTCGGGTCGTGGTGGATGCCGCCGCTGGCGAGGGTCGCGTAGCCGTCCGCCTGTTCGAGCGGCGTGACGCCGTAGGCGAGACCGCCGATCGCCTCCGCCGGGACCGACTGCAGCGGCGCTTCGATCCCCATTTCTTCCGCCGTCTGGGTCACGTTTTCCGGCCCGACGTCGAGGTCGAGCTGGGCATAGACGACGTTGATCGAGTTCCAGGTCGCTTCTTCGAGCGACATCGTGCCGCCGCCGGGCTCGTCGTTGTTGACTTCCCAGGTGCCGCCGCCGGGGATTTCGAGGGTCATCGGCGAGGTGCCGCTGTAGTAGGTGTCTGCAGGGTTGATCCCCTGCTTGATCGCCGTCGTCAGCACGTAGGTCTTGAACGACGATCCCGGCTGCCGGTGGGCCTGCCAGGCGTAGTTGAATTCTTCTTCGCCTTCTTCGCCGGGGGTCGAGGCGAGGGCGAGGATCGCGCCCGTGTTCGGGTCGACCGAGGCGAGCCCGGTGACCGGCCCGCCGCCGCCGTAACAGACCCCCGATTCGGAGCAGCTGGCGACCGCGATTTCGGCGTCTTCCTGCAGGGCCGGATCGATCGTCGTGTAAGCCTTGAGCCCGCCATTACGGACCGTGTTGATCCCGTAGCGTTCGATCAGTTCCTGTTCGACCAGGTTAAAGAGGAACGGGTCGTGGACGGTCGTGTAGCGGTGGCCTTCATGCACGCCGAGCCCGCTGGTCCGCGCCTTCAGATAGCGGTCACGGGTGATGTAGCCTTGTTCGTACATCGTCCCCAGCACCTCATTGCGGCGTTGAAGCGCCGCCTTCGGGTCGAGGAACGGGTTGTATTCGGAGGGCGCCTGCGGCAGCCCAGCGATCAGCGCCGACTCGGTCAGGTTCAGTTCCTTGGCCGGCTTGTTGAAGTAGGTCTGCGCCGCCGCTTCCACCCCGAGCGCGGTCTGCCCTTCGTTGGTCCCGTACGGCGCCGTGTTCAGGTAGGTGTTGAGGATCCACCGGCGGCTGTGGGCTTCGAAGAGCTCTTCCGCCAGGTGCGCTTCCTTGATCTTGCGCTTCAGCGTGTCTTCCGGGTGGCGGATGTAGAGGTTGCGGACCAGCTGCTGGGTGATCGTCGAGGCGCCCTGCACCGGCTTGCCGCCCGCCAGCAGGTCCTTCCAGGCGGCGCGGGCGATCCCGGCGGCGTCGAGGGCGCCGTGTTCCCAGAAGTTCTTGTCCTCGATCGAGACCGTGGCGTTCTTCAACACTTTCGGGATCTCATTGCCCGAGATCGGCTGGCGCACGTTTTCCGACTGGATGTAGCCGATCAGCTTGCCGTCGGCGCTGTAGATCGCCGAGGTGCGGCCCTTCTGCACCGGTTTCAGGTCCTTCAGCGGCGGCGCTTCGTTGTAGACGTTCAGCGCCCAGGCGGCGGCCACGCCGCCCGCGGCGACGATCAGGCCAAGCACGATCACGATCGGGATCGCGACCTTGTGCCAGCGGGTCTTGTGCGGGTGCCTACGCCGCCTGCGGACTCGAGTCGCCATCGGCCCGCGATTTTAGAGAGGCAAACCGTTCGGTCAGTTAAAGATGGACCGGTTGGCAAGCTGGCGCCCAGAACGGGCGCCGTGCCTGGACTAGGAGCGCAGCTTGTACCCGCGCTGGAAGAGCCGCAGGTTGAAGAGGAAGAGCGCCGCGGTCGCCAGCGTCAACGCCCCGAGCGCGAGCGGGATGTTGACTTCGGTGAAGCCGACGAACCCGTAGCGAACCAGGGAGATCATGTAGTAGACGGGGTTGAACTTGGTCAGCGTCTCCCACGGCTGCGGCAGCAGCGAGGCCGAGTAGAAGACGCCGCCGAGGAAGATCAGCGGCGTGAGGATGAAGGTCTGGGCGAAGGCGACGTCGTCGAACTGCTCCGCCCGCACCCCGATCAATACACCGAGGTTGGCGAAGAAGAAGCCGACCAGGACGATCGCCGGGATCAGCACCAGGACGTGGGCGACGCCGAGGCTGGTGAGGACGATCGCGACCAGGAAGGTCAGCGTCGCCACGATCAGCCCGCGGACGAAGCCACCGAGGCAGAAGGCGAGCAGCAGCTCGCGCGGCGAGGCCGGCGAGGAGAGCTGGTCGTGGATCGCGCCCATGAACTTCTGCTGCAGGATCGAGGACGAGTTGTTGGTGAAGGCGTTGGTGGCGAGGGCCATCATGATCAGCCCAGGGATCACGAAGACGATGTATTCGATCCCGTGCAGTTCCTTGATCCGCGAGCCGAGCGCGCCGCCGAAGACGGAGATGTAGAGGAAGGTTTCGAGCAGCGGCCCGCCAAGGGTCTGTTTCTTGATCTTCATGAAGCGCGAGATCTCGCGCCGCCAGAGGCTGAGGAAACGAATCTGTGCAGTGGTCATCGCCGGTAGTCGGTTCTGTTGATGATCTGGGATCAGGCGGCGACGCCACCCTCGACGTGCGAGCGGGAGAGCTCCCGCCGCCCGACCAGGGCCAGGTAGGCGTCCTCGAGGTTGGCGACGTCGTACCGCGCGGCGAGGTCCTCGCTCGTCCCCTGCGCGGCGATCTGGCCGTCGGCGATGAAGGCGATCCGCCCGCAGAGCTGGTCGGCCTCCTCGAGGTAGTGCGTGGTGAGCAGGATCGTCACCCCTTCGGCGTTGATTTTCTGGACGTAGTGCCAGAGCTCGAGCCGCAGCTCGATGTCGACGCCGGCGGTCGGCTCGTCGAGGATCAAGAGGCGCGGCCGGTGCATCAGCGCCCGCGCCAGGATCAGCCGCCGTTTCATCCCGCCGGAGAGGGCGCGGGTGCGCTCGCGCGCTTTCGCCGTCAGCGAGAACGTCTCCAGCAGCTCCTCGGTCCGTTCTTTGCGGTCCTGCTTGCGCATGCCGAAGTAGCCGCCGTGGAACTCGAGCGTCTCCTCGCAGGTCAGGAACTGGTCGAGGTTGACCTCCTGCGGGGCGAGCCCGACCGCGGCCCGTGCCTCGCCGTAGTCGGAAATCGCGTCGTGGCCGAAAACGTGGATGGTGCCCCCCGTGGGCTGCGCCAGACCCGTAGTGCAGTGGATCAACGTCGACTTGCCCGCCCCGTTCGGGCCGAGCAGGCCGTAGAAGTCACCCGGCTCGATCGTGATCGAGACGCCCCGCAGCGCCTCCACCCCATTTGGGTAGCGTTTCTCCAGCTCCACGATCTCGAGCGCTTTCTCCGGGTGGGCGAGCATCGACGCTCCAATCTATTGAGGCGGAGTCGCCGGCCGGGCACATCAGCCCGCCGGCGAACCAGAGCCAGCGTCGGAACAGGCCGCGGTGGCGGGCGAAGGTGGTGAAGATGTGCGGCGGCGGTCCGCCGGTCGCCCGCCCGAGAACCCAGACGATCGCAGCGTTCACCGCGCCGATCTGCCGTCGCGTGCCGGGCGCGATCCGCGCCCCGCTTCCCCCCTCCATGCCGACACCGTACCCTGCCGGCGTGGCTTCCTCCTCTTCACCGCTCCTCGTCGTCGACGCGCCCTCGATGCTCTTCCGCGCCTTCTACGCGCTGCCGAAGACGATCACCGGGCCGGACGGGCAGCCGGTCAACGCGCTGCTGGGGACCGCGAACCTGGTGCTGCGCGAGGTCGAGCTGCACCAGCCGCGCGCCGTCGTCCTCTGCTTCGGCCCCGACGCGGCCGCTTACCGGACTGAGCTCTACCCGGCCTACCACGCCGAGCGCGACGAGGCGATGCCGGACGAGCTGCCCGACCAGTTCACCGCCAGCGGGCCGTTCTTCGAGGCGTTCGGGTGGACCGTGGCGACCAGCGACGACCTCGAGGCCGATGATCTGCTCGGCACCTACGCGCGGCGCGAGGCCGAGGCGGGCGGCCAGGCGCTGATCCTCACCGGCGACCGCGACATGTACCAGTGCGCGGCGCCCGGGATCACCGTCCTCTACGTGCGGACCGGCGGCAAAGGGGCCGAAGAAGTCGACCCCGACGGGGTGCGCGAGCGCTACGGCATCGACCCCGAGCAGGTCCCCGATTTCATCGCCCTGCGCGGCGACCCGGCCGACGGGCTGCCGGGGGCGAAGGGGGTCGGGCCGAAGACGGCGGCCGAACTGCTGAACGAGCACGGCTCGCTGGAGGCGATCCTCGACTCGGCCGTACGGGAGCGGCGACCGAAGCTGCGGGCGGCACTGATCGAAGGCCGCGAGGAGCTGCTGGCGTTCAAAGACATCGCGACCCTGCGCGACGCCGGCGTCGAGCCGCCCCCGGACGGCGCGACCGACTGGGAAGGCGCCGCCAAAGCCGCCCTCGAACTGGGCATGCGCAAACTCGCCGAACGCCTGATCGAAACCGGCGCAAGCTGAGTGCGTTCGCACTTTTCCCCGCTATCCGGGGATTACTGCGAACTCACCCCTCGGCATCGGGTGGGCGGGGGCCTTCGGCCGCTTCGGCTTCTTCGCCGAGGATGACGAAGAGGCTCCAGCCGGAGACTCCCGCCCAGACGCCCTCGAGCAAGATGAAGCCGAGCTGGCCTTCGATCACCGCGAGGATCGCCAGCACCACCGAGCCGACCAGGTTCAGCAGCAGGTAGAGGCGCGAATCGGTCCGCAGCTCCCCGAGCTGGTTGGCGGTGAAGGCACCGAGGATGACGAGCGCGCCGATGATCTGGATCGCCTGGGCCATGCCGCGAGACTAGAACCCCGGGGCGGTCCCGTGCCGGCCGGTAGCGCCGTGACCGGCGAGGTTCGCCCGGTTCTGGCGCAGCCATCGGCGTGGCCGGCAAGGACGCAGACCCGAAGGCGTGGCAGAGCCACGTCGAGCGGTCGAGGACGCCGCCGGGCGCGGCGAGGGCAAGCCAGAGAGGGCGAACGTTGCCGGTCACGGCGCTAGGTTGCGGTGATGTCTCCCGGCGGGATTCCTTGGCGCGGCCCGGGCGACGAACGCCCCGACCTACCCCTGCCCCCCGGCCCGATGCCCCTCCGTCGCGAAGGCAACCTGCGCAAGCGCTGGCGCTACGTCGGGTTCTACGACGAGATCCTGATGCTCTGCGCAGCGCGCGCCGAAGTCGGCCCGACCGGCCAGTCGTTCTGGGTTCTCTGGGACCGCCAACAGGGCCGCGAACTCGCCCACACCAGCCTCCGCCCCGGCTCCCGCGAGGTCTTCCTCGATGGCCCGCGTCTCCTGATCGACGCCCCCGGCCTCCACGCCGACCTGCGCCTCGGTGGGGCCGAGCCGATCGAATCGATCTGCCCGAGCGGCGGCGGCTGGGGCTGGACCCGCAAGCGGGCGGGCGTGCCGATCGCGGGGACGGTCGAGGTTCCGGGACGACGAATGGCGGTCGAAGGCTTCGGCGTCGACGACGAATCGGCCGGCTACCAGGCCCGCCACACCAGCTGGCGCTGGTCGGCCGGCGTCGGCACCGCGAGCGACGGCCGCCCCGTCGCCTGGAACCTGGTCGAGGGCATCAACGACCCGGCGACCAACAGCGAGCGCGCGATCTGGATCGACGGCACCCCTCACGAGCCGGCCCCGGTGACCTTCCAAGGCCTCGACGCGGTCGCCTTCGGCGACGGCTCCCGCCTGGACTTCGAGGCCGGCGCCGAAAGGAAGCGCGACGACAACTTCCTCCTCATCCGCAGCACCTACCGCCACCGCTTCGGCACCTTCACCGGCGCCCTAGACGGCCTCGACCTCGCCGAGGGGCGCGGCGTCATGGAGTCCCACGACGCACTTTGGTGACACTTCCCAGCGGTGAGTTCGCAGTAATCCGCGGATAGCGCGGCGAAGTGCGAACTCATCCGGTGGGCGGGGCTCACCAGGTGTCCACCGGCCTGGGACGTTCCGGCGGGGGCGCGGACGAGGCGGCGGCGAGGGTCCTCGCGATCCTGCTTCTCGTCTCCGCCGGATCGATCACGTCATCGACCTCGAACACCGCCGCCGCGTTCAGCGCTTTCGCGTTCTCTTCCGCCGCCGCGGTCAGCTCCCGCACCCTTGCCTCGCGCTCGTCCTCGTCGACGATCGCCTCGAGCTCCTTCCGCAGCGCCAGCCGCACCGCCCCTTCCAGCCCCATCGGCCCGAGGTGCGCGCCCGGCCAGGCCACCGTCAGCAGCGGCTCGTGCAGGCTGCCGCCGGCCATCGCCTGCGCGCCCAGCCCGTATCCGCGCCTCAGGACCACCGCGATCAGGGGCACCCTCAGCGCCGCACCGCCGACCAAGAGCCGCGAGGCATGCCGCACCAGCCCGGTCGCCTCAGCCTCCGGGCCAACCATGAACCCGGGCGTGTCGAGCAGCGAGACCACCGGCAGCCCGAAGGCGTCGCAGAGCGACAGGAACCGGGCCGCCTTGTCGGAGGCGTCGCTGGTCAGCGCGCCCGCCATGTGGCGCGAGTCGTTGGCGATGAAGCCCAGCGGCCGGCCCTCGATCCGCGCCAGCGCGGTGACCAGCTCCGGCGCGAAGCGCTCGCGCAGGAAGGTGACCGAGCCCACGTCGGCAAGCGTCTCGATCAGCGGCCCGACGGCGAAGGCGCGCCGCGCCCGCTCCGGGACCATCTCCCGCAGCGCCGCCTGGTCCGGTTCCTCTCCCGGCGGGGTTGCCCCCTGGAAGTAGCCGAGCAGCCGCTTCGCCGCCGCGGTCGCCTCGGCCTCGTCGGCGGCGATCGCGTCGACCACCCCGTTGCGCGCCTGCGTCTCCAGCGGCCCGACCTCGTCCGGGTCGACTTTGCCGAGCCCGCCGCCCTCGATCATCGCCGGCCCGCCCATCCCCAGCGAGGAGCCCTCGGTGGCGACGATCAGGTCCGCGCAGCCGGCCAGCACCGCGTTGCCGGCGAAGCAGCGCCCGGCGACGATCGCGATCCGCGGCACCAGCCCCGAGAGCCGCGCCCAGAGCGCGAAGGCGCGGGTGTCGAGCGCCGAGACCACCGGGTAGTCGGTGTCCCCCGGCCGGCCGCCCCCGCCCTCGGCGAAGAGCACCGTCGGCAGCCGCATCCGCTCGATCAGCTCGAACAGCCGGTCCTTCTTCAGGTGCCCGAGCGCCCCCTGGGTCCCGGCCAGCACCGTGTAGTCGTACGAGAGCACCGCGCAGGCGGCGCCCGCGCCGAACAGCTCCCCATTCACGGTCGCGGTGCCGCCGATGAAGCCGTCGGCGGGGGTCCGCGCGATCAGGTCGTCGAGCTCGCGCCGCCCCCGCTGGGCGGCGATCGCGAAGCGCCCGTACTCGACGAAGCTCCCCGCGTCGACCAGGTCAGCGAGGTTCTCGCGCGCCGTCCGCCCGCCCGCCGCGTGGCGCCGCGCCACCGCCTCGGGCCGCGCCGCGTCCTCGGTCAGCTCCCGGCGCGCCCGCAGCTCGGCGAGGTCGGCGCGCTCCTCGGCGCCGCCCTCCCTGGGGGTCGCGCCCGCGCCGTCCGCCACGTCAGCCTTCTTCGAGCAGCGCCGCCAGCTTCTTCATCCCTTTGCCGTTGGCGCGGGCGATGAAGGCGCGATTGAGGAAGGGCGCGACCCGTTCGCTGCGCGGCGTCTTCAGCCATTCGAGCTCGAACTCGATCAACGTCCGCCCGCCCTCGAGCTCGATGAAGCGGTAGGTGCCGCGGGTCTCACGTTTCCCGTGGGCGGTCTCGCCTTTCTCGACGATCCGCTCGGGCGCGACCGACTCGACCACCTCGAACCTGGCCTGCTCACGCGAGCCGGGCGCATCGACCCGCGCCCTGGCGATCGCCCCCACCCCGCGCCGGGGCCCCTGGAAGCGCCAGTCCTTGAACAGGTGGCTCATCCAGTGCTCGTGGTTGGCGAGCACGTCGACGTATTCGAAGACCTCTTGGCGGGGGCGGCCTACTTCGACCGAGACGTTGACGGGCTCCGGCATGGAAGCCGGATCCTAAGCGCCGGCGGCGCCTTCCTCCCCGGCGACCCCCTCGCCGCCAGGCCGGACACCGTTCGTCGCCGCCCCGCCGACCTCCACCGCCGAGCCCGGGGACCAATCGTCGGGAGCGGGCTCGAAGGCGGCCATCCCGACCACCAGCGGTGTCGCCTCTTCGCCGCTCTGCTCCATCCGTCGGCGGCAGAGCGCGTGGATCGCCTCCAGCCGGTTGGCGGCGGCCTCGAAGACGGCGGCCACTTCGACCCATCCGGCCTCGTCGACCGCCATCGGCATCCAGTTCAGCGTGGTGTCGTCATGGGCGTCCATCGTGCCCGCTTCGAGCGCGTCGGCGGCGCGGTCGAAGAAGGTGCCGAGCGCCGACCCGGTGACCGCGTCACGGAGGCTTTTCGGCACCTTGCGCCAGTCCTGGTGGCCGATGTAGGAGCGCGGCCGAGCGCGGAAATAGTGCTCCACGGCGCCACGTCGCCGCGCCGTCGCCACCTGCTCGATGCAACCGCATTTCTCCAACACGCGCACGTGGTAGGCGACGTTGCCGAGCGGCGCCGAGAGCAACTCGGTCAACTCGCTGGGGCTGGCGTTGCGAAGTTGGACGACTTCGAGGATCTTTACCCGTAGAGGGTGCCCTAGCGCCCTAACCAGGCGCTGATCGATGCGATTAGGTCGGTTGTGGTCCATTGATCGGGCAGTTTTGCGCAGTTGGACGTCCGTGTAACGAAGAATCGCTCGTTTGAGTAAGCCGATTCCACCAATAGGAACGCCCACGGTAATTGGGCGGCCACGCCGCGATCCGGACGCGACGGGCCGCCCTGCCCGACCCGATCAGCCGTTCTTGGCGACGCTCGCGGCGGGGATAATCGATGCGGTTCCACCAATCTTCATCTCACGCTCACCTCCTCTCCCTGCTGCTTATTTCGAGGGGGGCCGAGCGCAAAGTTTGATTATCTTTGATCGTTCAGTTCACGTCACCGTATGTTTATCGACGGAGTCTGCGCTTTTGGCGCTGGAATCCGGTTTAATGCGGACGGGTCGCTAACTCAGATTTTTTGGAGGATTGTGGAGGCAACCGCCACCAAAACTGATCACGTCGCACCGAGGCCGGCCGCGAGCCCGCCTAGGCCGAGACCGAACGACGCGCAACCGACGGAGGGGCCGCTACGCAAAGTCGACTTCGTCAGCCCACATCTGGCCGCGGCGCTCGCCCACCCGACCCGGGTCTCCGTGATGGGCGCGCTGGTCGAGGGACCCGCCTCACCGCGCCAACTGGCCGAGGCGATCGACGAGCCGCTGAATAACGTCACCTACCACGTCAAACAGCTACGCGACCTCGGCTGCATCGAGCTGGATCGGGTCGAGCGCCGGGCCGGCGGACGGGTCCTCGAACGTTTCTATCGGTCGACCCAGCGGGCCTACTTCGACGACGACGCCTGGGAGGTGCTGAACGACAACGAGCGCCTTGCCGTGCTCTGGTCGATCGTGCGGGCGATGTCCAAAGACATCACCGACGCGATGACCGCCGGCACGTTCTTCGGCGACGCCTACGACATCCACCTCACCCGCTCGCCGATGACCGTCGACGAGGAGGGCTGGGAGGAAATCGCTGCCCTGCTGAACCGATCGACGAAGGAACTCTTCGACATCACAGAGCGGGTCGAGCAGCGTCACGACGAGGGTCTCACCGAACCGACGATCCACGCCAAGGTGCAGATACTGCAGTTCCGCTCCCCCAGTCCGCGCTAGCCGCGGATCGCCTTGCCGACGATGTCCTTGATCCGCACCTGGTCGCGCCGGGTCAGGTTCGACGGTTTCCCACGGGACTTTTTCAGCAGACCCCAGAACTCGGTCTGCTCGCTCTGGGTGAGGTTGTCCCGGACCCGCTCGCGGCCCTTCTCGGCGAGCCAGAGGGTGATCGCCCACACCGTCTTCCAGGGGATTTTCTTCCAGATCCAGGGTGCGGCGCGTTTGGCGATCCAGGCGGGCATGGGATGAAGGTACCCGGCGCTCTGGCGCCCTGACGCGCACTAGGGTTCCCCGCGTGCAGGACACCGACCGCCAGCGACCGTGATCGCCGCGCTCGTGGCCGCGGTGACCGGGCCGCGCGGCCGCTGGGTGACGATCGCGGTCTGGGTCGCGCTCGGGATCGGCGGCTACGTCGGCCGCTCCCACATCGGCTCGGTCGCCGCCGCCGGCCAGTCGAGCTTCCTGCCCAAGGGCGCCGAATCGATCCACGCGCTGGAAGTTCTCGACGGCTCCTCGACGTCTTCCCCCAACACCGGCGGCGGCGGGCGCGAAGAGGTCCCGGCCGTCGTGGTCTTCGATCGCCCGGGCGGGCTCACCGACGATGACCTGAACGCGATCGGCAAGATCGGCCGGGGGCTGAACCGGCTGCAGATCACCGGGGCGACGCCGATCATCGACCCCTTCTCCGCCGCCGCGCGCAAACCACTCGGTGACGTCGCCCGGCTCGACCGCGGGATCGGCCCGATCTCCGACGACGGCGAAGCGGCGCTGGTGGTGCTGGCGCTGAACGCCGACGACCACGGGGCGATCCGCCGCGGCGTCGGCGAAATCCGCGCCTACCTGGCCGCCCACGCGATCCCCGGCGTCTCCGCCTACGTCACCGGCCCGGCCGGGATCGCCGCCGACCTCGACCAGGTGGCGAACGAAGCGGGCGAGACGCTGCTCTTCGCCACCCTCGGCCTGGTCCTCGTCCTGCTGCTGCTTGTCTACCGAGCGCCGCTGCTCGCGCTCCTGCCGCTGATCGCGGTCGGCGCCGCCTACATGGTCGCGATCGGGATCGCCTACCTCCTGATCAAGAGCGGCTGGATCGTGGTCAACACCGAGGGGACGTTCTTACTCCTGGTGCTGGTGTTCGGCGCCGGCACCGACTACTCGCTGCTGCTCGTCCACCGCTACCGCGAAGAGATCCAGCGGGGGCACCCCGCCGCCGCGGCGCTGCCGCTCGCCCTGCGCGAGACGATCCCCGCGATCGGCGCCTCCGGCGCCACCGTGATCGCGGCGATGCTGGTCCTGCTGGTCGCCGACCTCCAGTCGACCCATTGGCTCGGGCCGATCCTGGCGATCGGGATCGCGGTGATGGTCGGCTCGGCCTTCACCCTCCTCCCAGCCCTGCTCGCGGTGCTCGGCGAGCGCGCCTTCTGGCCCGCCGCCGGGGCGCCGCGCCGGCAGGGGCCCGGCGTATGGGACCGGGTCGCGAGCCTGGTCGAGCGCC
Source organism: Solirubrobacterales bacterium (assembly GCA_035281725.1). Taxonomy (GTDB): domain Bacteria; phylum Actinomycetota; class Thermoleophilia; order Solirubrobacterales; family 70-9; genus VAYN01. The sequence continues at coordinate 12,890 of DATEDJ010000163.1, forward strand.
GCTCGCGGACGATCTGCCTGCTCGTCACCGCCGGCCTCGTCGTCCTCGCACTCGGCAACTTCCTTCACCACGGCACGATCGGCTTCGGCCAGGGCGAGACCAAGCCGACCAACTCGAGCGAAGGCACCGCGGTGCTGAACGAACACTTCCCGCCCGGCCTTGCCTCGCCGCTCACCGCGGTGGTGCCGCCCGGGGAAGCGGCGAAGGTAACTGCTGGGATGAAGAACCTCACTTCGGTACGGCTGGCGATCCCGGTCCCGGCGGGCAGCGGCTTCGAATCGGCGGCGGTCCTCCTCGTCCTCGCCGGCAACCCGTACTCGGGCGAAGCGGCGGAAGAGGTGGAACGGATCCGCGAACGCCTGCACGCGATCTCGCCCGCCGCCCTGCTCGGCGGCCTCCCGGCCGAGAACTGGGACGTCGAGCAGACCAACGGCCGCGACACCCGCCTGATCGTGCCGCTGGTCCTGATCGTCGTCGGGCTGATCCTGGCGGCGGTGCTGCGGGCAATCGCCGCGCCGCTCTACCTGATCGCCACCGTCGTCCTCTCCTTCGCCGGCACGCTCGGCCTCTCGACCTTCCTCTTCTCCCAGATCGGCGGCCAAGGGATCACCTTCGACCTGACCCTGCTCGCCTTCCTCTTCCTGGTCGCGCTGGGGGTCGACTACAACATCTTCTTGATGACCCGGGTGCGCGAGGAGGCAGCCCGTCACGGCACCAAGGCCGGCACGCTGCGCGCGCTGATCGCCACCGGCGGCGTCGTCACCGGGGCGGGGCTGATCCTCGCCGGCACCTTCGCCACGCTGACCCTCCTGCCGCTCGAGGAGCTGATCCAGATCGGCGCCACGGTCGCGGTCGGCGTCCTCCTCGACACCTTCGTCGTCCGGGCGCTGCTGATCCCGGCGATCACCTTCCGCCTCGGCGACCGGGCCTGGTGGCCGGCGCGACGGGCCGGCCCGGTTCGGCCACGCCGGGGGTAGGTGACGGGAGGGTTCAGGCGGGAAGTGCGCAAGGTCGGTGCGCTTCCGGGGGGAGACGTCACAGGTCGACGACGCCGACCCGGGTGCGTTCGCAGTAATCCCCGCTATGCGGGGATTACTGCGAACGCACTGAGGGGACCTGTGACAGACGTGACGCCTCTCCTGGGCGGACGTGACGTTCCCGGCGTCTCCCTCACGGCTCCCGCCGGGATCCGCCCGGGGCCCCGCATTCTCGCCGTCCCCCGTGACCCGGCCATCTCGGCGGCGGCCTCAGCCAGCCCGGGTCGCCTCCGAGATGGCCGCGTCCCTTACTCGTCCCTTCCCGTCCTTCTCCGCCTAGACGTTCGGGCTGCGTTTGATCTTGTGTCGCTCGCTCTTGTGCGCGCGGCCCTTTTTCTCCAGCGTGTCGCAGGCGTGTTCGATGTCGGTGGCGAGGCGGTCGATCTGGGCGCGGCTCAGCGTGTGCTTGACCAGCGCCCGCAGGACTTTCACCTCCTGCGCGTTCGGCGGCATCGTGTAGGCGGGGAGCATCCAGCCGCGCTCCGCCGCCACCTGCCAGGAGACGTCGAACTCGTCGTACCCCTTGCCGTCCTTCAGCTTGAAGGCGACCAGCGGCAGCTGCTCGTCACCCTCGCCGATCAGTTCGAAGTGGCCGCAGCGGTCGAGCTTCTCGACCAGCGACTTCGCGTTGGCCTGCATCGCTTCCATCACGTAGCCGTAGCCGTCGCGTCCAAAGCGGACGAAGTTGTAGTACTGGGCAAGCACCATCGAGGCGCCGGTTGAGAAGTTGAGCGTGAAGGTCGCGTCGGTCTCCCCGAGGTAGTTCTCGTAGAAGACCAGGTGCTCGGCGAGGTCCGATTTTTCGCGGAAGACGAGCCAGCCGATGCCCGGGTAGACGAGCCCGAACTTGTGCCCGGAGACGTTGATCGAGCGCACCTGCTCGAGCCGGAAGTCCCACTCCGAGTGCGGATAGAGGAACGGCCAGACGAAGCCGCCGCTGGCCCCGTCGACGTGGATCGGCACGTCGTGGCCCTTCTCCTGCTTCAGCTTCACCAGGAGGTCGTTGATGCCGGTGATGTCGTCGGCATGCCCGGTAAAGGTGGTGCCGAGGACGGCGGCGACGCCGATCGTGTTCTCGTCGATGTGGGGCTCGACGTCCTCCGGGCCGATCGTGTACTTGCCCTCCTGCAGCGGCACCACCCGCTGTTCGACGTCGAAGTATTTGCAGAACTTTTCCCAGACCACGTGGACGTCGCCGCCGAAGACGAGGTTCGGCTTGTCGATCGACTTCCCGGCCGCTTCGCGCCGTTCCTTCCATTTCCACTTCAGCGAGAGGGCGCCGAGCATGATCGCCTCCGAGGAGCCCTGGCAGCGGGCGCCGGTCGTCTCGCCGGGGGCGTGGTAGAGGTCGGCGAGCATGCGGATGCAGCGCTGCTCGATCACGGCCGAGATCGGGTACTCGGCGTGGTCGATGAAGTTGCGGTAGTTGTTCTCGGCGATCAGCTGCTGCGCCTCCGGCTCCATCCAGGTGGTGACGAAGGTGGCGAGGTTGCGGTTGGGGTCGCCCTCCAACTGCAATTCCTCTTCGACCAGCCGCTGCGCGTCGAGCGCCGACATGCCGGTCTGGGGGAACGGCCCGTCGGGCGCGTCTTCGGTCAGGAAGCGACCTCCGTAGAGCATCGCCTCCTCGGTGGGGGTGGGTTCGGTAGGCATGTGCCGGAACCTACCGGCGCGCGCCCGCCGCTACCAGCGTTTGCTGCCGCCGGGCTCCTCGTCGACGGTGAGCTCGGCGAGCGGTTCGGCCTCGAGGCGGCCGTCCGGGATCGGCATGCCGGATCTCACCGAGAGGCCGTAAGTCCCGGCGGCAAGGCGCTCTTCGGCCCGCTCGACCGCCTCCAGGCGGCGGCGCAGGTCGCCTTCCTGCCCGGCGGCCAGCTCGTCTTCGTAGAGGTTCTCGTTGTTGAAGTCGCCCGCCGGGGCGTCCTCATTGGATTCCGCGCGGCCTGCGCCGCGCAGCGAGGCCAGGGCCGCTTCGACCCGCTCCCGCTCGGCCGCTACGAGCTCTTTTGCGCGCTTCTCCTCCATCTCGTCTCACCCTACCCGCCGTCGGCCAGATGAGTTCGCAGTTCTCCTCGCTATGCGGTGATTTCTGCGAACTCAAGGGCGACTTGAGGTCCGGAAGGTGTAGCGCTATCCTCCTAGAGGACTAACTACAGAAAGTGAACTTAGTCATGACCTACAGACTCGTTCCCCTAGACGACGCGATCGTGTTCCCGACCGTCACCGCGACTTTGCCGATCGACGTCGGCGAGGACGAGCG
>DATEDJ010000164.1:0-3753 GCA_035281725.1 Solirubrobacterales bacterium
CGTCACCGCCCGCCCGGAAGTCGCCCTCGCCCGTGGCTACCTCGTCGACGGCACCCTCGGCTGGATCCACCTCCCAACCGAGGGCCCGACCGACCTGGACTGAACGCCGCGCCCGCGCCGTTCGCACCCCCGACGACCGCGGCTAGGATCACCGCAATGGCACCCGGGGGCAAGCGCGCCCGCAACTCGGTCGACAAACTCGTCTCGCCCTACGTGAACGGCCTCGCCGATCACATCTCCCGGGTGCAGGACTCGGTGCTCGACCTGCACGCGCGGCTCAACTGGATCGAGCAGGAACTGCACGAGCTGCCGAAGCGCGAAGAGCGGATCCTGGCGCGGATCGACGAGGTCGCGGCGGAGGCCGCGGTCGAGGCCGCGCGGGTCGCCGTCGACCGTCAGATGCTGCAGGCGATCTACGAGCGCGCCGACGAGCAGCGGCTGCGCCTCTACGAGCTGCGGCGGAGCGAGGAGTACGAGCTCGCCTTCACCGAGGCCGAACCGCTGGTCAGCGTCGTCATCCCCACCTACAACCGCCACCAGCTGCTGGGCGATCGCTGCCTGCCCGCACTGCTCGGCCAGAACTACCAGAACCTTGAGGTGATCGTCTCCGGCGACCGGGCGGTGGACGAGATCGAGGCGGTCGTGCGCGACTGCGGCGACCCGCGCGTGCGCTACATCAACCGCGCCGTCAACGGTCCCTACCCGGACGATCCGCAGCGGGCCTGGATGATGCGCGGGACGCCGCCGATGAACGATGGCGTCGCGGTGGCCAAGGGGCGCTGGATCTCGATCGTCTGCGACGACGACGAGGTCACCCTGACCCACGCCGAGCGACTGGTCGCGGCGGCGCAGGAGCAGCGGCTGGAGATGCCCTACGGGCGCCTCCGGATCCGCTTCGACGACGGCGGCGAGCTCGACTGGGAGAACGACTTCCCCCCCTCCTACGGCCACTTCACCCTGCAGTTGGCGATCTACCACGCCGGCCTGCGCTTCTTCCAATACGAGCCGACCGCGATGCTCTACGGCGAACCGAACGACTGGTCGCTGCTCCGCCGATTGATCGCCGCCGGGGTGCGGATCGGGCGGATCGACGACCTCGTCGTCCACCGCTACGAGGACCTGCCCACCCCGGGCGCCGACTGACGGCGGCGCGCGCCTAGGGCGCGACCCGGCGCATCCAGAAGCTGCCGCCGCCGACCGGCGCCGGCACCTTCTCCATCAGCTTTTCGACCTCGTCGGTGTATTCGGCCCGCAGTGCCACCGCGTTCAGAAGCGGCGTGAACTCGCGGTTGTACATCAGGAACCCCTGCAGGACGTACTGCTCGTTCCAGGTCTGGCCGCGCTCGACGATCCATTCCTCCGGGTATTCGATCGGCCAGAAGATGTCGTGGACGTGGATCAGGACGCCGGGCTTCAGCCGCGGCAGCACCTCGGCGAAGAACCAGACCACGTCGCTGCCCGGTTTCGCCACGTGGGAGCCGTCGTAAAAGCAGACATCGCCCTCCTCGAGTTGCTCGAAGAGCGAGAGCGGGGCGCGCTGGAGGATCGTCTCGTGCAGGTCCCAGTGGTCCGGCAGGGCGCGCAAGACCTCCGTGCGCGGGTAGGGCTCGATCTGGTCGACGATGGCCTGGGGGGCGCCTTCGCGTTCGTTCTCGGCCAGCGCCCGGGAGAGCAGGAGGCTCGACCAGCCACAGCCGATCTCGACCACGCGGCGCGGTTTCGTCTCGCGGATCAGCCCGTAATGGACGAGGGCGTCGATGCCCGACCAGAAATTGTTCAGCCAGTGGAAGGCCGGCGCGCCCGCCGGCATCTCCTGCGGCACGTCAGCCAGCTCGTCGACGTATCCCGCCAGCCGCCGCAGCGACTCCAGCTGCCCCTCGAGGTCCCAGTCGACCCCGGCCGGCATCGGCCGGTCGTGCCAGAGGTCGCGGTTCGCCTCGAGAAATTCGAGGTCGTTGAGCGGGCTGTAGAAGTCGCGTTTCTGGAAGTGCCAGCCACGCGCCTGGATCTCGGCGAACGGCGTCGCCCGGAGGACCTCGATCGCGGCATCGACGGGGTCGGCCGGAGCAGCGGCGGCCGGCTCCGGCGCGGCCGGCGGTTCGGCGGGACGGGGCGCACGCAGGGCGTGCGACGCGCGGCTCACCGCCCTCCTCAGCTTGTGGTCGCCCGGGCTCAAGCTCGGCAACCTTAGCCGGACTACAGTGGCGGCGTGGAGCTCGAGGTCGTGATCGTCAGCCATGGGGCCGAAGCGCTGCTGCGGCGCTGCCTGGCGAGCCTGCGGGCGCGTCCGCCGCGGACGGCGACGATGCGGGTGACGGTGGTCGACAGCGGCAGCGCCGACGGGACGCCGGACATGGTCGAGCGGGAGTTCCCCGAGTTCCATCTGGAGCGGCGCCGCAACATCGGCTTCTCCGCCGCCAACAACCTGGTCCTGCGGACGAGCGGGGCCGGGGCCGTCCTCCTCCTGAACCCCGACACCGAGGTCTACGACGGCACCCTCGACACCGCGCTCGCCCGACTCGCCGCCGACCAGGCGATCGGGATGGTCGGGGCAAAGCTGGTGCGGGAGGACGGCGAGCTCGACCACGCCGCCAAGCGCTCCTTCCCCACCCCGCTCGCGGCGCTCGCCCACTTCACCGGGATCGGGCGCGGCGAGGACGCGAGCGCGGCGCTCGGCCAGTACCGGGCCACCCACCTGGGCGAGGACGAGGCGGGCGAGGTCGACGCGGTGAACGGCGCCTTCATGCTCTGCCGCGCCGAGGCCTTCGCCCAGGTCGGCCTCCTCGACGAGGGCTACTGGCTCTACATGGAGGACCTCGACTGGTGCCACCGATTCTGGGACGCGGGCTGGAAGGTGTTCTACGAACCCGCCGCGGTGGCGCTGCACGTGAAGGGCGGATCGAGCGCCCGCCGCCGCGCCCCGCGCCAGGAGATCGCCTTCCACCGCGGCATGGGCCGCTTCTACCGCCGCTTCGACGCCCCGGCGGCGAATCCGCTGTTGAACCTCGCCGTGTACCTCGGGATCGGCGCCAAGCTGGCGGTCAGCCTGGCGATCACGGCGGTGCGCGGGCGAGGGTGAGGCCCCCACCCGACGAGTTCGCAGAAATCTTCGCTATCCGACGATTTCTGCGAACTCGTCGGGTGGGGGACGGTGGGGTTCGGGGTGCCTGCGGTTGGGGACGGGTGGCCTGGGCGTTTCGGAGGCGACCGGGGCAGGCTGTGGCCGCCTCCGAAACGCCCAGGTCGGGAGGCTCGTGGGGAGGACCGCCCGGGACGGGAGGTCTGTGGAGGGATCGTGACGGGCTTCGTGGCGTCTTTAAGGAGGAACGGGATCCCTGCGGGGAGACGCCGGGATCCCGTGAGGGAGACGGGAGAGGCGCGTGAGGGAGATGCCGGGAACGTCACGGAGACGTGCGTCTTGGCCGCGGTTTTCGGTCCTTCAGAACGCGCGGGGTGGATTTGGGCCCCTATAGGGGCCCAAAAGTGCCGTCACGTGTTTGTGACGGCGGCCGATGCGAACGAAAGCGTGACGATCGCGACTGCTTCCTCAAATCGCGGTGACGTTCCCGGCGTCTCCCCCACGGATCCCGCCGGACTTCCGCACCCCGGCCCCCGGAGGCGTCCCGCACCCCCGCCTCTCCCCACGGACCCGGCCATCTAGCGGCGGCCTCAGCCTGCCCGGGCCGCCGCTAGATGGCCGCGTTCCTTTGCCCGTCCCTTCCCCGCCCCAGGCCAGTGAGTTCGCAGAAATCA
>DATEDJ010000165.1:0-8119 GCA_035281725.1 Solirubrobacterales bacterium
CAGGCCGCCGCCGATGATCTTGCCGAGCACGGTCAGGTCCGGTTCGATCCCGAACAGCTCCTGCGCGCCGCCGCGAGCCACCCGGAAGCCGGTGATCACCTCGTCGAAGATCAGCTGCGCCCCCACCGCACTAGTTGCGTCGCGGAGGAACTCGAGGAAGCCGTCCGCGGCCGGGACGACGCCCATGTTGGCCGCGACCGGCTCGACCAATAGCGCCGCCACCTCGTGCTCGGCGAGCGCCGCCTCGACCGCGGCGCGGTCGTTCCACGGCACCACCACGGTCAGCGCCGCCATCGCCGGCGGCACCCCCGGGCTGCCCGGTACGGACAGCGTCGCCATCCCCGAGCCGCCCTCGGCCAGGAGGCCGTCGGAGTGCCCGTGGTAGGCGCCCGCGAACTTGACCACCACCTCACGGCCGGTGATCGCCCGCGCCAGGCGCACGGCGCTCATCGCCGCCTCGGTCCCGGAGCTGGTCATCCGCACCATCTCGACGGAGGGGAAGCGGTCGACCACCTGCTCGGCCAGCTGGACCTCGATCGCCGTCGCGGCGCCGTAGCTCGTCCCGCGCTTGGAGGCCTCGATCACCGCCGAGACCACCGCCGGGTCGGCGTGGCCGAGGATGAGCGGCCCCCACGAGCAGACCCAGTCGATGTAGCGGTTGCCGTCGACGTCGACCAGCTCGGCGCCTTCGCCGCGCTCGATGAAGAGCGGCTCGCGGCCGATCTGGCGCATCGCCCGGACCGGGGAATTCACCCCGCCCGGCAGCACCGACCGGGCGCGGTCGTAGACGCTCAGGAGTGCGCCGCCTCCCACTCGGCGTAATCCGGCGTGAAGTAATGGAGGCGGATCTTCTTGTACTCGGTCGACGAGTACAGGGTGGCGCGGTCGTCGGGGCCCATCTCGCACTTCTCGGCGATCGAGTCGAGCACCGCGTCGCACTCCTCCTTCGAGCGGCCGTGGGCCATCGTGAAGACGCTGTAGGGCCAGTCCTCGTAGGTCGGCCGCTGGTAGCAGTGGCTGATCCCGCGGGTCGCCGCCATGCGGCCGCCGATCTCGAGGATCTGGTCCTCGGGCACCTTCCAGACGCCCATCCCGTTGGCCGAGAAGCCGGCCCGGCGGTGGTAGAGGATCGCCGCGACGCGGCGGAGGATCTTGCGGTCGACCATGTTGCCGAGCTGGCCGAGGAACTCCTCGGTCGAGAGCCCGAGCTCCTGGGCCGCCTCGTCGTAGGGGCGCTCGGTCGCCGCCATCGGCCCCTGCAGGGCCTTGATGATCGCGATGTCGTGATCGTCGTAGGGCTGCGCTTCGAGCTCGCGTGGCGGCGCGGCCTCGACCTGCGCGGCGAGCGCCTCGGTGCCGCCCTCCATCTCCAGGTTCATGTTGATCTTGAACAGGGTGAGGGTCGGCAGTTCGCGCATCGAGACCGCCCCGGTCTCCGCCATCAGCGCCTCGATCGTCCCTTTCAGCCCGAGCTTCGAGTCGGGCGGCGTGGCGATCGTGAACCAGAGGTTGAAGTCGTGCGTGCGCAGGTAGTTGTGCGAGACGCCGGGGTGGGCGTTGACCAGCTTCGCCGCCCGCTGCGGGTGCTCGGAGTCGACTTTGGCGGCGACCAGCATCGACTCGTAGCCGAGCGCCCTGGTGTCGAAGATCGGCGTGATCTCGCGGATGATCCGGTTGTCGAGCAGCCGCCGGGTGCGGCCGAGCACGTCGTCCAGCTCCAGGTCGGCCTCGCCGGCGACCAGCGCGAAGGGTTCCGGGTCGAGCGGGAAGTTCGACTGCAGCAGGTTCATCAGCCGCTTGTCGGTCTCGTCGAGCGGGATCGCGGCCCCGTCCTTGCGCGAGCGCGCCTTCGATTGAGGCGTTTTCGCTGACGTCTTTACTGAAGCCAACCTGCGGCCTCCTTCGCGTAGTAGGTGATGATCGCGTCGCCGCCGGCGCGGCGGATCCCGGTCAGCGTCTCGAGGACGGCCTGGCGCTCGTCCAGCCAACCGTTCAGGGCGGCAGCCTTCAGCGCCGAGTACTCGCCGGAGACATGGTAGGCGGCGACGGGAGCCCCGGTCGCCTCCTTGACCCGGCGGATGATGTCCAGGTAAGGGGTGGCGGGCTTGACCATCAGCATGTCGGCGCCCTCCTCGAGGTCGAGTTCGGCCTCGCGCACGGCTTCGGCGGCGTTGGACGGATCCATCTGGTACCCGTGCCGGTCGCCAAAGCCGGGGGTCGACTCGGCGGCGTCGCGGAACGGCCCGTAGAAGGCGGAGGCGTACTTGGCGCTGTAGGCGATGATCGGCACGTCGGGGTGCCCCTCCTCGTCGAGCTGGAAGCGGATCGCCCCGACCCGGCCGTCCATCATGTCGCTCGGCGCGACCGCGTCAGCGCCCGCCTCGGCGTGCGAGATCGCGGTTTTCGCGAGCAGCTCGACGCTGAGGTCGTTCTGGATCTTGCCGTCGGCGTCGGGGATGCCGCAGTGGCCGTGCGAGGTGTACTCGCAGAGGCAGACGTCGGTGATCACGGTGAGGTCGGGGTGAGCCTCCTTCAGCGCCCGCACCGCCATCTGCACGATCCCCTCGTCGTCGTAGGCACCAGTGCCGTACTCGTCCTTGGCGGCGGGGATGCCGAAGATGATCATCGTCCCGATCCCGGCCGCGGCGACCTCGCCCGCGTGCTCGACCAGGTTGCTGATCGAGTAACGCTCGACCCCGGGCATCGAAGGGATCTCCTCGCGGATGTCCTCGCCGGCGATGACGAAGGCGGGCATGACCAGGTGGGCCGGGGACAGCTCGGTCTCGCGGACCAGGCCGCGGAAGGTGGGCGTGCTCCGCAGGCGGCGCATGCGGGTGGCGGGGAAAGGCATCGGGGGTCAGTTTAGGGAAGGTCCGGGGTATCCCCGCCCGGACGCGACTCCCTTCGGTCGCGCTGAGTGTCCGGTCGGGGACACCCCGGACCTTCCTCACGGGGCGCTAGTTTGGCTCCCGTGCAGGCACGGGAGCTGGTCAAGCGGTTCGGGGACCGCGAAGCACTTCGAGGGGTTAGCTTCGAGGCCTCGCCGGGGGAGCTCGTTGCCGTCATCGGGCCGAATGGGGCGGGGAAGACGACGCTGCTCTCCATATTGGCTGGGATCCTTGAGCCTGACAGCGGGGAGCTCATGCTCGGCTCGGGGGAGGTCGGGTGGGTGCCGCAGCAGGCGGCGCTCTACCGGCGGTTGACCGTGGAGGAGAATTTGTTGCTCTTCGCGCGGCTGGAGAAGCATCCGGATCCGCGGGGGTCGGTCGAGGAGATGCTTGAGCTGACCGGGCTGGGCGAGCGCAGGGCCGAGATCGTCGCTCGGCTCTCCGGTGGCAACCAGCAGCGGATCAACATCGCGATCGGGCTCCTCGCCCGGCCCAACGTGCTGCTGCTCGACGAGCCGAGCGTCGGGCTCGACCCGCGGCAGCGGGCGAAACTCTGGGAGTTCGTCGGCGGGCTCGCCGGGCGGGGGACGACGGTGATCTTCTCCACCCACGACATCCAGGAGGCGGAGCGCTACGGCGGCCGGCTCCTGGTGCTGGCCGACGGCGAGGCGCTCTTCGACGGCTCCCCCGACGAGCTGCGGGAGACGGTCCGCCGCGAGTCCGACGGCGCCGTCGCGGTCGCCGACCGCGATTTCGAGACCGCCTTCGTCGCCTACCTTCACCACCGGGGGCACTGAGCGATGCGCTGGCTGCTGCTCAAGGACCTGCAGATCCTCCGCCGCTCGCCGCTGCAGGCGGTGCTCTTGGTCGTCTACCCGGTGCTGATCGCGATCCTGGTCGGGCTGGCGGTCTCGCGCGGCCCGGAAAAGCCGCGCGTCGCCTTCCTCAACGAAGTGCCGCAAAACGCCCGCATCAGCCTCAGCGGCCAGAAGCTCCCCTCCGCCAACGTCCAGCACCGCATCTGCGAAAAAGTCGAGTGCGTCCAGGTCCACTCCCGTGACGAAGCCGAGCGGAAGGTCGAATCGGGCGACGTGCTCGCGGCGCTGATCCTGCCCGAAGACCTGATCAACAAGATCAACTCGCTCTCCACCCTCTCCCCCGGCACGCCGAAGGTCGAAGTGCTGGTCAACGAATCGGACCCGCTGAAGGCGAGCGCGGTCGACGACAAGATCACCGCGCTGCTGGCGCAGGCGAACCTGGCGATCGCCAAGCGGATCGCGGTCGAAGGCAGCAGATACCTGAACCTGGTGATCAAAGGCGGCGAGCTGCCGGTGCTCGGCAGCCGGGTCCACATCCTCGGGCTCCAGGCGAGCGCCCACATCCTCGAAGCGATCGAACCGGCGCTGCCGAAAGGACCCCTGCGGGTGGCGCTCTCCCAGGTGACCGAATTCGCCAACCAGGCGGGCGAGAACCTCGACATCGCCGGGCCGCTGATCGAACGGCTGGCGCAGCCGATCGAGGTCCACAAGGTCGCCGTCGGGGGCTCCTCGCCGCCGCTCGAAACCTTCGCCATCGCGATCGCCGCGACCCTCACCCTGGCCTTCGTCACCGTCCTCCTGGTGGCGGGGTCGCTGGCGCTGGAGCGCGAGGAGAACGCCTACTCGCGGCTCACCCGCGGACTGATCTCGAACGAGGCGCTGCTCGGCGAGAAGGTCCTCCTCGGGGTCGTCGTCGGCCTCCTCGTCACCGTCCTGATGCTGGCCGGGTTACAGATCTTCGTGCCGCTCGAATGGGGCCGCTTCGGCCTCTGGCTCGTCGCGATCCTGGTCGGCGCGGCGGCCCTGGCGGCCGCTGGGGCGGCGCTCGGCGCGGCGGCGCGCGAGGTCCGCGCCGTCTCCCTGCTCGCCTTCATGGTCACCCTGCCGGTCGCCTTCCTCTCGCTCGTCCCGGCGGGCACGGTCGGCGCCGGGCTCTACGACGTGATCAAGGTGATCACGTCGCTCTTCCCCTTCAAGCCGGCGCTGGAAGCGATCACCGCGGCGCTCGAAGCCGGCAACGGCGGGATCGGCACGCCGCTGCTGCACCTGGCGATCCTGATCGTCGCCTACGCGGTGATCGCCCGCCTCGCCCTGCGTCGCTTCGCCCGCGTCTAGAGGGGGCCGGCTAGGCGAGCGACGGGAGCGGCCGCAGGCCACCCCGTTCCACGTAGTGGAGGACGAACTCGCGGACGCTCAGCTCGGGATGGAGCGCAAGGCGGACGCGCTCGATCATCTCCGGCGTGGTGTGCTCGGGGAAGACTCGGCCGCGGGCCGGGATCGCGGCCAGGGCGACCGGCGAGCCGTCGAGGATGACGGGACCGTGGACGCTGACGAAGGCGTCGATCTCGGCCGGGCCCTCACCGCCGATCTCGAGCTCGGCGGTGAAGTCGACCAGCTGCTCGAGCCGATAGTTCTGTCCCTCGGTCGCGGCAAGGGCGGCGAGCTGCTCATCGTCGGGGAAGACGAGGTGGACGCTCGCCACGGTGCCGGGGCTGGGGACGACCGCGGCGGGCACCGAGCCGTAGCGGGTGATGTGGGCGGAGTAGACGACGTCCCAGCCGCCGAGCGAGACGCGCAGGACCGGGATCGGCCGCGGCTCGAGCGCGGCGAGCTTGCGGGTGAGCGCTTCCGGCGAAGCGTTGGCGCCGTAGGCGAGCAGCGCCCGGCGCCCCTCAATGTCGATCGCCTGCGACGGCACCGACAGCGTCCGGTCGCCGATCTGGACGAAGGAGCCCCGCGGCGGGTCGTACGGATAGGCGAGCGCCCGGCGGACGAGCTCCTCGGTGTCGGGCCGCCACGCCACCTGCCCATTTTGCACGCCGACCACCTCGCTGCCGTCAGCCGCCTGGCGCAAAAATCAGCACATGTGAATCAAAATTCAGATATCCTGCTTCAAAATCCATGAAGCATGACGCCGACATCGGACGGATCCGCAGGAAGCTGCAAGACGAGTCACGTCGGCTTTTCAGCAAGAAGTACCGCTTGGAGGTCGCCGCGCTGATCGCAGCCGACGATCCGCCGATCTGGGCTCGGCATTTGGCTCGCCGGCTCGACATCGGTGAGAACCAGGCGGCGAGCGAGCTGGCGGAGTTCGAGCAGCTCGGGGCACTCCAACGGTTCCCGAGTGATTTCGACCGGCGCAAGCTCTACGTGATCAGACCCCACTATCTGTGGGCCTTTAGTCGGCAGGCACTTGAGCACGCGATCCATTCCCTCGATCCCGAGGACGGAGAGGAGCTGCTCGTCAGCTATTGGGCTTGGGCGCTCGACGGCGACACGCCACAGCCGATCCCCACAAGAGAGGCGGACCGGCCGTGACCGACGGCCATTCAAATTCGATGGGAGGAACATGGACGCGCAAGTGGTCGCCGCCGTAGCCGCGGTTTGCCTTGTCTTGATCGCCGTTTTGAAGTTCGTCTACGACCTCGGCCGGGACATCGGCCGACGCGACGACTGATGGCCGCAAGGAGTTGGCACTAGGCTCGCCGCCATGCGGCTGCTCTTCATCGGCGACGTGGTCGGCGGGCCCGGCCGGCGCGGGCTGCGCGAGACGATGCCCGCGCTGCGCGAGGAGTACGCGCCCGACCTGGTCGTCGTCAACGGCGAGAACTCGGCCGGCGGCATGGGGATCACCGAGCGGACCGCCAACGACATCTTCGACACCGGCGCCGCGGTGATCACCACCGGCAACCACGTCTACCGCCACCGCGACGCCTACCCCTTCCTCGAACGCGCCGAGCGGGTGATCCGCCCGGCCAACTACCCGAGCGCCAACCCGGGCCGCGGTCACACCGTGGTCGAGGCGGGCGGGATGCGGGTCGCGGTCATCAACCTCAGCGGCGGCGTCGGGCTGAAGGTCGCGCGCTCGCCCTTCGACGCGGTCGACGCGATCCTCGAGCGGACCGACGCCGACGCGACGATCGTCGACTTCCACGCCGAGGTGACCAGCGAGAAGGTGGCGATGGGCTGGCACCTCGACGGCCGCGTCGCCGCCGTGCTCGGCACCCACACCCACGTCCCCACCGCCGACGCGCGGGTGCTGCCGAAAGGCACCGCGTTCATCTCCGACGTCGGCATGACCGGGTCGCGGGAGAGCATCCTCGGGGTGCGGATCGAGGACGCGCTCGCGGCGCTGGTCACGCAGATGCCGACCCGCTTCGAGACCGCCACCGAGGACGTCTGGGTGATGGGCGCGGTGGTCGACGTCAACCGGTCGGGACTGGCGGACTCGATCGCTCCGGTGATGGTTGCGGCTCCCGTCGGCGCCTGACCGACCGCACGAGACGGGGGACCTCGGTGGGCTCCGGCTCGTCGCTCGGCTCGAGCAGCGCCAGCGCGATCAGCAGCAGCGGGAAGAACCAGACGATGTAGAGGTAGAACCAGTGGTGCAGGGTGAGCTGCACGCCCAGCATCAGCGCCGCCGAGAAGGCCGCCACCTGGAGCAGGGACTTCTTGCGTGGGACGAAGGCGAGCGCGATCGCGAGGGCGCCGGTCGCGGCGAGGATGGCGACGCGCAGCGGCTCCAGGGATTCGGCCTGGCCCCAGATGCTGAACGGGGAGCTGCGGCCGGCCTGGGCGGCGATGGTCCGTTCGTAGAAGGTGTGGAGGCCGGGGTTGATCAGGGGCCAGGCGATCGCGATGGCCGTCACCGCACCGAATCCAAGGACGAACAAGCCCATGCGGCGGGAGATCACGGCATCCTGCGCGCGACGTATACGTGCTCGGACGCCGTGATCTCCCGGCACGGCACGCTCGCGGGGGTTCGGGTCGTAGGTCAGGAGCATGGGGGCCAGGAGCAGCGGGGCGAACTTCGCCCAGACAGCGAGAGATGCGGTGACCCCCCGCCAGAAGGGCCTGGCTAAGAGCACCATCGTTGCCACCAGGAGGGCGGCTATGAGGGCGTCGTTGGAGTCGGACTCGAGGACGTAAGCCGTGTAAGGGAAAGCTGCCCAGCCGAAGGCGAGGATCGCTCCCAGCCTCCTTCCCGATGGTCCGGGGCGGATGCGGATGCCGAGGACGATCAGGAGGAGGAAGGTGGCGATGTCGAAGGTGATCGAGGCGCCGTGGGCGGCGGGCAGGTCGTCCCATTCGCCGGTGTAGGGCCAGATCACCTCGAAGGGCACGTAGGCGGCGTAGTTGACCGGGCCGTAGGTGTCGCCGGAGTGGATGTCTTCGGGCCAGTCGCCGTAGAGC
>DATEDJ010000166.1:0-16091 GCA_035281725.1 Solirubrobacterales bacterium
CACGCCTCCGTCACGATCCCCCCGTCCCCGTGACGCCTCCCCGGCGTCTCCCGCACATCCCCACGAGACCCGGCCCTCTCGGCGGCGGCCTCAGCCTGCCCGGGCCGCCGCCGAGAGGGCCGCGTCCCTTGCCGTCCTCCACCCGGCCCCGTCGGCCGCCAGCCCGCCGCGTCCCTCGCCCATCACCCAACGATCTAGCACCGCCGGTACAGGTGGCGCTTGCGCAGGTGCGCGCCGAGGACCGTCGTCAGCCTCACCGTCGCCCGCACGGTCGGGGCGACGATCGGGGTGAGGTCGAGGACGGCGACGAAGCTCTTCGGCCGCGGCTTCAGGCGAAGGGTCTTGCGGATGCCGCCGCCTTTGACCACGACCGTGATCTGCGCCAGCGGGTCGCCCCGCGGGTTGCGGATCCGCAGCCGCAGCCGATTGTCGGCGGCGACGCAGACCGCCGGACCAGGCAGGAAATCGCTCGCGATGGCGACGGGCAGCGGTGAGACCGGGGCGGAGTCGACACAGCCGAAGGTGGCATCGGAGAATTCGCCGTCGGCGGCGATCGTCGGCTGTGGCTGCCCTTCCCCGGGTTCGCTCAGGCAGACCCGCAGATACCGCCCGGTGCCGGCGGCGAGGACCCGCCAGGCGGTGGCCCCCAGGGTCGGGTTCGGCTTGCAGCCGGAGCCGTCGTAGAACCACTGGTGGAAACCCCGGTAGGAGCCGTCGGGCTGGAGCGTGATGTCGGTCCACATCCGTTCGCCGACTTCGTGTTGGCATTCGGCGAACTTGGTCGGCGACACCACGGTGCCGGTCAGGGTGCCGTCCCGGTTCGACTGGATCGCGATGCGGCCGCCGTTGAACGACCAGATGCCTTCCAGCGGTGAGTCAGCGGCGGCCGAAGCGGCTGCGACCGCCAGCACTGCGAACACGCCGCAGAAGGCGGCCACCAGCCACCGTGCCAAGCGGGCGCCGGGCGCTGGAGGGTTGCCGACCTGATGCATGACCGGGGTAACGGGAGGATGCGCCGACTTCTTCCGCGGCGTCGAGTCCGGCTCGATCGTCGGCCTGGATGTCGTCGAGGTAGACGAAGACGGCGTGGGCGACGATCCGGTCGAACTCCACTTCCTGCCGGCCGGCCTCGCGGCTCAGCGCCGCCAGCACCTCGTCCGACACCGAGACCTCGAACTCGGTCGCCGCCTCGCGGTCAACCGCGACCTCGCGCATGAAGAGGGGCACCTCGGGCGGACGGCGCTTCGAGAGCACCCGACGCGCGTAGTGGCGGAGCGCAGCCTCGAGGCCGCAGTCGGTCTCCGCCCCGAACCGGGCTTCGATCGAGCCCAGAGCGAACGGCTCGATGACCACTATCACGGGGACGCCTCCATCGCTTGTAACCATCTTGACACCAATTTCACCAGTCGGTCCTTACCCCACCAAAAATTACTTAGACGCAAACATTTGGACCAATGGCGGAGAGTGAACAGTACGACTTTTCTACTACCCCAAAGAGAAGCCCGTCACCCCTTCCGTCGTTTTTGGTGACGAAATTCCTCTCCATTAACCAGAAAACAACGACACCGTGGGCTCGCGCTCTCATGGTTCCTACCAATTCGCAACTAAGGGCCGAGCAACGCCGGCCAGGAACCGATGGGGGAGAAAAAACGATGATCAGCGACGCACGCTCGGTGTGTCCAACGCAAGTTGACCGTGAGGCCGCGGCGGCGGCCGGCTCCGATGGCCAGCCCACCAAGCGTGCGATCGCCGCCGCGCAGGCGGGCAACAAGGAGGCGTTGCATTTTCTTTACGTCAGTTATTCCGAAGACGTCCTGCGCCACGTGAAGAGAGTGGTCAAGGACCACCACGAGGCCGAGGACATCACACAGAACGTGTTCCTCAAACTCGATAAATCGATCCAGAAATACGAGCCGCGCGAGGTGCCGTTCCTCGCCTGGATCCTCCGGGTCGCCCGCAACGCTGCGGTCGACCACCTGCGTACGCGGCGGATGATCCCCTGTGAGGAAATCAGGGTCACCGACCAGGAACACGCCCGGATCGGCCGCGAACGCCGGCAGGACCTTCGCGTCGCGCTGAGCCAACTGCCCGGCGACCAGCGCGAGGTCCTCGTCCTCCGCCATATCGTCGGGCTCTCGCCGGTCGAGATCGCCGAGGCCCTCGGCAAGACCGAAAGCTCGGTCCACGGCCTTCACCACCGCGGGCGCCAGCGGCTGCGCACGGCGCTCGAGGACCTCGGCGCCGCCCCGGTGGTCGCCAACCCTTAGTACCCGAGTCCGCCGAACGGCGCCCGGTCATCCCCGGGCGCAAAAGCTTCGCCGCCTTGCACACGTTGTGCGCGGCGTGGAGCTCGTCCTCTGATGATGCAGTCGGTGATCTCGCCGGTGGTCGAACCCGACAACCGGGTCTTGACCGACCTCGCGCGGCCGACCCTGGGCCGGCTTGGCCTCGCCGACGGCGACAGGACGTTTGTCCGCGCGATCGCCGCCGAAGCCGAGCGGGTCGGCGTCCGAACCTTTCATCTCGACGGCGACCAACTGACCACGGCGATCTTGAAGCAGGCGAAGTGCGACGCGATCCTGCTCGACCCGGCCGTCGTCGGGTCCGTCTTCTGGGACCGCCTCGAGCGGATCTGCGCCGAGCTCCCCAGCCTCAGTGTGTTGGTCTGCGCCGAGCGCAGCGACCTCGCCTCGCGCCTGCGGGGGCTGCGCATAGGTGCCGCGGACTGGATCACGAAGCCGGCGGCGGCGATCGAGGTCTTCGCCCGGGTCGAAGCCTCCTGCCGCCCCCGGCGCGCCCAGCGGATGCCGCCCACGGTCCTCCTGCGCGCCGGTGCGCTCGAGATCCGCCCGCAGACGCTCGAGGTGCGCGCCGCCGGCGAGCGCCTCGACCTCACCCGGCGCGAGTTCGAGCTGCTCTACTTCTTCGCTGGCGAAACCGAGCGGGTCCTCGAGCGCGAAGCGATCTACCAACGCGTCTGGGGCTACGCGATGGCCGCCGGCGACCGGTCGGTCGACACCTACGTCGGCAGGCTGCGGCTGAAGCTCGAGGACGGCTCGCCGGGCTGGGCCTACATCCACACCCACTTCGGCATCGGCTACCGCTTCGAGCCGCGCAGCCTCTAGGAGGGGTTCGCGCTGGGCAACGTGTCGGCGCGCCCGTAGCGATCCTCGAGGCGGACCACATCGTCGAGGTGGGGGGTCGAGACCTCGACGACCACCGAGTCCTCGAGTGCCTCGATCGAATGCACGGTGCCGGGCTCCACCCGCCAGGCGAAGCCGGGGCCGATCTCCTCGGCCCGCAGGTCCTCGGCGCTCTCCCCGCGCGTGAGCAGCAACCGACCGGAGAGCACGTAGGAGGACTCGTCCTTCTCTCGATGGAACTGGAGCGACAGGCGGTGGCCCGCCTCGACCTGGAGGAGTTTGCCCGCGTAGGAATCAGACTGCGCCCACCAGATCTCGTGGCCCCACGGCTTCTCCACCCGGTGCGGCTCTCGATCCCCCACGACCGGATCGTATTACCGCTCCCCCGGCGCGCCGCCACCATTCAGGAGGTTGCAACGAAGTTAGTACCGGGCTCTATAGTCGGGCGTTCAGACACCGGTACAGCTTTCATATTTCTGAATGGAGACAGCGAGATGGCGACCACCTCGGACCTGAGGACGATCGAGCACCACATCGGAGGCCAGGCCACCGCCGGCGACGGGGCGCGGCGCGGCGCGGTCTGGGATCCCGCCACCGGCGCACCCCAGGCCGAGGTGGTGCTGGGCAGCACCGCCGACGTCGATGGCGCGGTGCGGGCGGCCAAGGCGGCCTTCGAGACCTGGGGCGGCTCCTCGCTCGCGCAGCGCACCAGGGTCATGTTCGCCTTCCGCCAGCTGGTCCACGAGCACGTCGACGAGCTGGCGCGGATCGTCTCCTCCGAGCACGGCAAGGTCCTCGACGACGCCAGGGGCGAGGTGATCCGCGGGCTCGAGGTGGTCGAGTTCGCCTGCGGCCTGCCGCAGCTCTTGAAGGGTGAGTTCTCCGACCAGGTCTCCGGTGCCGTCGACGCCCACTCCTTCCGCCAGCCGCTCGGGGTCTGCGCCGGAATCACGCCGTTCAACTTCCCGGTGATGGTGCCGATGTGGATGCACCCGGTGGCGATCGCCGCCGGCAACACCTTCGTCCTCAAGCCCTCCGAGCGCGACCCCTCGGCCTCCGGCCTGATCGCCGAGCTCTACGCCGAGGCCGGCCTCCCTGCCGGGGTCTTCAACGTGGTCAACGGCGACAAGGAAGCCGTCGACGCGCTGCTCGACCACCCCGACGTGGCCGCGGTCAGCTTCGTCGGCTCGACCCCGATCGCCAAGTACGTCCACGAGCGGGCGACCGCGGCGGGCAAGCGGGTCCAGGCGCTCGGCGGGGCGAAGAACCACGCCGTGGTGCTGCCCGATGCCGACCTCGAGTTCGCCGCCGACCACCTGACCGCCGCCGGCTTCGGCTCCGCCGGCCAGCGCTGCATGGCGATCTCGGTGGCGGTGGCGGTCGGCGACGCCGCCGACGGCCTGGTCGAGCGACTCGAGCGCAGGGCGCGCGCGGTCCGCGTCGGCGCCGGCCTCGATCCCGGATCCGAGATGGGCCCGGTGGTGACCCCGGAGGCGCGCGAGCGCATCACCGGCTACATCGAGGCGGGAGTCGAAGCCGGGGCGGTGGCCGTCGTCGACGGCCGTGAGCTGGAGGTCGAGGGCGACGGCTTCTTCGTCGGCCCCACCCTCTTCGACCGGGTCGAGACCGACATGTCGATCTACCGCGACGAGATCTTCGGGCCGGTCCTGGTGATCGTCCGGGTCGACACCCTCGACGAGGCGATCCGCCTGATCAACGAGACCTCGTTCGCCAACGGCACCGCGATCTTCACCTCGAGCGGCGGCGCCGCCCGCAAGTTCCAGCGCGAGGTGGAAGTCGGGATGATCGGCGTCAACGTGCCGATCCCGGTGCCGATGGCCTACCACTCCTTCGGCGGCTGGAAGGACTCGCTGTTCGGCGACCACCACATCCACGGCCCCGAGGGCTTCCGCTTCTACACCCGCGCGAAGGCGGTCACGACGCGCTGGCCGGAGGAGAAGGAGATCGGGCGCTCGGGTGCCGAGATGCACTTCCCGACCGCGAGCTGAGCGCGGTCAGGGAGCGCCCAGCCCCCGCGAGATCTGGTCGGCCAGGCGCATCAGGTCGGCCGCGTCGGCGGTGAGCCGGTCGCTCGAGTGCGCCCCTTTCGGCATGCTCACCGCCACCGCGCCCACGGTCTCGCCGGCATCGCCCGAGACCGGCGCCCCGATGCAGATCATTCCCCGCACGGTCTCGCCATCATCGACGGCATAGCCGCGCTCGCGCACCGCCGCCAGCCGCTCGCGCAGCTCCGCCGGCGAGGCGATCGACTTGTCGGTCAGAGGCTCGAGCTCCACCCCCGCGTACAGCTCATCGACCTGCACCTGCGAGAGCGTGCTCAGGATCGAGAGCCCGGTGGCGGTGCAGTGGGCCGGCAGGCGCATGCCGATCTCGTAGCTGACGCCGAGCGGGCTGGTCCCGGCGCGGCGGCCGATGTAGACGACGTCGCGCTCGCGCAGCACCGCGCAGACCAGCGTCTGCTCCGGCAGCACCCCCAGCTCCGGCACCGCGCGCTGGAACTCCGCGTGAAAGTCGGTCTGGCCGAGGAAGGCACGACTCAGCTCGAGCGTGTGCGGACCGAGCCGGTAGAGCCCGTCCGGATCGCGCGCCAGGAGGCCCGTCTCGACCAGGCTGTTGCACAGGGCCAAGGTGCTGCTGCGCGGGATGTCGAGCCCGATCGACAGCGATGCGAGGGTCGCCCGCGGCGGCCCGGAGGCGAGGGCATCGAGGATGCGGCTCGCGCGCAGGACCGACGGCACCACCTGCCCTTCAGGGCGCTTCGGACTCCAGCTCATCCAGGAAGTCAATCAGGGCCGAATTCGAACCCCCTCACTTCGGCCGGTAGGTGAGCGCCTGGCTGCCGCTGGGGAATTTCACCGCGTCGACGAGGTCGAGGTCGAAGGGCTCGGCACCGTCGAACAGCGGCAGGCCCGAGCCGAGCACGACCGGATGGACGACCAGGCGGTACTCGTCGACGAGTCCCGATTGGACCAGCGAGCGGCCGAACGAGACCCCGCCTTGGGCGAGCAGGTCTTTGCCGGGTTCGGCCTTGAGGGCTTCGATGTCGCCGGCCAGGTCGGCGCCGAGGACGCGCGGGTCCTCCCACCCCGGAGCGCTGGGGAGATCTGGATCGGACGACCTGGAGAAGACGATCTTCGGGATCGAGTTCATCGCCTCGGCGAGCGGGTCGGCGGAGGTCGGCCAGTAGCCGACAAATTGGGCGAACAGGCGGCGCCCGATGACGTGGGCGCCGGCTTCCTCGAGCGTCTGCCCGACCCAGGCTTTGCCGTCAGGGTGGCTGGTCCGCGCGGCCCAGTCCATCTCCCCCTCGGGGCCGGCGACGTATCCGTCGAGGGTCATCGACATCTTCAGTACAAGCCGTCTCATCTGGTCCTCTCCATCAGTGGTCGCGCTCGGTCGCGATCGACCTTTACAGAGGCGACGAACGAGGGGCATCGAAATCGACGAGGGTCAACGGCCATGCCCTCGCGGGCGGCTGCCTGCTTACCTCGCGTCCCCTCGCCTGACGCTCACGGCGTCAGGAGGACGTTGCCGACGTTGCGTCGCTCGGTGAGCATCGTCTGGGCGGCCCCGGCTTCCCCAAATGAGAAGGTGCAGGCGATGACCGGGTCGACCGTGCCGTCGTCGAGCATCTCCTGCAGCGGTTCGATCCACTGCTGAAGCGAACCGTGCTCGTTCCAGAGCGTCAGCATGTTCAGTCCGATCACGGACTTCGATTCGCTGGTCTGCTTGATCAGGTTGAAGCGCGGCATGCTCGCCACCGCTTTCAGGGCGGTGAACGGGTTCCGCCGCTCGCCGGCGACGACCGACGAGGCGCCGTAGGCGATCAGGCGACCGCCGCCGCGCAGCAGCGAGTAGCTGCGCCTGAAGCTCCGCCCGCCGACCGCGTCCAGGACCAGGTCGAACTTGGGCAGATTCTTCTCCCAGCCGGCCTGGTTGTAGTCGAAGGCGTGGTCACAGCCAAGGTCGAGCACGCGGGCGTGCTTGCCGGCGGATGCGGTCCCGTAGACCTCCGCCCCGATGCGCTTGGCGATCTGCGTCGCCGCGATCCCGACGCCCCCGCCGGCGGAATGGATCAGGACGCGCGCCCCGGGCTTGAGGTTGCCATAGTCGACGAGCCCGGCCCACGCGGTCGCGTAGTTGACCGGGATGGCCGCACCCTGCTCGAAGCTGAGCTGGTCGGGCAGCACGAAGGCGCAGTCCGCGGGAATGACGACCTGCGAGGCGTAGCCGCCGAATTTGGTGCTCCCGACGACCCGCTGACCGACCGAGAGCTCCTCGACCCCGGTGCCGACCTCGGTGACGGTGCCGGCAACCTCATGGCCGACCACGCACGGCGTCTTCGGAGCGTCCGGATAGAGCCCCAGTCGGGCCATCACGTCGGCGAAGTTGATACCGGACGCGGCCACGTCGACGCGGATCTCCCCTGGCGAGAGGATCGGGTCTGGCTGCTCTTCCACCTTGAGGACGCCCGGGCCGCCGTGCTTGGTGATGACGACCGCCTTCATCGCCCCTCTCGCGCCTCCCGCGACCTTCTCCACGCTTCCGCGCGTCGTCCACATCGCCCGCCCGCCGTCTGCTGAGTTGTCCCCGCCATAGGAGGGACAACTCAGCAAGCGGCCGGCGTCGTGGAACCTTGTCGCCCCGTCACTCTCCTCCGCCTCCGAGGAGCCGTGGATGCCGGGCCGACCTCAGATGACCCGGATCGGACCGGCATCCAGGGCTATCGCGGGCTCCTTCAAACCAGGCTCACAGACGGCCCCGCTTCAGCTCGAGCCTCGCCGTGAGCTGCGTGGTCGTGCCGTCGGTGCCGTCGGCGGTCGCCTGGATCGCCAGTTTCCACTTTTTCTGCCCACTCGCGGAGAGCGCTCGGCGTCCCACCTTCGTCAGCTTCACCGTCAGTTGACGGTTCGCCGCGGCCCCCCGCCAGTTGCCGCGGGCGACGACCTTGGCGCCCAGCTTGGCGACAGCGGAGACGCGGGCGCAGTCGCCGGCGCAGACGATCCGACCGAGGCGGAACCCGCCCTTGGTGAGGGTGGAGCGCTTGCGGAACTTGGCCGTCGCCCGCGCCGGCGAGCCCTTGCCCACGCCGACGGCGGTCGATGCGGAGGTCACCGGGACGGTGGCCGGCGACGGCATGGCCGCGCCGCAGTCAGGGTTGCCCGAGTGCACCGGCATCGCGGTGCCGGAGTCCGGCAGGATCGCCAGCCGCAGCGTTTTCGTCTGCATCTGGTCGAGGCTGACCGCGACCTTCTTCGCGGCGTCGCTGTAGGCGCTGCCATAGGAGTCGCTGTACTGGTTGATCACGGCGGCGTACTGCTCGCAGGTCGGAAAGGGCTGGAGGCTCACGCGGGCGTCGCCGAAGGAGGGCTGGTTGAAGCCTTCCGGGCACACCTGGCTCCCAAGTTTGGGGACCGGGTTGGTGCAGAAGGAGAGCGCGTCATTGCCGTACCGCCCTCCCCACAGACCGGTGCTGAAGCCGGCGAGCAGATCACGCCGGATCGCGGCTTCGAAATTGTTGTGTTCGGTCGTCGGCGCGTAGATTTCGGCCAGCAGCTGATTCGCCGGGATCGTGATCGTCGGCGGCGGCGGTTCGGCCAGCGGCGCTTCCGATTCGTAGGCCCCGCGCAGGGTGATCGAGCCGTCCGGGGCAACTTCGGCTTTGTATTCGGACACGCCGAATGGGTTCTGAAACAGACCCGTGTGCAGGGTGAGCGTCTGGCCCGCCAGCGAGCGGACGTATTCAGTCAGCGGCGGGTAGGCGCTGCTGTGGACCGGTGAGAGGACGCGGAGGATTTCGCCTTGCGAGTTGCGAACGGTCGACAGCGGTCCCCCGGGGATCGTCTGCAGAGCGCCGAAGATGGTGTCGGCATTTGCCTCGCCGAGGGTTTCCAGCGTTTCGCCGGAGCCGTTCAGCGCTTCCATCCGCATGCCGATCGCGAACTGGTCGACGGCGGTCAGGTTGGCGACATCGGCCGGCGCGGGGGTGACGGTCATCTCCGCCCAGTCGAAGCGGGTCTGCGATTCCTCCGTCACTCCTTCTTCGACCCCTTTGCCGTAGGAGATGTAGACGCGGCCGGAGACGAGCTTTTCGATCGTCATCTTGCCGCCGGGAATTTCGCTCAGCTTCTGCGGGACGTCCTCGGGAATTCCGGGCACTTCATATGCCCCGTGGGCGACGACCGTGACGAAGACTTCTTCATCGGGCCTGCCGCTTTCGTTGACGATTTCGAATTCGAGCGCCTGGGCGCCGGGGGCGAACAGCAACGCCGCGAGCGCGAGCGCGCCGATCAGCGTCCAGAGCGCCCCGGTCCGCCGATCGATAAGGGAGTTCATGCGGCCCCATCGACAACCGGCTGTAACTGCTTGAGCGACGAAGGACCGAAGATCGCCGCACTGCTTTCTCCAAGCCCGGAACGAGACTCGAACTCGTGACCCCTTCCTTACCATCTGGCCTCGGCCATTTGGTCGTGAGTCGCCTTGCTTCAATTAGATACGTATACGGTACGCTCACGGAACGAGCAGAGTGCAAAGATGGGGAAGAGGGGTCAGGGGGAGTGACTCTCGAGAGGCAGCGCGACTTCATGGCAAGGCGGCGTTGGGTGACTCCTGGTCGGCAGAGCCTCGCCGTGCAGATCCCCGGTGACCGGCCTTGAGCCCTCAACCAAGGAAATCGGCCGGGCAAACCGGCGCCAAAAGGGCCAAAAATGCGGTCCGCAAAGAGGCGAAGAAGTTAGGGCCCGAACTCACCAAATCGAATCAGCGGGCCGGATACCTGCTCAGCGGTCTGACGGTCCTCACCTTTCTGTTCACGACGCTCGGCATCCAGTCAAGCGAATTGTCGGATCTGTGGCGCGATCAGCAGATCCTCTCATTGATTGCGGTGACGCTGGTGCTCTCGGCGGTGACGTTGGGAGCCCTCGCCGGCTGGGTCTTTAGCCGCCAGAAGAGCGAGCACCGCCTTCTGCTGTGGGGAAACATCTGCCTCGGGCTCGGGCTCGTCGTGATCGCCTGCAGCGTCATCCACAACGCCTCGAGCAGTCCTCCGCCGACGGTGACCGCAGCACCCGCCGTGCAGAAGGGCTCGACCGTCGTGAAGGCGACGGTCGAAGACGACAAGCTCACCAGCGGCCAGAGCATCCAGGTCAAGGTTCAACCCCTTTATGAGGAAGGGAAGGGCAGGTACTTCCACTACAACTCCGGGAGGGCGATCTATTCGGCGATCTTCGGCCCGGACAGCGACGGCACCGTGCATCGTTCGATCCGGGTCGCAATCCCTCCTGGAAACTTCGAAGACATCGGCGTCCGCGCCTCGACCGGAAGCTCGGCCTCGGACTGCTTCGACACGGCCGCCCGAAATGGCTGCGTCGTGGTCCGAGTCCCACCGCACAGCGATCCGCCGCAGCTGTCGTTCGGATGGAAACGCGACCGCCTTCGGGTCCACCTAACGGCATTCGACGTGCCCTCCGGCGAGGTCCAGATCCTCGCCCGTAGTCTTTCGCCGCCCCGGCTGCTCCTCCACACCGCGGTCTCGACTAATCTCAGCGACGACGTCAGGCGGACCTTCTCACTCCCGATTGCAGGTCTGAGGTACGTCTGCGTGGTCGCATCCGAGAGCGCCGGGAAACTGGCATGCCATCACCGGAAAGGCGGCTCCACCGGATGGGCCGTCCTACGGGTTCCAGGATCCGACGGTGATCGCCGTGGGCCAGGGTAGCCCTGAAACGCCAACCGGTAGGCGACAGCTCGAGATCATCTGCTGAGCAGGGCAACGCTCGCTGGGGACTCGCCGGTAGCCGGCGGGCACCTCGTTGGGATGGCGTGCCGCCTGAGTGGTCTCGCTAAGTGCCAACCCGCCTCGTGTGGTCGCTACGGGCGATCGAGCTCGCCGCCCTTCTGGTCGTCGACTGGCTCCTCGTCCCCGCCGCGACGATCTGGTTACTCGCTCGGATTTGGGGTCCACCGAGTGCGTCTTCTTTGCTGCGCTCGTGGCTATTTCGAGGGGCCATCGTTGTCCAGGTGGCCGCTGACCAGCTGGTCGACCCGTCACCACAACTGCGCCGGGTTCTGAAGGACGAGGGGAGCGCTGCTCAGCTCAGGCCGCGTGGGGCGGCCTCAGCTCAAAGAGGGGGGACAGATTTTGCGACTTTCGGCCCTGACGCTTCCATGCAAGCTCAGGAAGGAACCCCGCGATAGCGGGGGTTTCTCCAAGCCCGGAACGAGACTCGAACTCGTGACCCCTTCCTTACCATGGAAGTGCTCTACCAACTGAGCTATCCGGGCAGATCGCGACGCTCCCGCGAGGGTCGCAGGGGTCGATCTTAGAGGGTCCCCGGGGATCTGGGCGGGCACGGCGCGTCCAACGCCGGTCGCCTGGTCGGTTCCACTTGACCGGGAGCTGATCGGCCGTGAGGCTTGTAGACGAGGCATGCACACCAAACGCCCACAGATCATCGCCATCCTCGCCGCCGCCCTCCTCGCACTCGCCGCGACGACAGCGCAGGCGGACGTCGGCATCGAAAAGGCGAGCCGCCACGCCGGCGCGCCCGGCACCTCGGTGACCCTCACCCTCGGCTGCGGATTCTGCTTTCCGCCCTGCGTCGGCCCGAAAGGCGAACGACACCCGAAAGGCTTCGACCACGGCCCCTGCATGCTGGGGACGAAGGAAGACCCGCCGACCTCGTTCGGCATCTCCCTCGTCCCGCTCGCCCAGGCCCCCCAGCAGCACTCTTGCGGCACCGCCCCGGTCTGCCAGCCGAGCACCCTCGGCCCGCCGCACCGCGCGCCCTTCACCTACCTCGGCCTCGCCGTCCCGCCGCCCGGCGGCAACGACCCCGAACACGGCGACCCGCCCCGCTACCTCCTCGACTTCACGATCCCCCACCTGCCGCCCGGCACCTACACCTACGAGGTCTGGTGCGACGCTTGCGCCGCGGGGAAACGGGGCACCCTGATCGGCGCCCCGCGCTCACGGCCATGGCGGCTGACGGTCCGCGCGCCTGCCGCCCACGGCTGACCGAGTTATGGTCGGCAGAGAGGAACTCATCTAAGGAGGCGACCGTGCCGGAGAACTCGATCAAGCACCGCGACGAATTCGAGAGGATGGCCGGGTCGGGCGGCTGTACCTGGATGCTCGCCCGCAAAGCCCTCGGCACCGGGGCCTTCGGCTTCAACCTGGTCGAGATCGAGCCGGGCGGCGCCCTCCCCAAACACGACGAGGCGGGCAGTGGGCAGACCGAGCTTTACGTAGTGCTGGAGGGTGAGGCGACGATCGCGGTCGACGGCCAGGAGCTGGACGCTCCCGCCGGCACCTTCGCCTCGCTCGACCCAGGCAGCACGCGCACCCTGATGAACCGCTCGGCGGAGCCCGTCACCGCGCTGCTGATCGGCGTCCTTCCCAACGACGCCTACCAACCGCCAGGCTGGGCGTGAGCCCGGCGCCGGGGCCCGTGCGGACGGAAGCTGGCGCCGCGGGCCTTGGCGCGGGGATAGCTGGCGCCTCGCGCCGATGGACGGCCTGGCAGGCTGAAGCCGCCTACGCCCCGCCAGCCGACTGCCGACTTGACCCCGCCATGGCGGGGTCAAGTCGGCAGTCGCCGAGACCCCGTTGTGGATGTGTGCCCTCTCTCCCGCGCCCGAGGGCTCACTACGCCGGTGGCCGCTGTTCCATCGGCAGCGGGAACTGCGGCTGCGGATAGCGCCTGGCGGCGAGGATTCCGAGTGCTTCCTGCCAGTGTTTCGAAGGGATCGGCACGGCCGGCAACGCCTCCGCCGCGTCCCTTTGGTGTGTCTTGTTGGTCGGCGGGCGTTCTTGCGGTGTCAGACGACGACCGTGCTTTTGGCAAGCACGGCCTCGGTAACGACACCGGTAATGGCAACGACGACGGCCGCGGGGGACGCGCAAGGAACGAGGTACTGCCCGTTCTGTCCGCCGAGGGTCGTCATTGCGTCGCAGCATAGCGCGCCGGGTAGGGACACGCGTAGATTTTCCCTGCGCCCACAGCGCCCATCCGCAGCGCCCCCGAGGAGAGGAATGTCATGGATCTGAAAAAACTGTTCAACAAAGGCAAAAAGATGGTCGACGAACGTGGCGGCGTCGATTCGCTGAAAGAGGACGCGCAGGAAGTCGCCAACATCGCCAAAGGGAAAGGCAGCCTGTCCGACAAAGCCAAAGACGCGGCCGCGGCGATCAAAGAGCCGGGCACGAACCAGCCGGGGACGAATGAGCCGGAGCCGCAGGAACGGCATCCGAATCGGCACGCTACCGAGGAGCGCCGGGCCGATGCAGATCGACAGGAGTCGAAGGAGCGGCGCCATCCTTGAGCAGCGTCGCCAGATAGATCACCACCGGTGAGGAACCTCGGTTGGCGGCCTGGTGGATGTCGCTGGGCTGCTCGACCAGCCACTGACCGGCACGGATCTGCGCCGTCTTGCCGGCGGTGATGTCACGGACCAGTCGCGGTTCTTCCGATTCGCCTTCGAAGAGTTCGGCCTTGCCTTCCCGCACCGTGTAGGTGAGCGTCCCGGAGACGACGCGCGAGATCTGCGTCCCCAGGTGGTGGTGGAGGGCGATCTGGGCGCCGGGCGGCACCGTCACCTGGCTGAGGACGATGGTGCGACCGGGCGCGCCCTGGACCTGTTCGGTCTGAGCGAGCCCCTTGCGGACCGGCACGGGCGCCGGGGCCGAGGCGCCGAAGGCGGTCGGCAGGATGATCGCCATCGCAATGACGCCGACCACGGCAACGGCGGTGAGCGGAAAACGGAGGGCCAGTCGATTCACGACCCTCCGGTTCTTCCCCCGCCCGCCGACTCCTTCCGGCGGGCACCTGCTGGGCGCCTGCTGTCAGACCTCCGCGCCGTTCGCGGTCAGCTTGACGTCGATATTTCCGCGGGTCGCGTTCGAGTACGGGCACACTTTGTGCGCCTCGCGCACCAGCTCGACGGCGGGGTCGCCCTCGACCGACGGCAGCGTCACGTCGAGCTCCACCGAGATCACGAAAGTGCGTTCCTCGCCAGCATGAAGCGACACTTTGGAGTCGATCGCGACATCCTCCGTCTCCAATTTCTGCCGCCGCGCGACGGCCCCGATCGCCCCCTCGAAGCAGGCCGCGTAGCCGACCGCGAAGAGCTGCTCGGGATTGGTCCCACCGCCTTCGCCGCCCATCTCGGCGGGCAGGCGCAGATCGACCTCGAGCGCCCCGTCGCTGGTCTTGCCATGACCCTCGGCGCGCCCCCCGGTGACCTGGGCCTCGGCGGTGTAGATCGCTTTACTCATCGGCTCTCCATTCAGAAGTTGGCTGGGGGGGCCGAGCCTAGTGAGGCGGCCTCGCCGGCCGCCCTACTCCGGCGCCGACTCGCCTTTCCAGTACCCGACCTGGGAGTCGAGGTCGAAGAAGGTGTGCAGGCCGCCGCCCTCGGGCAGGCGCTCGCTGGCGCTGATCTTGTTCGAGTCCGGGTAGACGACGATATCCGGGGCGCCGTTGGTGGAGACGGCCAGGAAGCGGACCTCCTCGTCGGTCGGGTTGGAGATCTGGTGGGCGCCCTCCTCGCCGAGCGGGAAGTGGACCGCCTCACCCGGCTCGAGCTCCCGCGTCCCGGCTGGCGTGCGCAGCGTCGGCCTGCCGCTCAAGACGAACACAAGCTCCTCGTCGGCGTAATGGAAGTGGTACGGGTAGGCGGCCTCGCCGGGAGAAGTTTCCAGACGCTCGCCCCGAGCCGCTCACCCCCCAGCTCATAGCCCACCCGCGCCCGGAAGGCCCGGAACCCGGGCGGCGCGCCCTCGCGCGGCTGGAAGTTGGGATCTTCGATGTTCGGCACGCGCCCAGCTTAAGGTGCCCTTGTAGTTTTCACCCGATGCGCCGCTCCACCATGCGCCTTGCCACGCTGCTCGCGCTCGCCGCCCTCGGCGCGGCGCTGATCGCCGGCTGCGGCGGCAGCGACGTCGAAACCCGCCCCGCGCCGCCGTCGAAGGACTTCCCCTCGGCCCAGGGCAAGACGATCTCGGGCCTCCTGCACGGCTCCGGCGCGACCCCCTCGAAGCTGGTCATCGCCCCCGCCTCGGAGGTCTTCGACACCGGCGTGGAACGCTATCCCTTCGGTGTCTTCACGACCGGCCAGGAACAGGTCGAAGACGTCGAAGTCGCCCTCTACTTCGCCAAGGACGGTAAGTCGAAGGTCCTCGGCCCGCTCCCGGCGAAGCTGGAAACGCTGCAGACGAAGCCCGCCTACCGCTCGCAGAACGGCTCCGGCCCGGGCGAGGCGAAGTCCGTCTACGTGGTGCCGAAGGTCGACTTCGACAAGGACGGCGCCTGGCTCGCGATCGCGATGATCAAGACGCCCGACGGCAAGCTGGAAGCGAGCCGCATCCCCAGCCCCGTCGTCGGCAAATACGCGAGGGTGCCGAAAGTGGGCGAACGCCCGCCGAAGATCGAAACGCTGACCGCGGCCGACGTCGGCAACGACCTGGAAAAGATCGACACCCGGATCCCGCCGGACCAGATGCACAAGGTCAACTTCGCCGAAGTCCTCGGCAAGAAGCCGATCGTCCTCATCTTCGCCACCCCCGCCCTCTGCCAGAGCCGCGTCTGCGGCCCGGTCGTCGACGTCGCCGAGCAGGTGCGGTCCGAGATCGGCGACAAGGCCGCCTTCATCCAGCAGGAGGTCTACAAGGACAACCAGCCCAACAAGGGCCTGCGTCCGCAGCTGCTGAAGTGGCGCCTGGAGTCCGAGCCGTGGACGTTCGTCATCGACCGCAGCGGCACGATCACCTCCCGCTTCGAGGGCGCCGTCTCCGTCCCCGAGCTCCGCGCGGCCGTCGAGAACGCCCTCTAGGCTCAGCCTCGGCGGGCCGGTAGCTCAGCGGTCAGAGCAGCGGACTCATAACCGGTCCGACCTGGGGCCATTTCCAGGCCATTCGCATCGGCGTGT
>DATEDJ010000167.1:0-15686 GCA_035281725.1 Solirubrobacterales bacterium
GATCGCGAGGAGTCGGGCAAGGGTGCCGACAAGGACTCCGGTGACGGGGAGGAGGCCGCGCGCCCGAAACGCCGCCGTCGGCGGCGCCGCTTCGGCCGCCGCCGCGAGGGGATCTCGCTCCAGGACCTGCTGCTGCCGGCCGAGTCGGGCCGCCAGGCGGTGTTGCTCGCCGACAGCCGCGAGGCGGCGACCGAGCTGCTGCGCGGCGTCGCCGCCGACCTCGCCGGGGCCTCCGAGGGTCCCGACCCGGTCGCCCTCCTGATCGACCCGAGCCCCGAGGAGCTGGCCGACTGGAAGCGCGAGGCGCCCCAGGCCGAGCTCGTCTCCGCCGGCCAGGCGCGGCACACGAAGGACGCCCTGGCAGCGGCCCTGCGCCGCGCCGGTGACGGCGAAGACGTGATCCTCCTGGTCGACTCGCTGACCCGCTTCACCGAGTCGTTCGGCGACACCGAGGGCGCCAAGGAGCTCTTCGATGCCGGCCGCGCGGGCGCGGCGAAGGGCAAGGGCTCTTTGACCGTGGTCGTCGCCCTCGAGCGCAGCTAGAAATCTGCGCGGTTAGAAATCCACCCCAGAGGGGGATTTCGAACCGCGCAAGCGGCTCAGCGCCTGTAAGCGATGCGGCGCCAGGACGGCTCCTTGCTGAGCTCAATCAGCTCGGAGCTGCGATCCGGCTGGACGTAGCCGAAGGTCTGGGTGCGCTCGTCGAAGACGACGTCGAGCTCGCCCTCCTTGACCCGCTGGTCGAGCCAGGCGCCGCGAAAGACGAGGCGGCGGATCCAGTGGACGAGGCTGCGGTTGGAGGGACCGACCAGGTCCTCCCAGTTCTCGTTGATGTGCTCGCCGAGGGGGGAGCTGGGCTCGGCGATCTCACCGCTGACCGCGAGGTCCAGCAGGTCGTCGAGCTCCTCCTGGCTTAGCCCCTGGTCGACGAAGGCCAGCTTCACCGCGGCCTGCTCGACCCGCTGGGCGAAGTCCTCCTCATTGAACGCGAAGCGGAGCTCTCCGTACTCCAACACGTAGTCGGAGCCAGACTCATAATTCCCTCTGCGGGTCGTTTTCTTTTCCATGAGTTGAAGCCGGGCCGCGACGCAAGCCCGGCGTCGCAGGGGGTGGATCTTGCCGATCATCCTAGTTCCGTGCCTTGCTCGGCACCTACCTGAACGCGGGGTTGCACCGAGAAGGGATTTCGCCGGCGAGGTCGTATTGATCCCGGGCTCGAGAGGGGGGAGAGAATCCCCTGCTCAGGGCCTTAATCGGGGGATGCTCGCCGGCCGATTCGACGATCTGCCCCGCCGCCAGGTGCTCGGGCGCGATGTGCCGGTCGCGATCGGGGTGCGGCCGCGGCTGGTCGGGCTGGCGCTGCTCGATCGGGCCGATGCGGGGCCCGGATTGCTGCTCCCGCGGTGCTCCTCGGTCCACACCTTCGGCATGCGGTTCGCCCTCGACATCTAC
This sequence comes from Solirubrobacterales bacterium, assembly GCA_035281725.1. GTDB lineage: Bacteria > Actinomycetota > Thermoleophilia > Solirubrobacterales > 70-9 > VAYN01. The sequence continues at coordinate 1,453 of DATEDJ010000167.1, forward strand.
TTCCTGGGACGCGACGGCAGGGTCCTGGACGTCCGCCGCGCGGTCCCGCCACGCCGCTTCGTCGCCTGCCGCGGCGCCGCCGCGGTACTCGAGATCCCCGCCTGACCGCCGGATCCGCGCGACTTTCCCGCGTCTTCCGTGAATTGGCGGGGGGAGAGTCGTGTGCCTCCCAGACCTTGGCTGTCCATGCTCCCCCACCGAGAAGAGATCGCCACGATCGTCGTCTGCGAGGACGACGATGCCACCCTCGACCTGCTGTGCGACCACCTGACGGCGGACCGATTCGAGGTCCTGCCGGCGCCCAGCGCCGCCGACGCGCTGCGCCTCTGCCGCTACAACCACCCGGACCTCCTCCTGCTCGACCTGGCGCTGCCGGACGCCTCCGGCCTCGACGTGCTGCGCACGATCCGCGAGGCCGACGGGGTCGACTCGCGCTTCGACCCGCGCCTGCCGGTCATCGTCCTCACCGGCCGCGGCGGCGCCACCGACCGCGTCCGCGGCCTCGACCTGGGCGCCGACGACTACGTCCAGAAGCCCTTCCTCTACGAGGAGCTGCGGGCCCGGATCACCGCCGTCCTGCGCCGCGGCCACAGCCGCCACGAGGGGCCGGTGCGGGTCGGCGAGCTCCTCGTCGACCCCGCCCGCCGCCAGGTCAAGGTCGGCGACCGCGAGGTCCACCTCTCGAAGAAAGAGTTCACCCTCCTCCGCGTCCTCGCCTCCGACCCGACCCGCGTGTTCAGCAAGGATGAACTTCTACGCGACGTCTGGGGCTTCACCGCCCCGGCCAACAAGACCCGCACCCTGGACAGCCACGCCAGTCGGCTGCGCCGCAAACTCGATCCTGAGCACCAGAAGTACGTGGTGAACTGCTGGGGGATCGGCTACCGCCTGGTCGAGGGATGAGGCGGTAGCCGCTCCGCAGCTGCGGCGTGCCGCGCCGCTTGAACTACTTCGCCTGTTTCTCCGGCACCTCGAAGTGGAGGATCGCGACGCTGGCCGGGATGCCGTTGGTCTTGTCCTTGGCTAGGCGGTTGGCCGATTCCTCGCCGATCTTCATGGTCTGCTCGAGCGTGTCCCCGAGCAGCTTGCTCAGCTCGCTCCAGCCGGTCTCGTCGAGGATCAGCGGGGTGCGCGAGATGTGGGTGTCGGTGCGCGAGTCGATCGTGCCCTCGGTCATCGCCGCGGTGGCGTCTTCGCCGATCGCCTCGAGGATCACGCCGTCGATGCCCTTGCGCGCCGAGGCCGGGATCTTGGCCCAGTCGGCCTCGCTGAAGAAGGCGCGCTCGGTGGCCCGGTAGAAGTGCTCGACGGCGCCGCGGCGGGGCTCCGTTTTGACCAGTTCGACGCAGTCGTATTCGAGCAGCGTTTTGACGTGGTAGCTGACGTTGCCGAGCGGCTCGTCGAGCTCTTGGGAGAGCTGGTTGGGGCTGGAGATCCCGCGGTGCAGGGCGGTCAGGATGCGCACGCGCAGCGGGTGGGCAAGCGCCTTGGCGAGCTGCTGGGTGATGCCCTCGGGGGTCGTTCGGGTCTGTGGCAAGGGGGGACTTCCTTTCGATGTGAGGCGGGAGTGAGACAAAGACGGTCCGCGCCGCGGCGTCCGGGGGGGGGCGGCGGTCCGTTCGTTAAGTATTCCAAAACAGCCTGCGGATTATCTAAAAGCGGCTGGGGAATCCGTCACACGGAATTTGACCCCGCTTTTCTCGCGCTGAGCGATCTGCGTTCGTGGTGGCGGGGGGAGAGTCAGTGGCCGCTTGGGGCTTGAGGCGGCATGTGGATCGACGACCTACCCGCTTTCCTCGTTGCTCTCACCCAGGCCCGGGTCGCCGTCTGGCCGGCGCTCGGCGGCGCGGGCGTGACGCTGGCGGCCGCGGTCCGCGACGGGCGGCGGCGCACCGTCCTGAACGAGCGCCTCCACGAGGTGCGCCGGCCGCTGCAGGTGCTGGCATTGATGACCCCCGCTCCGGCCGGACCGGCGGCCGCCGACGGGCCGCTGGAGATGGCCGCCGCGGCGCTGGTCCGCCTTGACCGCGAGATCAACGGCGAAGGCGAGGCGCAGGTGTGGGCGACCTTCGCGATGCGGCCCTTGCTCGACGCGGCCCGGCGTCGCTGGCACGGGCAGGCGGCGCTGACCGGAGCGACGATCGAGGTGCGCTGGGATGCCGGCGAGGCGGTGGTCGAGGGCGACCGGATCGACCTCGTCGCCGCCCTCGACAACCTGATCGCAAACGCACTCGAGCATGGCGGCCCACGGATCGAAGTGATCGCCGACCGGGTCGGTGGCCGGATCTGCCTGGCCGTGGTCGACTCGGGGAACGGGGCAGGGCGGCGGGCACGCGACCGTGAGGCGGTCCTGCGTGGTCGCGAGGCGAAGCGCCGGCGCGAGCCGCGGGCATACTTCGGTCGCCTGTCCGGGAAGGCGCGCCACGGCCACGGCCTGCGCCTGGTGCGCCGCACCGCGGAGCGCCACGGCGGCACCTTCGCTCTCCACCACGGGGAGCAAGGCACCAGCGCCGTCCTCGAACTCCCTCTGGCCCCCGTCGTGACCGGAACCCGCCACCCCGACCCACAGGACGATCGGGATGACCCTGAACGAACCTCCCTGCTGTTCGTGAGAGAAGGGTCATCCCGATCGTCCCTCCGCAGGGCGTCCCTCCCGCGAGGCAACAAATGAGCCGCCGCGCCCGAGCCATCGCCTTCGGCGTCGCCGCACTGCTCGCCGCCGCCGTGGCCGGAACCATCGCCGACGGTTACGGCGACAGCGTCGCGCGCGGCTACGGCGCCTTGCGGCCGGTCGTGGTCGCCTCGGCGCAGCTGCCGGCGGGCAAGGCGCTCGACCCGGTCGCGGCTGAAGCCGCTCTCGAGGTGCGTCAGATCCCGACCCGGTTCGTCCCCCTCGGCGCCCTGCGCGATCCGGCCGAAGCGTTCGGCCTGGTCCCGGCGGCGGCGATCCCGACCGGTGCCTATCTGCTTGCCGCCCAGCTGCGCCCGCCGCGGTCGGGCTCGCCGGGGCCACGACTCGCCGGCGGGAGGCGCCCGGTCCAGATCGCGGTCGGCGGCGCCGCGGCGCTCGCGGTCGCCGGTGGCGATCCGGTCGGCTCGCGGGTCGACGTGGTAGTCACCACCGAACCGACCGGCGGCGGTGCCGGCCATACCTATGTGGCGGCGGCCGGGGTGCCGCTGCTCGGGCTCGGCGCCGGGCCGGAAGGCGAGGCGGGCGGCATCGCGGAGGCGACCTTGGGACTGACCCGCCCGCAGGCGCTGCGCCTGATCGCCGCCGAGAGCTTCGCCCGCCAGGTCACGGTGATGCCGCACGGTGGACGATGAGCGCCCGCGACCGACACATCGCCGAAGTCGCCGCGACCCTGCGCGGCCGGTTGGTCGAGCGCCGCCGCGCTGAGGCGGCGGCGGGCCGGCTGGGCAGCGGCGACCTCGAGGGGGCGGTGCGCGAGCTGGTCGACGAAGAGGCGGCGATCCTTGCCGCCGCCGACCGCGCCGAGATCGCCGCCCGGGTCGTCCGCGACAGCGTCGGGCTCGGGCCGCTCGAGATCCTCCTTGCCGACCCGCTGGTCGAGGAGGTGATGGTGAACGGACCCGATCGCGTGTTCGTCGAGCGCGGCGGGCGGATCGAGCCGACGCCGGTCGCCTTCGCCGACGAGGAGGAGCTCCGCAACGCGATCGAGCGGATCCTGGCGCCGCTCGGCCGCCGCGTCGACGAGCTCAGCCCGATGGTCGACGCCCGCCTCGCCGACGGCTCGCGCGTCAACGTGGTGATCCCGCCGCTGGCGATCGACGGCCCGGCGATCTCGATCCGCCGCTTCGGCGCCGAGCGCCCCGGGCCGGACCGCCTGGTCGAGCTGGGCACGCTCGACCCTGAGCAGCACGCGCGGCTGGAGGAGGCGGTACGGCAGCGGCGCAGCATCCTCGTCAGCGGCGGCACCGGTTCGGGCAAGACGACGCTCCTGAACGCACTTTCGAGTTTCGTCGGCGCGGACGAGCGGGTGGTGACGATCGAGGACGCGGCAGAGCTGCGCCTGCAGCAGCCCCACGTGGTGCGGCTGGAGAGTCGGCCCGCCGGGGTGGAGGGCCGCGGCGAGGTGACGATCCGCGACCTGCTGCGGAACGCGTTGCGGATGCGGCCCGACCGGATCGTGATCGGCGAGGTGCGCGGCCCCGAGGCGCTCGATCTGCTGACCGCGCTGAACACCGGCCACGACGGGGCGCTCTCGACCGTCCACGCGAACTCTCCCCGCGACGCGATCGGCAGGCTGGAGACGCTGGCGCTGATGGCGGGGGTGGGGTTGCCACACGAGGCGATCGCCGAGCAGGTCCACCGCGGTATCCACCTCGTGGTTCACCTGCGGCGGCTGCCCGACGGGTCGCGGCGGGTGACCGAGATCGCCGAGGTCGACAAGTGAGCCCCGGCCCGACGCCCCTCGCCGATGTGGTGACTGGGCCGCCGGTCGCGATGGTGGCTGGCGGCCCGACGGTCCTCGTCGGTGCCCTGGCTGGGGCACTGCTGGCGATCGCGGCACGGGAGGCGGTGCTCGCGAGTCCGGCTGCGGCGGCGTGGTTGCGCCAGGCGCTGGAGCCGCTGCGCCGGGCAGGGCGGGAGGGGTACGCGCCTTCGACGCGGGAGCGGCGGAGGTTGGCGGCGCTCGGGGCGGGGGCGGCGATCGTCGCCGGTTGGCTCGTCGGTGGGTTCGCGGTCGCGCTGCCGCTCTCGGTCGCCGGTCCCGGCATCGCCGCCTGGGCGATCTCCAACCGGCGTCGCCGCTATCGCGCCGCGGTCGAGCGCTCGCTGCCCGAAGTCGCCACCGCAGTCGCCGACTCGCTCGCGGCCGGGCGCTCCCTGCGCGCCTCGCTGCCCGCGGCGGCCGCCTACCTGGACGGGCCGCCTGCGATGGAGCTGGCGCGCCTCGGGGCGGAGCTCGACCTCGGCGCCGGCACCGCCGAGGCGGTCGCCGCCTGGCGGGGGCGGATGCGCTCCCAGCGGGTCGACGCCTTCGCCGCGGCGCTGCTCAGCCAGCGCCTCGCCGGCGGCGACCTCGCCGGCCTCTTGCGCCGTTTCGCCGCCGGGGCGGCGGAGCGCGACCGGGTGGCCGAGGACGCCAAGTCGGCGACCGCGCAGGCCCGCTTCACCGGACTGCTTGTGGTCGCGATGCCGACCGGTGGGGCACTCTTCGCCGAGCTGGTCCAGCCGGGCTTCCTCGCCACGCTGCTCGGCTCGCCCGCCGCCGCGATCATGCTTGCTCTCGCCGCCGGCCTCCAGGCGATCGGCTTCGTCGCGATCCGCCGCCTCTCGCGGGTGGTCGAGTGACTCCCGTCGGACTCCTCTTCGCGATCGTGACGCTGCTCGCGCTCGCGGCCGGTCGCGAGGTCCTGGTGGCCAGAGCGGCTCGTCGCGTGGTTCCTTATCCACCTGTAAGGGGGATTTCGAACCACGCTAGGGGACCGCAGGGCGAGGGTAGGCCGGCGGGTCTCGCCGGGCTAGGGGCGCGGGCGGCGCTGTGGCTGAACCTCCCCGAGCGGCTGCGGCGCTCGGGGCTCGAAGCGCGCTTTCCGCTGCCCGCGCTCCTCCTTGCCAAGTTCGCCGGGCTCTGCCTCGGGGCGATCCTCGCGCTCGGGGCGGCGCCCGCGGCGCCGGGGCGGATCGGGATCGCGGTGGCGCTCGGGCTGCCGGCCGCGGGCTTCTTCCTCCCCGACGCGCTGCTCGAGCGGGAAGCGCGCCGTCGGCGCCGGCGCCTGGTCGCCGCGCTCCCCGACGCGCTCGACCTGCTCGCGGTCAGCGTCGCCTCCGGCCGCGCCCCGGCCGACGGGCTCGCCCAGCTGGCGCGGGCGGGGGAGGGACCGCTGGCGGAGGAGATGCGGATCGCGGTCGCCGAGCTCGCCTGTGGCAGCTCGCTCTCGGCGGCACTCGCGGCGCTGCGCGCCCGCGTCCCGGGCAGCGAGCTGGCGACGCTGGTCGCCTCGATCGAGCGCTCGCGGCGCTTCGGCTCACCGCTCGCCGATCAGCTCCGCCGTCAGGCGACCAACCTCCGCCGCGAGGGCCGCCGCGCGGTCGAAGAGCGGGCCGCCCGCGCGGCGCCGAAGATCCAGCTGGTCGTCGCCCTGGTCCTCGTCCCCTCGGTGATGCTGATGATCGCCGCGGGCCTGATCGCCAACGCGGGCTCGCTGCTCTCCGGGTTCTAGTCCGCGGCCGGGCTCGTCTCGGCCGATTTTTCCCGCAGGCGCGAGGCCACCATCCCCGTCGCGGCGCCGACCTTGTCCAGCGAGGCGGTGTCTTCGTGATGTTTGGGGACGTAGGCGACGAGGGTGCCGCCGACCAGCTCGAAGGCGAACTTCTCCGGCGCTTCTTCGGTCAGCCAGACGATGAAGGTGGGCGAGAAGAGGCGGCGGAGCCAGACCGGATCCTGACCCTTGGCGGCGAAGATCTCATAGCGGTCGGCGAGCGCTTCGCTCTCCAGTTGGACTCGTTCTTTCGATTTGCGGAAGACGTCCTCGAACTTCTCCAGCGATCGCAGGCCGCTCTTGCGTTGGCAGTAGAGCTCCGGCACGTGGGCCACACACTCGGGGACGTCGGTCATCCCCAGCGTGAACGGGTGGTAGGTCTTCTCGCGGTTGCCGTTGCTGTCGGTCGATTCGGTGACGTAGGTGTAGATCGCGAGCAGGCCGCCGACGCCGGGGGCCAACTCGCCGGTCAGCGTCCGGTCGGCGTACTGGTCGTCGCCCTTGCGCAGCAGCGGCGTCGTCGGTGGCAGCGAGGTCTTGCCGCCGAGGATCAGATCGTGCTTCTTCGCGTAGACGTCGAAGAAGCTGTCGGCGGCGCGGGAATCGGCGAGGTTGAAGGTCAGCCAGATCCCGATCAGGAACAGGGCGACGAAGGCGATCACCCCGATCACCGGGCTGAGGGCGAGCACCAGGATCACCCCGACCAGCAGCGAACCGCCGCCGACCAGGACCCAGGTCAGCGGTTTGTGGAGCAGCTGGCGGAAGTAGTAGCCGCGCAGGTCGTTGGCGTCGTCGGGCTCCGTCGGACCGGGCGCGCCCTGGCTCGGCGCGTCGGTCGCGGTTGCGCTTTGGCTCGGCGCGCTGCCCGCCGCCGCGCCCGCGGCCGCGCTGGCGCCTGCAGCGGTCACCTCCTGGCCGGGCGTCGCACCTGCAGCGGCGTCCGGTGCCGGCGTCCCGCCAGTCGCCGCCGCTTCCGCGGCGACCACTTCCTGTTCAAGCGCGTCGCCCGCGGCCGCGTCTTGCGCCGCCCTGTCCTGCTCGTCCCTGCTCATCCGCCCCAACCTACCTCGTCGACCAGCGGCCGCGCCAGCAGATGCAAATGGGGTTGCAGAGGGAGGTGGTGTTGCAAAGTGGGGGAGTGTGTGTCAAAGTGGCGATCGAGTTGAAGCCCAGGACCGGGGTGGTGAGGCTCCTCCCACCTCATCACTCCGGTCCCAACTCTTTTTCGACCTCGAACCAGCGCTCAGAAAGGACACCGAGTTGGCATTTCGGGGCCTCTACGAGCACAGCCTGGACAGCAAGGACCGCCTGACCGTGCCATCGCGCTTTCGCAGCTCTCTAGCCGACGGAATAGTTCTCTCCAAGGGCTTCGACCCCTGCGTCTGGGTGCATACGACCGCCGAGTTCGAGGAGCTCTCCGACCGCTTCCTCTCGCCCCATAGCCCGTTCGGCAAAGACGCCCGGGCGCTGCGCCGCCGCTTCCACGGCGGCTCCTTCGACGAGAAGCTGGACTCGGCCGGGCGCATCCGCATCCCCAGGCCGCTGATCGAGCACGCCGGCCTCGACGGCAACTGCGTCGTGATCGGCGCGGGGGAGTACCTCGAGATCTGGAACGCCGACGCCTGGGCCAAGCAGGAGGAAGAGCTCGACGCCGCCGCGCCCGAGATCGCCGAGGGCCTGGCCGGAGCGGCCACCGCGTAACCATGAGACTTCATGCCGCCCGCACTCCCACCTTCTCCCACCAGCCCGCCGGGCCGAACCCGCTCAGCCTGGTGACCCGCGAACACGATCCCGTCCTCGCCCCCGAGCTGGTCGACCTGCTCGCCCCGCAGGCGGGCCAGACGGCGGTCGACTGCACCTTCGGCGCGGGCGGCCACGCGCGGCTGATCGCCGAGCGGCTAGGGCCGGAGGGCACGCTGATCGGGATCGATCGCGACCCGACCGCCCAGGAGCGCTTCAACCGCTTCGCCGCGGAGGCCCCGTGTAAGGCGCTGTTCGTCGGCGCCGACTTCGTTGCAGGACTTCGTGCGCTCCGGGGCGAAGGAATCCGCCCAGACATGGTCTACATGGATCTGGGAATGTCCTCGATGCAGGTCGACGCCTGGGAGCGGGGCTTCTCCTATTCCTACGACGCGCCGCTCGACATGCGGATGGACCCGCGCCAGGGCTTCGACGCCGCCGACCTCGTCAACGAGTGGCCGGAGGGACGGATCGCCCAGGTGCTGCGGCGCTTCGGCGAGGAGCGCCACGCCGCCCGGATCGCCGGCGAGATCGTCGCCCGTCGCCCCCTGCGCACCACCTCCGAACTGGTCGCCGCGATCCAGGCGGGGATGCCCGCCTCGGCCCGCTTCGGTGGCGGCCACCCGGCCAAGCGCACCTTCCAGGCGCTGCGGATCGCCGTCAACGGCGAGCTCGACCTGCTGCACGAGGCGCTGCCGCTGGCCTGGGACGCGCTGCCGCTCGGCGGCCGCTTCGCCGCGATCTCCTTCCACTCGCTCGAGGACCGGCCGGTGAAGCAGTTCCTCGCCGAGAAGGCGACCGGCTGCGTCTGCCCGCCGGAGCTGCCGGTCTGCGTCTGTGGCCACGAGCCGGAGGCCGAGCTGCTGACCCGGCGCGCGATCGCCCCCGGGCCGGAGGAGGTCGAGGCGAACCCGCGTTCGCGCTCCGCCCACCTGCGCGCCGCGACCAAGATCGCCTTCGACACGCGCGTCGGGGAGGACCACTGATGGCCGTCGCCGCTCCCGCCCGCCGCTCGCAGTCCCAGACCGCCCCGGCGCCCTCGCGCACGGCGCCGCCGGAGCCGAAGAAACGTCCCCGCGACCGTCCACGCCCGGGAGGTCCGGGCCGCTCCAGCGCAGCCGCCGCCGCGCCCGCGACCGCGCCGAATCGGAAGGCGGCGCCGAAAAAACGCCGCAAAGCCGCCGCCGCCGGAACGGCCGCGCCCGCGCGCAAAGCCGCGCCGAAACGCAGACAAGCAGGTGGAGCGCAGGCCTCGACCGCGGCTCCGGCCCGCAAGACGGCGCCGAAGCGCCGCCCGCCCGGCCGCGTCATCCCGATCGCCGCCGGCACCGTCGGTCGCGCCGCCGTGGGCGTCACCCAGCTTCCCGAGTCCGGCCTGATCCACCGGCTCACCCGCGGCCGTGCCTGGATCGGCGTGCTCGGCGTGCTCCTGATCGGGATCGTCGCGCTGAACGTGGTGACGCTCAGCTTCGCCGCCTCGGCGGGCAAGGTCGACGCGCGCAACCAGGAACTGAGCCGCGAGAACTCGGTGCTGGCGAGCCTGCAGGCGAAGAAGTACGGCCAGGCGCGGGTCCACCACGAGGCGAAGAAGCTCGGGCTCTCCGCCTCGATGGCGGCCGACCCGACGATGGTGACGATCGGCAGAGGCGACGTCGGCAAGGCCGCCGCGCGCCTCGCCGCCGCGGACGCGGCGGCGGGCGGGACCGGCGCGGCGAGCGCCGAAGGGGAATCCACGGCGGGCGAAGGATCGGCGGCCGGCGGAGAAGCCGCGGCCGGCGAAGGGACGATGAGCGCCGAAGAAGCGGCCACGATCAACCTGGAAGGGCTCTCCCAGGAAGAAAAAAACGCGATCTACGAAGAAACGCTCGCCCGCGAAGCCGCTGAAGCCGAATCCGCCGCCGGCGGCGAAGAAGTCAGCTATGAAGAAACGGCCTCCGGCGAATCCGTGACCGAAACCCCGACGGGATAGCCGCGATGCAGCGCCTGATCGAGCGACGCATCGGCCTCCTCTTCGCCGGCTTCCTCGTCGCCTTCCTGTTGATCGTCTGCCGCGCCTTCTGGCTGCAGGGGGTGGAGGCGTCGCAGCTTTCGGCGCAGGCGATCAACCAGCAGTCCCAGCTGGTGATGGTCCCCGGGCTGCGCGGCTCGATCCTCGACCGCAACGGCACCCGCCTCGCCTCCTCCGAAGACGCGGCGACGATCTACGCGACTCCTTACCAAGTGAAAAACCCGCCCAAGGCGGCGGAACTCCTGGCGCCGATCCTGAAGCAGAAGAATGGCAAGGTGCTGGAAGAGCTGACGGTCGAATCCGGCTTCTCCTACCTCGCCAAGGACATCGACCTGGCCACCGCGGCGAAGGTCGAAAAGCTCGAACTTGAAGGCATCGGCCAGTTACCGGCCAGCCGCCGCACCTACCCGCAGGGGGAAATGGCGGGCCAGGTGATCGGCGCGGTCGGCACCGAGGGGACCGGGCTGACCGGGATCGAGGCCGGCGAGGAAGAAGCGCTGGCGGGCGAAGAAGGCGAACGCCGCGTCGTCACCGACGCGCTCGGCGACCCGATCAAGCTGGAAACGGTGAAGGAAGCGCGCGACGGCGAAGACGTGCAGCTGACGCTCGATCCGGTGATCCAGCAGAAAACCGAACAGGTGCTGGCGAGCGTCGGCGAAACGTATGCCCCGAAGGGGGCGACGGCGATCGTGATGGACCCGGAAACCTCGGAAATCCTGGCGATGGCGAACTGGCCGCCGGTCAACCCGGGCGAACTAGAAAACGTCTCCAACGAAGATCTGACCAACCGGGCGACCAGCTTCAACTACGAACCGGGCTCGACCTTCAAGGCGTTCACTGTCTCGGCCGCCTTGGAAGAAGGTCTTGTCACGCCCTCGACCGAATTCACGCTGCCACCAGAAATCGAAGTCGGCGAACGGTGGATCCACGACGCCGAGGAACGCGGCACCGAGACGCTCACCGTGTCGCAGATCCTGGCCCGCTCCTCGAACGTCGGCGCGGTGGAAATCGGCCTCCGGATCGGGGCGACGCAGTTCAGCAAATGGATCGAAAAATTCGGCTTCGGCAAGCCGACCGGGGTCCAGTTCCCAGGCGAGGAAAAAGGCCTCGTGCCGAAGCTCGACGAATACTCGGGGGCGACGATCGGCAACCTGCCGATGGGCCAGGGCGCGGCGGTTACGCCGATGCAGATGGTGCAGGGATACGCGGCGATCGCCCACGACGGGATCGAGCGGCCGCCGCAGCTGGTCAAGCGGATCGGTGACGAACCAGTGCACGAGCCCAAGGGACATCGCGTACTCAGCGCGAAAACGGCCGAAGAGGTGCGCGAAATGCTCGAGGGAGTGCTCGGTCCGGAAGGCACCGCCTCCGAGGTGAGCGTCCCCGGTTACACCCTCGCCGGCAAGACCGGTACCGCCCAGGTGGCCGAAAACGGCGGCTACTCGGAAACGAAATACATCGCCTCGTTCATCGGCTTCGCCCCTGCCATGCACCCGAAGTTCCTCGCCGCGGTGATCGTCGACGAACCGGAAGGCGAAATCTACGGCGGCTCGGTCGCGGCGCCGGCTTTCGGCGAAATTGCCGCCTTCACGCTGCCGTACCTCGGCGTCCCGCAGGAATAGGCGTCTGGCGGGCGGCGCCCGGCGGCCTACCTAGAATCGGGCTCGTGAAGCTGGGCAAACTTGTCACTGCAGCGCTGGGCGCGGAGCCGGCGGGGATCGTCGGCGACCCGGGGGTCGAGGTCACTGACCTCGCCTACGACAGCCGCAAAGCCGGTCCCGGGACGCTTTTCTTCTGCGTGGTCGGGGAAAAGCGCGACGGGCACGAGTTCGCGGCACAGGTGGTCGAGGCCGGGGCGGTGGCGCTGGTGGTCGAGCGGGAGCTGGTGGTAGCGGTGCCGCAGGTCGTGGTCCCGAGCGCGCGGGCGGCGATGGCCCCGTTCGCGGCCGCGTTCTGGGGGGATCCGACGGCGGATCTGAAGGTGGTGGGGGTGACCGGGACCAACGGCAAGACGACGACGGCCTACCTGACCCGCGAGATCCTCGAAGCGGCGGGGATCCGGACCGGGCTGATGGGCACGGTGAAGCAGGTGGTCGGCGGTGCGGAGGAGTCGGTCGAACGGACCACCCCGGAGGCGATCGACCTGCAGGAGACCTTCCGCCGGATGATTGAGGGCGGCGATCGGGCCTGCGCGATGGAGGTCTCCTCGCACGCGATGGTGCTGCACCGGGCCGACGCGATCCACTTCGATGCCGCCGTCTTCACCAACCTGACCCAGGACCACCTCGACTTCCACAGCGACATGGAGGATTACTTCGCCGCCAAGCGGATGCTGTTCGAAGCCGATCCGGGCGTGCGGATCGTCAACGTCGACGACCCCTACGGCAGGCGCCTGGCGGAGGAATTCGAGTGCCTGACCTTCTCCGCCGAGGGGAACGAGGCCGATTGCCGCGCGGTCGACGTCGAATTCGACGCCGGCGGCGCTGCCTTTACGGTCGCAGGGATCGCCGCGATCCGCACCGGGATGCCCGGGCATTTCAACGTGGCGAACGCGCTGGGCGCCTTCGCGGCGGCGACCGCGCTCGGCGTCGACCCGGAAACGGCGGCGCGAGGGCTGGCGGCGGCGGCGCGCGTGCCAGGGCGCTTCGAGCCGATCGACGAGGGCCAGGGCTTCGCCGTCCTCGTCGACTACGCCCACACCCCCGACTCGATCGAGAACGTGCTGCGGGCGGCGCGGCGGCTCACCGAAGGCAAGTTGATCTCGGTCTTCGGCGCGGGCGGCGACCGCGACAAGGCGAAGCGGCCGCTGATGGGGCGGGCCGGCGGCGTCCTCTCCGACCTCGCCGTCGTCACCTCCGACAACCCGCGCTCCGAGGACCCCGAGGCGATCGTCGCCGAAGTCGCTGCCGGGGCGTGCGAGGGCGAGGCCGAGCTGATCGTCGAGGTCGACCGCCACGCCGCGATCGCCCTGGCGCTCGGCCGGGCGAAGCCGGGTGACACGGTGGTCATCGCCGGCAAGGGGCACGAGCAGGGGCAAGAGTTCGAGGGTGGGCGGAAGGTCCCCTTCGACGACCGCGAGGTCGCCCGCGAGGAGCTGCGCAAGCTGGGCAGCCCGGCGTGAGGCTCGACGGGGCGGAGATCGCGGCGGCGACCGGCGCGCGGGTGCTCGCCGAGGGCTCCTCAGCGCCGCCGCGCCGGGCGGTGATCGACTCTTCGACCGCCGGCCCCGGCGACCTCTTCTTCGGCTTGCGGGGCGAGAACCGCGACGGCGGCGAGTTCGCCGAAGGGGCACTCGCTGCCGGTGCCTGGGGAGTACTCGTGGGACCGGAGTTCGCTGCGCAACTGGTCTCGGTCGCCGATTCCGGAACCGTGCCCGTTGGCGCCGCGGGCGCGCGCGGCTCGTTCGGCCCCGCCTGGGTTATCGCAGTCGACGATCCCCTCGCCGCCCTGCAGGCCCTCGCCACCGCCAATCGCCGCGCGCTCGGGGCCAAGGTGCTCGGGGTCACCGGCTCGGTCGGCAAGACCTCGGTCAAGGACATCGCCCGCACGCTGCTCCCCGGCCGCGTCCATGCCAACGCGCAGAACTTCAACACCGAGATCGGGTTGCCGCTCACCGTCCTCGAGGCGCCCGACGACACCGACATCCTGGTGCTCGAGATGGCGATGCGCGGGCCCGGCCAGATCGCCGAGCTGGCCGGGATAGCCGAGCCCGACGCGGCGATCATCACCAACGTCGGCCCGGTCCACGTCGAGCAGATGGGCTCGATCGCGGCGATCGCCGCCGAGAAGGCCGCGGTGATCGACTTCCTGCCGCCCGACGGCACCGCGATCGCCCCGGTCGACGCGGGGGAGCTCGACCCCCACCTGGAGGGGGCGCCGCGCCTGCTGCGCTTCGGCCCCGGCGGCGACGTCGAGGCGCTCGAGGTGAAGGTGGCCGACGGCGTCACCCAGGCCTTGGTCCGCACGCCGGCGGGCGAGGCGCGCTTCGCCTTCCCCTTCGCCGAGGACTACAACCTCGCCAACGCCCTGGCCGCGATCGCGGGCGGCGTCGCGCTCGGCGCCGACCCCGCGGAGATGGCCGTCCGGGCGGCGGACATAGGCTTCTCCCAGTTCCGTAGCGAGCGTGTCCAACTCGGTGACGGGATCCTCCTCGTGAACGACTGTTACAACGCCAACCCGGTGTCGATGCGCGCGGCGCTCGACCATCTCGCGACGCTGGAGGCGCCGCGCACGGTCGCGGTGCTGGGCTACATGGGGG
>DATEDJ010000168.1:0-9437 GCA_035281725.1 Solirubrobacterales bacterium
CGCGGAGGGTGGCGACGTCGGCCTCGCCCGCCTCGCCGTCGGCGAAGGCGGAGAGGAGCGGCGCCAGCTCGGTGCAGCGGGCGCCGCCGTCGCGGCGGACGAGGAAGCGACGGAATCGCTCCCGCCCCTCGGCGAGCGCCCGATTTACTTTCGTCGCGGAGTAGCCGGTGATCTGACTGATCTCGCGATACGAGTAGCCCTCGGCGAGCAGGGTGAGGGCGCGCAGCTCCGGCGGCTTCAGCGTCGCCAGCGCCTCGCGGCTGCGCTCGACCGCCTCGTGGCGCTCGGCCTGCTCGGCCGGGCCGTCGGCCTCCGTGGGGAGCATCGCAACCCAGTCCTCGTCGGGCTCGGCGGCCGCCGCCGGCCCGGCAAGGATCCGCTCGCGCTCGGCCCGCACCGCGAGGGCCTCGTGCTTGACCACGGTCTGGGTCCAGCGGACCAGATCGCGCGGGTCGTCGGTAGGGGCCTTCTGGAGGAGGATCTCGAGCCCGCGCTGGAGCGCTTCGTCGGCGTCGTCGGCGCAGATCGAGTAGCGCTGTGCGGTCCGCCGCAGGCTCGCCTCGTGGCGGGCGAACGTCTCCACCGCGGCCCGATTCCGCGCCCCCTGATCCCGCTCGACCTCCAGCGCGGCACCATCGTGCGCCGCGCCCCCGCCCGGACTCACCGTTCGATTCCCCCCGTTCGCTTTATTTCGTTGCACCAAACTCTGCCAAGAGAAGGGCTGGAGTGGGCCAAGTTCTCCCCCCAATCTCATCCGCGTCGTCGCGAAACCTGCGCAAATTCCGGGCTTCGCTTTGGCCGACGGCTTGCCTCGGCGCCGGCGGCAGGCCGCGGCCGACGGATATACGGCCGCCTCTTCGACCGCGCCCGGGTCGTCCGCGGCAAGCCGATAGCATCGGCGCCGATGACGACCTGTGTGGTGACCGGCGGCGCCGGCTTCCTCGGATCCCACCTTTGCGAGCACCTGCTCGGCAAGGGGCACCGGGTGATCTGCCTCGACAATCTGGAGACGGGTTCGCTCGAGAACATCGCCCACATCCGGGACGAGAAGTTCGATTTCCGTCACATCGACATCACCGAGTACGTCGACATCCCCGAGGCGATCGACTTCGTCTACCACCTCGCCTCGCCGGCCAGCCCGATCGATTACCTGCGGCTGCCGCTGCACACGCTGAAGGTCGGCTCGCTCGGCACCAACCACATGCTCGGCGTCGCCAAGTGGAAGCGCGCCCGCTTCCTGATCGCCTCGACCAGCGAGGTCTACGGCGACCCCAAGGTCCACCCGCAGCGGGAGGACTACTGGGGCCACGTCAACCCGATCGGCCCGCGCGGCGTCTACGACGAGGCGAAGCGCTACGCCGAGGCGCTGACCATGGCCTACCACCGCCAGCAGGGCGTCGACACCGCGATCGTCCGCATCTTCAACACCTATGGGCCCCGCATGCGGCCGCACGACGGCCGCGCGATCCCGACCTTCCTGCGCCAGGCGCTGCAGGACCGGCCGCTCACCGTCTTCGGTGAGGGCAGCCAGACGCGCAGCTTCTGTTACGTCGACGACCTGATCCGCGGCATCGTCGCGCTGGCCGAGTCCGACGTCCACACGCCGGTCAACATCGGCAACCCGGACGAGTTCACGCTGCTCGAGCTGGCGAAGACGGTGATCGAGGTGACCGATTCACGCTCCGAGATCGTCTACGAGGCGCTGCCCACCGACGATCCCCAGCAGCGCCGCCCCGACATCGGCCGCGCCCGCGACCTGCTCGGCTGGGAACCGACGATCAAGCTCGACGAGGGCCTGCGTCGGACGATCGACCAGTCCGGTGTCGAGCGCCTCGTCGGCGCCGGCGACTAACTCCCAGCGCCTCCCAGCGCCCACGAAAAAGGGCGGCCCGGAGGCCGCCCTTTCCCATGCCTTCTTGCGGTTCGGACTATTCGCCGGTCGCGAGGAAGGAGAACGTGCCGAGCGGTTCGCCGGCTTTGATGTGGTCGGCCGCCACTTTGGCTTCGGCCGCTTTGGCGCCGAGTTCAAGCGCTTCTTTTTCCGAAGTCACTTTTTTTTCTTCGATCAGGGTTTTCGCGACCACCTGGGTGTAATAGCCCTGGTAGACCTTGACGAAGCCCTCGATGACTTCGGCGGCCACCGCCTGGATCGTGCCCGAGGCGCTGACGGCCACGGTGCGGGTCGCCGGGCTCGGGGTGACGCTGCCGATCACCAGGTCGGCGATCGAGCTGCGGCCCAGGTTGCCAACGTTCAGCGGTTTTTTGCCTTCGGATTCGGCGTTGGATTCGCCGATCACTTCGACTGAGGCGGTTTTCGCCGACAGGTCGACACCGATCGAACCAAGGGTGATTTTGGTCGTGATCGGAGGGGTGGTCGGAGGCGTGGCCGTGCTGGTCGGCAGGACCTGGGTCAGGATCAGGCCGCCACCACTGGTGACCGTCCCGCTGGTACCGAGCGGGGAGATCGTGCCGCCGCTGAGCGGCGAGGTGAACACGTTGGCCGCGGCGGTCGTCGGCGGGATCACCACGAGTTTGGTTTCCACCGCCGCCAGCTTGGTCAGCAGCGTCGGGTCACCGGTGAACACCATGCTGCCGGTCGGCAGGACGTTGTCGGTCTGGACTTCGACCTGGGTGTTCGAGCCGCCCAGCAGCATGTTCTTCTTGAAGTACGGCTTGGTCTTGACGGTCTTGGTGATCGTCTTGCCGTTCTTCTTGACCTTGACCTTGGTCGGGGCCGGGGTCAGCTTGCTGTTGAGCGCGTTGGCGCCGGCCGAGGTCAGCTTGACCTGCTTGGCGGTGATGCTGTTGCCGAAGCCGAGACGGGCCTTGGAGACGCCGCCCAGGGTGGCGAGCTTGACGGTCTTGCCGCCGACTTTGGCGCTCAGGGACTTGGTCTTACTGCTCACCGTGAGGCTCTTCAGCGTGACCGACTTCTTGCCCCAGGTGACCTTCAGGCCGCCGGAATGCGTGGCTGAGCCGGAGCCCGTGGTCGCTTCGATTTCACCGCCGGTGACCGCGAAGGTCGCCTTGCTGCCCTTGAGCTTGGCGGGCTTGACGGCGGCGAACTTGATGCCGGCTTCCTTGGTGCTCTTCACCAGCTTCGAGTTGAGCGTGATGGTGGTGGTGCCGCTCGAGATCGGGTTCGGAGTTGCGGCGGACGCAAGCGGCGCGATGGCGAGCATCGCAACCAGCGCCGCCGCGATGATCGCGACCGGCAGCATCTTCCCCCTGGCCCTGCCGAGCCGGGTCGATTCAGACATGTAGTTCCTCCATTGCTGTTTGCCGCCCCCTGCGGTGCCCTGCGGCGACTTACGGCAAGTCGATTAGTCGGCAAGCCTATTCGCGGCCTGCCAGGTCCTCAACCCCGCTGGGGGTCGCTGGTTGCGGTCTCTCAATATCCTTCTGACCATGGCGACTACCCCTGATAGCTCTGCGAGCGAGACCCATCGCACGATCGCGCCCCTGGTCGGCCCCGACGACGAGCGGGTCTTCACCGACTCCGGGATCGAGATCGAGCCCCTATATGAGGAGGGCGACGTCGCGCCCGGACTCGCGGAGCGCCTCGGCGAGCCCGGCACGCCGCCCTTCACCCGCGGCATCCACGAGGGGATGTACCGAGACCGGCTCTGGACGATGCGCCAATACGCGGGCTTCGCCTCGCCCGAGGACACCAACCAGCGCTACCGCTACCTGATCGAGAACGGCTCGACCGGCCTCTCGATGGCCTTCGACCTGCCGACTCAGCTCGGCCGCGACTCCGACGACCCACTCTGCTTCGGCGAGGTGGGGCGGACCGGGGTGCCGATCGACACGATCGAGGACATGCGGATCTGCTTCGACCAGATTCCGCTCGATGGCGTTTCCACTTCGATGACGATCAACGCGCCCGCCGCGATCCTTCTGTTGCTCTACGAGCTGGTCGGCGAGGAGCAGGGGATGCCCTCGGAGAAGCTGCGCGGCACGGTCCAGAACGACGTGCTGAAGGAGTACATGGCGCGCGGCAACTACATCTTCCCGCCCGCGCCGACGATGCGCCTGACCACTGACATCTTCGAGTACTGCCGCGAGAACGTGCCGAAATGGAACACGATCTCGATCTCCGGCTACCACATCCGCGAGAAGGGCTGCTCGGCTGTGCAGGAGGTGGCGTTCACGCTCTCGAACGCTATCGCCTACGTCGAAGCGGCGCTCGAGCGGGGCCTGAAGATCGACGAGTTCGCGCCGCGTCTTGCCTTCTTCTTCAACTGCCACAACAACGTGTTTCAGGAGATCGCCAAGTTCCGCGCGGTCCGTCGCATGTGGGCCAAAATCGTCGCCGAGCGATTCGGCGCCGAGAACCCCAAATCGATGCAGATCCGCTTCCACACCCAGACCGGTGGGGTGACGCTGCAGGCGCAGCAGCCCGAGGTCAACATCGTGCGGGTGGCGCTGCAGGGCTTCGCCGCCGTCGCCGGCGGCACCCAGTCGCTGCACACCAACGGCTTCGACGAGGCGCTGGCGCTGCCGACCGAGCGCTCCGCCCGGATCGCCCTGCGCACCCAGCAGGTGCTGGCCTACGAGTCCGGCGTCGCCGACACCGTCGATCCCTTCGCCGGCTCCTACTTCATCGAGTCGCTGACCGACGAGGTTGAGGCGCGCTCCTGGGAGCTGATGCACAAGGTCGAAGAGCTGGGCGGCTCGGTCGAGGCGCTGGAGTTCATGCAGCGCGAGATCGAGGAGTCCGCGCACAGCTACCACGAGCGCCAGCGCTCCGGCCAGGACATCATCGTCGGGGTCAACAAATTCGTCACCGACCAGGTCGACGACGTCGACATCCTCAAGGTCGACCCGGAGTCGGAGCAGCGCCAACTGGCCCGCCTCAAGGCGTTCAAGGAGCGCCGCGACCAGGCCGCGGTCGAGGCGAAGCTGGAGAGCCTCCGCGACGTCGCCCGCGGCGACGGCAACCTCCTCCACCCGATCCGCGCCGCCCTCGCCGCCGATGCCTCGATCGGCGAGGTATGCGGCGCGATGCGCGACGTCTTCGGCGAATACAAGGGCGGCGCCTTCTTCTAGGTCCGGGCCACGTCGAACCTGCGCAACCGTTAGGTTGCGTGTCAGATGAGGGTCGTCGTTCTGGGAGGGACCAAATTCGTCGGGCCCGCCGCCGTGAGGCGGCTGCGCGCCGCCGGGCATGAGGTGGCGGTGGCTCATACCGGAGCCCACGAGCACCCGGAGGTTGAGGCCGTGGAGCACCTGCATGGTGATCGCGACCCCCTGCTTGCGGCCGGAGGTCCGGTCGAGCGGTGGCGGCCGGACTCCTTGGTGGACACGTTCCCCGGCGGCGCGACGACGGGGAAGGCGGAGCAGCTACTCGGGTGCGCGGAGCGGACCGGCGCCCGGGTCGTCGCGATCAGCTCGATGGACGTCTACCAGCACGGCGTCGACTCTGGGGTCGCCGACGGCGGCGGCATGTTGGCGCTGGCGGTCGACCCGATCCCCCTCTGCGAGGACGCCCGTCGCCGCTGCGGGCTGTATCCGGGCGGCGGCCCCGAGCACGACAACGTGGCGATGGAAGCTGTGCTCGAAGGTGCGGGACTGGCAGGGGTCGTGCTGCGGCCGGGCGCGATCTACGGCCCGCATCGCTCGACCCGCGAGTGGCTGTTCGTGCGCAAGATCGCCCTCGGCGACCACCTGCTCCTGCTCCCCGACGGCGGCGTCCAGCTGTTCCACCGGGTTGCGATCGACCGGCTTGCCCGGGCGATCACCGCCGCGGTCGAGCTCACCCCCGAGAGCCTCTGGGCGTGCAACGTCGTCGACCCCGTCGACTGGGACTACTCGGGTCTGGCGCGGCGCATCGGCGAGATCCTGGCCTGGACGTGGGAGCCGCGGAAGGTGGCGTTCGACGAGGTCGACCACCCGTGGCAGACCGGCCATGCCGTGCTCGGCTCGGACCGGCGGCTGCGCGAGGTCCTCGGCGTCGGCCCCGACCAGCCGGACCCCACGGAGGCCCTGGAGGAGACGGTGCTCTGGCTGTGGGGGAACCGCGAGGCGATCCTCGACGACGAACGAACCCGCTAGCTTGCCTCCAGCAGGCCCTCCTCCTCGACCAGGCCGAGGTCGAGGGTGCGGTAGCCGACCGACTCGAAGAGGACGACGACGCGGTCGCGGTCGTAGCGCTGGACTTCGCCGGGGCCCCAGCTCTTGTGGGTGACGGCGGCGCCGATCGGGAAGGGGCGATCGGCCTGGTCGGGCTTCACCAGGCCCGCGTCGCAGTTGTCGCAGTAGAAGCACGGAACCTCGTGCTCCTCGCCGAAGTAGCTGAGGATGTGGTCGCGTCGGCAGCCCTGGGTCTCGGCGTAGGAGCGCATCATCGCCAGGCGGGTGCGGTCGAACTCGCGCCGCTCGCCGCTCTCGCGCACGCCCTCCTGGACCGCGTCCTCCAAGGGCGGCCCGCCCGGCGCCCGGTGGACGTCGCCGGTCTCGGTGACCTCCAGCCAGCCCGCCTCCTCCAGCCGCCCGACCGCCTCCAGCACCTTCGAGCGCGAGAGGTCCAGCCGCTCGACCAGCTTCGCCGGGTCCGCGTCGCCGCCCGCGTCCTCGGCCGCGTGGCCGACCGCCTCCAGGTCCTCGCCGTCGACCCCGCCCGCGCCGCCGAGGAAGCGGCGGATCGCTTCGTCCTCGGGGCGGTAGAAGAGGACCGCTTTGGCGGGCTCGCCGTCGCGCCCGGCCCGCCCGACCTCCTGGTAGTAGGAATCGATCGAGTCCGACGGCCCGGCGTGGAAGACGAAGCGCACGTTGGGCTTGTCGATCCCCATGCCGAAGGCGGTGGTGGCGACGATCACCTCGACCTCGTCGTCCATGAAGCGGTCCTGGAGCTCGCCGCGGTGCTTCGCCGCCAGCCCCGCGTGGTAGGCCTCGGCCTTGACGCCGGCAGCGGAGAGCGCCGCGGCCAGTTCCTCGCTCGCCTTGCGCGTGGCGATGTAGACGATGCCCGGCTTCGGCGCCGCCGCGACCGCCTCCACCAGCGCCTCCTGTTTGCCGGTCGCGTCGGCGAAGCGGCGCACCGCGAAGTGGAGGTTGGGACGGTCGAAGCCGCGGATCACCTGGGCCGGGTCCTTCATCCCGAGGCGCTCGATGATCTCGCGCCGGACCGGGGGAGAGGCGGTCGCGGTCAGCGCCAGGATCGTGGGACGGCCGAGCCGCTCGGCGAACGCCCCCAGCTGCAGGTAGTCGGGCCGGAAGTCGTGGCCCCACTCGCTGATGCAGTGGGCCTCGTCGACGACCAGTAGCGAGGGTTCGGTCGCCGCCAGCTCCTCCAAGACCTCCGGTTTGGCGAGTTGCTCCGGCGCCAGCAGGACGAACTCGTGCTCGCCCCGCTCCAGCGCCGCGATCAGCTCGTGGCGCCGCCGCTCCGAGACGGTCGAGTTCAGCTCGGCCGCCTCGCCGGGGGAGATGTGCTCCTCGATCGCCTCGACCTGGTCGCGCTGCAGGGCGATCAGCGGCGAGACGACGATCGTCGGCTTGCCGAGCAGCTCGCCCGCCAGCTGGTAGATCGCCGACTTGCCGTAACCGGTCGACATCACCGCCAGCGTGTCGCGGCCTTCGAGGACCGCCTCGGTCGCCTCCAGCTGGCCGTGGTGCAGCTCCTCGATCCCGAGCTTCTCCTTCGCCAGCTTTTCGATCCGCGCCATGCTCGCCACGGCGCCACCGTACCCATTGAAGGTTCTCGCCCAAGTCGGGGCCCCCGGAAGGAACCTGGGGGCGGTGGCAGAAACGGGCGACATGATCGAAGCGGCGCGAACCCTGATGAAGTCGGAGCCCGAGCTCGCGGAGCTGATCGCCGAGGTCGAAGGGCTCGAGGTGACGATGGCCGAGAAGGGCTTCGGCACGCGGGTCGAACTGCGCGCCGAAGACGGCAGCGGCCTGCTCCAGTCAGACCTCGAGGCGGTCCTCGACCGGCTCGCCGAACCGCAGCGCCGTCCCTTCACCTGAGGGGCAGAAGGTTTATCCCGCCCTCATCCGGGCAGATTTACACCAAAGCGACGACAAAAGGCCCGCCTCGGCGGGCCTTTTGTTTTCCCGTCCACATAGAATCGCCGCGCCGCCTTTCGGCCACCCCCGATGCGGCTGATCTACATGCGCGAGAAAAACCCGATCACCCATGAGGAGAAGCTCGCCTACCTGCGCGAACTGCGCGAGGCGGCGATCCACTCGGCTTCCGAGGAAGCAGTCGAGAAGCAGCACGCCCGCGGCAAGCTGACCGCCCGCGAACGGATCGACCTGCTGCTCGACCCGGGCTCCTTCCAGGAGCTCGACACCTTCGTGCGGCACCGCACCTACGACTTCGAAATGCAGAAAAAACGGCCCTGGGGCGACGCCGTCATCACCGGCCACGGCACGATCGAAGGTCGCACCGTCTTCGTCTTCTCCCAGGACTTCACCGTCTTCGGCGGCAGTCTCGGCGAGGTGATGGCGGAGAAGATGTGCAAGGTGATGGACCTTGCCGCCGAGGTCGGGGCGCCGGTGATCGGCATCAACGACTCCGGCGGCGCGCGGATCCAGGAGGGCGTCGTCTCGCTCGGCGCCTACGGCGACGTCTTCGCCCGCAACGTCAAATGCTCCGGCGTGATCCCGCAGATCAGCCTGATCATGGGCCCCTGCGCCGGCGGCGCCGTCTACTCGCCGGCGATGACCGACTTCATCTTCATGGTCAAAGAGACCAGCCACATGTTCATCACCGGCCCGGAAGTGATCAAAACGGTGACCGGCGAGGAAGTCGAGTTCGAGGCGCTGGGTGGGGCGATGAGCCACAACTCGAAATCTGGCGTCGCGCACTTCGCCTCCGAGGACGAGCAGAGCTGCCTCGAGGATGCGCGCTACCTGATGAGCTTCCTGCCCTCGAACAACCTCGAGCTGCCGCCCCGCTTCGAGCCCACCGACGACCCCGAGCGCGAAGACCCCGAGCTCGACACCGTCGTCCCCGACGACCCGTCGAAGCCGTACGACATGCGTGAGGTGATCAAGCGGATCGTCGACGACGAAGAGTTCTTCGAGGTCCACGAGCACTTCGCCAAAAACATCATCTGCGGCTTCTCCCGCCTCGACGGCTATCCGGTCGGGATCGTCGGCAACCAGCCCGCCTTCCTCGCCGGCGTGCTCGACATCGAGGCCTCCGAGAAGGCGGCCCGCTTCGTCCGCACCTGCGACTGCTACAACGTCCCGCTCCTTACCTTCACCGATGTTCCCGGCTTCCTGCCCGGAACCGACCAGGAGTGGAACGGGATCATCCGCCACGGCGCCAAGCTCCTCTACGCCTACACCGAGGCGACGGTGCCGAAGCTCACCGTGGTCACCCGCAAGGCCTACGGCGGCGCCTACGACGTGATGGCCTCCAAGCACATGCTCGCCGACTTCAACTACGCCTGGCCGACCGCCGAGGTCGCGGTGATGGGCCCCGA
>DATEDJ010000169.1:0-20592 GCA_035281725.1 Solirubrobacterales bacterium
CGCCTTGGTGTGGGAGGAATCGGTGACGATCCCCGCCTGCGAGCCGGTCAGCGAGATCGCCTCGTGGCCCATGTCGTGGATCGCCATCGCGCAGAGCGCGCAGGAGATCCGCTCGCCGGTGGAGAGCAGCATGTCCATCTCGCGGGCGACCGGGCGCTCGGAGATCTCGTGCGCCGCCGCGACCAGCTCGTCGGTCGTCTTGCCGCGCGCCGAGAGCACCGCGACCACCCGTTTGCCCGCCTTGCGCGCGGCGACGATCCGCGCCGCGGCGCGTTTGATCTGTTCGGGGCCGGCGACCGAGGTGCCGCCGAACTTCATCACGACTATTTCCGCTCCCGAGTCGGGCATGGCCTACGAGGATAGAGAGCAGTCAAGGCTCGCCGTCCCGTGCCGATAAATCTCGGGTAGTGGAGCCGAAGACCAGTCAGATGCCGATCGCCTGGACGCGATCTGGAGTAGCCCCCCAAGGCGGTCGCCTGCTGGTCGCCAGCCGCCTCGCGACGTCGCTCTCCCGCGCCGCCTCGGTCGGCAGCGTCGCCCGCGAGGCGGTCCGCACCCTGCACGAGTCCTTCGACTATTACCTCGCAGTCGTCCAGCGGCTCGACCCCGACGGGGTCCTCCGCGTCGTCTCCGCCGCCGGCCCGCTGGCCGCGGAGATGGGCGGCTTCCTGGCGGTGGAGCAGCCGGTCGAGCGCGGCATCAACGGACGGGTCGCCCGCACCGGCCGTCCGGCCCTCGTCAACGACACCTCCCGCGACCCCGATTACTTGGGGTCCGGGACCGGCACCGATCCAGGCTCAGAGCTCTCGCTGCCGATCGTCGTCGCCGAGACCAGCTGGGGCGTGCTCAACCTGGAGCAGCGCGAGCGCGGCTCCTTCGACGAGGAAGACCTGCTGCTGGCCCATGTGGTCACCGGGCAGATCGGCGCTGCGATCCACCGCTGCCAGTTGGTCGGCGAACTCGAGGACGCCTTCCTCACCACGATCGGGGTGATCTCCGACGCGGTCGAGATGCAGGACGCCTACACCGCCAACCACGCCAACGAGGTCGCCGAGCTGGCGGTCGCGGTCGGCGAGCGGCTGGAGATCGAGGGGGTCGAGCTCGACCGCCTCCGCTACGGCGCCCTGCTCCACGACGTTGGCAAGATCGGCATCCCGCCGGAGATCCTGCGCAAGCCGGGCCCGCTGACGCCCGCCGAGCGCACGCGGATGGACGAGCACACCGCGATCGGCGCGCGGATGCTGGAGCGGATCCCCTTCCTCGCCCCGGTCGCGCCGCTGGTCCGCGCCGCGCACGAGCGCCACGACGGCGGCGGCTACCCGGACGGGCTGCGCGGCGAGGAGATCCCGCGCGGGGCGATGGTGATCGCCACCTGCGACGCCTTCCACGCGATGACCTCGGACCGCAGCTACCGCAAGGCGATGAGCCTCACCGACGCGGAAGCGGAGCTGCGGGCGAACTCGGGCACCCAGTTCGAGCCCGGCGTCGTCGCGGCCCTCCTGGCCGAGCTCGCCGGCGACGCGCCGATCAACTAGGGGGGCGATTCGGGGCCTTGCGGCCCGGGACGGCGTGGCTCGGGACCGGTGCGGCCGGGGACGGCGGGCCTGGGCGTCGGAGCTTCGGGAGGAACGGTCACAGGGACGGGAGGTCCGTCACGAAGATGCCACGTTCGACGAGGAGCCGTCCCACATCCACGGCGCCAACCCGGGCGCGTTCGCACCCGGGTGCGTTCGCAGTAATCCCCGCTATGCGGGGATTACTGCGAACGCACTGAACGGACCTGTGACAGACGTGACAACTCTCATGGGTGAACGTGACGTTCCGTCGTCTCCCTCACGCCTCTCCCCCTCGAGACCCGCACGGGCCCAGCACCCCGCCTCTCTCCCCACAGACCCGGCCATCTCGGCGGCGGCCTCAGCCTGCCCGGGTCGCCGCCGAGATGGCCGCGTCCCTTGTCCGTCCCGCGGCGGGTCCCGCCGCGGCGACTCAGCTGCCGCCGAGGTTCCCCAGCATCGCCTGTTCGGCCATCCGGATCAGGCCGAGGCCGCTGTGGGGGCGCATGTCGCTGGAGCGGACGCGGACGTGGGAGCCGTGCGGGCCGATCACCTCGACGATCGTGCAGACGTCGCCGATCTCGCAGTCGTCGCCGTAATCGGCCTCGATCGCTTCCATCTGCTCCGCCACGACTTTGCCGATCTTGCTCTGGTCGAGCATCAACGCCTCCTGTCATTTCGCCGGTTCCGGGGCTGACGATAGGCGATCCCGCTCGGTACATCTCCAAGATACATCGGTGTGATATATTGCGCCGAGATATGGAGACGCTGAGCGCAACCGCCTACGTGATCCTCGGGATGCTCTTCAAAGGGCCGAAGTCGGGCTACGAGATCAAGGCCCTGGTCGACAACTCGACCCGCTTCTTCTGGGCCGCCAGCTATGGACAGATCTACCCCGAGCTGAAGCGCTTGGCCGAGGCCGGGCTGGTGGTCGGCTCCGAGGAACCGACCGGCAGCCGCCGCCGCACCGTCTACGAGATCACCGCCGACGGCGAGCAGGAGCTGCAGGCCTGGCTGCGGCTGCCGCCGGAGACCTTCGAGACGCGCGACGAAGGGCTCCTGAAACTGTTCTTCGCCGAAGCCGTCGAGCCGCGGGAGGCGGTGGAGATCGCCCGCGCCATGCGCGAGTACCACGAAGCGGCGACCAGCCGGCTGCGGGCACTGGAGAAGACGAAAGCGAAGTCCGGCGATGCCTACCCGATGCTCGTGCTGCGGGCCGGGATCGAATCCTTCGAGTGGTACACGGACTGGTGCCGGAGGCTCGAGGAGGAGATCGCCAAGCAGACGGGCGAGAAGGGGGCGAAGGCCTGATGTTCGCGGCGCTCGCCGGGCTCGCCCAGCGCCACGCGCGCACCGTCGTGATCGTCGCCGTCCTCTTCGCCATCGCCGCCGCGGCGCTCGGCGGCACCGTCGCCAACCGCCTCGATCCTTATGGGGCCGAAGACCCGGCGAGTGAATCGGTCAAGGCCGAGCACCAACTGGAGGAAGCGGGCTACCGCTTCCCTGACGTCGTCGCCTTGGTCGAAGACGCGCCGGTGGCGAGCCCCTCGACCCGCACCCGGGTCGAGGGGCTCGAACGCGAGGTGCGCCGCAACCCCGAAGTCGCCCAGACGATCGGCTATTACGGCACCCACTCGCGCGCCTTCGTCTCCGAAGACGGGCGCTCGACGTACTTCGTCGTCACCCTGAAACCGACCGGGGACAAGCAGACCCAGGATGTCGGCGGCGAAATCGCCGACACGCTCTCCGCCCACCCCGGGGTCGTGGTCGGCGGCCCGGCGGTCGCCCAGGAACAGGTCAACAAGCAGGTCGAGACCGACCTCCAGCACGCCGAGATGCTCGCCTTCCCGATCCTCTTCCTGCTCTCGCTGCTCTTCTTCCGCAGCCTCGTCGCCTCGGTCCTGCCGCTCCTGATCGGCGGCCTGGCGATCGTCGGCACCTTCCTCATCCTCCGCGTCGCCAGCGAATTCGCCTCGATCTCGGTCTTCGCCTTGAACCTCACCACGGCGCTCGGGCTCGGCCTGGCGATCGACTACAGCCTCTTCGTCGTCTCCCGCTACCGCGAGGAGATCGCCCGCACCGGCCCCGGCGCGGCGGCGATGCGCAGGGTGCTGGCGACCTCCGGCCGCACGGTGTTCTTCTCCGCGCTGACCGTCGCCGCGGCGCTCGCCTCGCTGCTCGTCTTCCCGCAGCGCTTCCTCTACTCGATGGGCCTCGGCGGTTCGCTGGTCGTCCTCTTCGCGGCGCTGATCTCGCTCACCGTCCTGCCCGCGATCCTCACCCTGCTCGGCCCCCGGGTGAACGCCGGCGCGCCCGCCTTCCTCAAGCGCCGCGCCGACCGCGACGCACGTCCGACCGAGAGCGGCTTCTGGTACCGCCTCTCGCGCTTCGTCATGCGCCGACCAATTCCGGTGGCGACGCTCTCCGCCGGCTTCCTGATCCTGCTCGGCCTCCCCTTCCTCGGGATCAAGTTCAACACCGTCGACGCCACCGTGCTGCCGAAGGACGCAAGCGCCCGCGTCGCCTACGAACGGATCAACGCCGAATTCCCGCCCTACCGCGAATCGCCGATCGTCGTCTCCTACGCGGGCGGCGGCCCGGCCGGGGCGCACGCCTTCGCCGCCGAGATGGCGAAGGTCGAAGGGGTCGCCGCGGTCGCCCCGCCGCAGCGGCTCGAAGGCGACGTCTACGCGATCGAGGCGATCTCCACCCACCCCTTCGCCTCCGACGCCAGTCAGAACACGGTGCGGGCGATCCGCGACCTGCCGGTCGTGAGCGGGGCGACGGCGCTGGTCGGCGGCGGCTCGGCCGACTTCGTCGACTTCCAGGCGAGCCTCGCCTCCCACCTGCCGATCGCGCTGGCGATCATCGTCATCGCCACCCTGGTGATCCTCTTCCTGATGACCGGCTCGGTGGTGCTGCCGATCAAGTCGCTGCTGATGAACGCGCTCAACCTGAGCGCCGTCTTCGGGCTCCTCGTCCTGATCTTCCAGGACGGTCGGCTCGAAGGCCTGCTCTCCTACTCCAGCCCCGGGGCGATCGAGCAGACCATGCCGATCCTGATGTTCGCGGTCGCCTTCGGCCTCTCTACCGACTACGCCGTCTTCCTCCTCTCGCGGATCAAGGAGGCGCGCGACGCGGGCGCCTCGGACTCCGAGTGCGTCGCGATCGGCCTCGAGCGGACCGGGCGCATCGTCACCGCCGCCGCGGTCCTCTTCGCCGTCGCGATGCTCGCCTTCGCCACCTCGAAGATCATCTTCATCAAGGAGAACGGGGTCGGCACGGCGCTGGCGGTGCTGATCGACGCCTCGATCATCCGCGCCCTGCTGGTCCCGGCGCTGATGGAGCTGCTCGGCAAGTGGAACTGGTGGGCGCCCGCCCCGCTCCGTCGCCTCCACGAACGGATCGGGATCAGCGAGGGTGACGCCGAGCCAAGCGACGCCGAGCGAGCCGAGCCCGCCCGCGCCTAGATGGATCGTCGATTCCACGGCGGCAGGGTTCGTGGACCGGTCGATCGGGGACGGCGAGTCCCGGGCGTCTCGTGGCGGCCCTGGCAGGCTGCGGCCGCCACGAGACGCCCGGGACGCGAGCCTTCCGGGTGGAATGACACAGGGACGTGACCCTCGCGGAGGCGGTGTGGAGCCTTACCGTCCCTATGCGGCGGAAAGGCTCCACACCACCCGGGGCCGTGGCTGTGGAGCCTTACTCTCGTATGGCGAGAGTTTCTCTCCACAGCATGAATCTGACCGGTGGGGAGACCGCATCAGATCCCACGTCCCGGTGACGATCCGCGCGTCTCCGTGACGATCCGCGCGTCCATGTGACGCCTCCCCGGCGTCTCGCGCACATCCCCACGAGACCCGGCCCCCTCGGCGGCGGCCTCAGCCTGCCCGGGTCGCCACCGAGAGGGCCGGGTCCCTCGGCGCGCCCCTACGAGGCGCCGCTTTCGGCCGCTTCTTCTTCCGCCGCTTTTTCTTCCGCCGCTTCTTTGACTTCTGCTTTGGAGGTTTCTTCGACGAAGAGTTCGGGGCTCAGCGTCGGCAATTCTTCTTCCGCCGCGTAGCCCAGCGGTTCGACCCCGAACATCTTCTCCAGCGTCTCCAGCAAGGTGAAGTGGTTGGCGTATTCGAGTTCTTCGACCGTCCCCGGTTCGACCAGCGGCGAGATCAGCAGCAGGCCGACCTTGCCGCCGCCCCCGGTCGGCAGCACCGATTCTTCGGTGTACTTGGTCGGGGCCGCTTCTTCTTCTTCGGTGGTCGTCGCGGGCGTCGTCGTCGCGCCTGGCGTCGCGGTGGTCCCGACCGGCAGCGGCAGGTTCGGGTAGGTCGGGGCGAAGCAGCAGCCGCTCGGGTCCGGGTGTTCGCCCGCCTGCGGCGCCTGCGCCGAGCTGATCGCGATCAGCCCGCCCCCTTCTTCGTAGGCGGGCGAGTGCATGATCGCGGGCACCAGGTTCTTCAGCAGTTGGACCACACCGTGGGCGCCGGTCGGGGCGCCCGGTTCGCATTCGACTTCACCGCCGGAGTGACAGGCGTCGGGGAAGATCAGCGACAGTGCCGGCGTCTTCTTCTTCGCTTTCAGGTCCTTGGTCAGGAGTTCGAAGCCGACGTCATGCTTTTCGCAGAGCGGGCTTTCGGAGACCGCGCCGAAGTAGATCACCGGGTTGCGCCAGTTGACGTACTGATCGCCCGCCGTCGGCAGCATCAGGTCCGGGGCACCGAGGGCCGGCTTGCGACACCGCCAGGGCTGGCCGATCGCGCCACCGTTTTCCATGTCCTCGACGTAGGCGCGCCATTGCAGTTCCTTTTCTTCCAGCTGGATGGGTAGCGATTCGACGGTTTTCGGATAGACGCAGCCGACGCCTTCGACCTGTTCGGCGGTTTCGGCGACCGTGGCGGGGGTGATCGCGGTGTAGTTGGGACAGTTCGCCGCGGTTTCCATGGTCGGCCCCTGGCCGCTCAGGAGCGCCACCTCGTTGGCGAGCACGCCCGCGGTGACCCCGTAGTAGTTCGGGATCAGCAGCCCTTTTTTCGGCAGGGTCTTGGTCAGATAAGTCGCGGGCGCGGTGGCGCCGTAGGTGTTTTCGTAGCTGTTTTCGCCGAGCACGATCAGCCACGCGTGTTTGATTTCGGGCAGCGCTTCTTCTTCGGGTTCTTCCGGTTCTTCGAAGGGATTGAACGGGACCAGTTCTTCTTCTTCTTCGCCGCCGCCGATCGGTTCTTCTTCGGGCGGGAGCACCGGCGCCACTTCTTCTTCGGGCGGCGGTGCGAATTCTTCGGGCGCTTCGCCTTCTTCTTCCGGCGCTTCCGCCACCACCGGAGCTTCTTCTTCTTCTTCGGGTTCTTCGGCGGGCGACGCTTCTTCGGCGTGGTGCGGGTACTCGAGCAGGATCGTCTGCAGCGGCGCCGAGCTGGCGATTTCGCTCATCGCCGAGCCGAGCCCGACACCGAGCGCCAGCATCCCGATCACCGCGATCGCGATCGCCTGCGGCGAGGGCATCCACGACCAGCCCTCCTCGCCATCCTTCGGCTTCGGCGCCTTGGCGGCCGCCGCCGTCGCGACGCCCTTGCCTTTCGCGGTCAGCGCCCCGACCGTCCCCGCCACCGCGCCCGGCAACCCGCCGCGGCGATGCCCGCAGTTCAGGCAGTAGCGCTGGTCGGGCGCGAGAGGGGTCCCGCACTCGCTGCAGGCGCTCCTCGCCCGGCCGGGGACGTCATCCCCGGAAGGCCCGGTCGGCCCGGGGGTTTGATCGTCGTTGCGGTCGGCCACGTTTGGAAGCGATTATCCGGCCGGGTCGCGGCGCGGTTGTAAAAATTTCGCAACGACCCAAATGCGCTCTCCAAGCGGCTCTCGGGTGCTTATTCACAACTCTTAAACACCGCCGGCATGGCGTCATCTGATGATGCGAACGTGAGTGCCGGTCCCGAGCGAACCGAGCCGGCAGCGCCGGCTCCCCCCACGCCTCCCACCCAGCAGCAGCCCACCGAGGTGGTCGGGCCGTCGATGGCCGCCTTCGGCGGCCACGATTCCTGCTCCAACTGCGGCGCGCGGATGGCAGCCGACCAGCGCTACTGCCTGAACTGCGGCCACCGGCGCGGCGAGCCGCGCCTGCCGTTCATGGACGCGGTGGTCTTCATGGAGTCGATGGGCGCGCCGCCCGGCGGCGGCACGCCCCCGCCTCCCCCCGCCTCCTCGGGCGGCGGATCCTCGCCCCGGATGAACGCCAACGCGGCGCTGATCGCCGGCGTCGCGACGCTGGTCCTGGCGCTCGGCGTCGGCTTCCTGATCGGCCGCTCCAGCAACGACGGCTCAAACAACGCCGCCGCCGAAGCGCCGATCAAGGTGATCGAAGTCGGCGAAGGTGGTGGCGGTGGCAAAGCGACCGAATCGACGGGCACCGAAGAATCGACCGAATCCACCAAAGAATCGGGCAAAGGCAAAGGCGGCTCGAAGAAACCGGCGATCAAAGCCGAAGGCAACAAAGCCACCAAAAAAGCTGAAAAAGGTGCATCGGAAGGCGCCCACGGCCAATCCGAAGCGGTCGAAAACGTCCTCCACACCGAAGAAGGCGTCGAACTCGAAACCGAAGTCGAAGTCGGCGGCAGTTGCAAAGAAGGAACGGCCGGCTGCGAAAACGGCAAGTTCAAAGGCAACTTCTTCGGCGAATAGGCTCCCAGTTCAGGAACGCACATCGGATGAGACTCCCCGGCTCCAAATCCAAGCCTTCGACCAACGGCGCGAGCAAATCGCCGCCGCCCGTCGGTGCCCCGCCGCCCTCGGCGCCTCCCGGTGCCCGGCCCGCCCCGCTTCCCGGCGGGACCGTGCGCGCCGGCGGGCCGCCGCCCGGCAAATCGCTGGGCTCGGCCCAAGGCGAGGAGTTCATCGTCGACCTCAAACGGCGCCGCGAGCAGCTGGTCGCCCGGGTGGCGGAGCTCCAGTGGGACCTCGGCGGCCTCACCTACGAGATGGCGATCCGCAACAGCATCCGGGTCGAGGTGCTGGTCAAACGCGCCGCCGAGCTGCAGGACGCCGACGCCGAACTGAACGAGGTCGAACGGATCCTCCGCATGGAGGAGTCGGCGACCGCCGGCAGCTGCCCCTCCTGCGGCGCCCCCCACTCCAGCGGCGCCACCTTCTGCTGGCAGTGTGGGAAACCGTTGCTCGAGCAGGTCTCGGGCGACACGATTCTGCGGCGGTAAGGGACGGGCTTGCCAGGAGGGGATCCCGATAGGGGTCTCACTCAACTTTTCCGGCCGGGAGGGGTCGGGCTGGCGCCTCGTTCCTCGCGGCCGGAAAAGTACAAGCCGTTCGACCCCTATCGGGATCCCCTCCCGCCGGGCTCAGCGTGGGTCGGATCGTGTCTTGAGGCTTGAAGCTGAAGGGACGAGACTTGGCTGGCCGTCCGCCGGAATGGCTTCGGATCTACCAGCTGAAGACGGAGAGCGCTCCGTAGCTCGCCCGTTCCTCACCACGATCCCGAACCCACACCAGGCGATCCCGGGTAGGGGGTGAGGCGGCTTGTACCCGGAGCTTCCGAGATCCGGGCGCCAGCTTCACCACTCCCCGCGCGAAGGGTTGAGCCGAACCCCCTACCCGGGATCGCCCGCGCCCGAGCCTTACCCGAAGCGGCCGGTGACGTAGTCCCGCGTTCTCGGGTCGCGGGGGGAGCCGAAGATCTTTTCGGTCTCGTCGAACTCGATCAGGGTGCCGATCGGCTTCTCGCCGCGCGTCTCGAGGCTGAAGAACGCGGTGCGGTCGGCGACGCGGGCGGCCTGCTGCATGTTGTGGGTGACGATGACGATCGTGAAGCGGCCTTTGAGGGTGTGGATCAGGTCCTCGATCGCACCGGTGGCGATCGGGTCGAGCGCCGAGGCGGGCTCGTCGAGCAGCAGCACGTCGGGTTCGATCGCGATCGCGCGGGCGATGCAGAGCCGCTGCTGCTGACCGCCGGAGAGGCCGAGCGCCGAGTCCTTCAGCCGGTCTTTGACCTCGTCCCAGAGGGCGGCGCCGCGAAGCGCTTTCTCGACCCGCTCGTGCAGCCCCTGGCGCATGCCGAGGTTGCGCGGCGCCCAGGCGATGTTGTCGAAGATCGACTTCGGGAAGGGGTTCGGTTTCTGGAACACCATCCCGATCCGTCGCCGCACCTCGACCGTGTCCACGTTGGAGCCGTAGATGTCGTGCCCGTGGTAGTTGATCGACCCCTCGATGCGGAAGCCCGGGATCGAATCGTTCATCCGATTGAGGCTGCGCAGGAAAGTCGTCTTGCCGCAGCCCGAGGGCCCGATCAGCGCCGTCACCTGGCCGCGGCGGATTCGCATCGTCACGTCGATCAGCGCCTGTTTGGAGCCGTAGAAGATGCCCACGTTCTCGGAGTCGAAGACAACGTCGGGGGCGAGGTGGAAGTGGCTCTCGGCGGCGCTCTCGGTCGCCGCGGGCGAGCCGATCACGCCGGGCAGCGGATCGGTCCGCAGCCGCACCCGACCGGGTGCCTGCGGGGTGACGCCGTTCGAGGTCGGCGGATCGAAGGTCTGGTCGTCGATGCTCATCGGGTCATCTTCCTTTTGCTGCGATTGAGGAGGGCGCGGGAGCCGAGGCCGAGGGTGAGGATGATCGCGATCAGAATCAGCGACAGCCCCCACGCCTTGGTGAAGCCTTCGGGGTTCGCTTCTTCCGACAACTGGAAGATACGCACCGGCACGTTCGGCAGTGCTTCGAGCGGGTTGAGCTGGAAGGTGGTGTCGGTGAAGAGCGAGCTGATCAGCAGCAGCGGCGCCGTCTCGCCGGCGGCGCGAGCGATCGACAGCAGCGTCGAGGTGATGATCCCCGCCATCGCGGCCGGGAGGATGATCGTCAGCACGCTGCGCCAGCGGGCGACGCCGAGCGCGTCGGCGGCTTCGCGCTGCGGTTTCGGCACCAGGTTCAGCACCTCCTGGGTGCCGCGGGCGATCAGCGGCACCATGATGATCGACAGCGCGATCGCGCCGGCCAGGCCGGACTCTTTGTGGGTCCGGGCGACGATCAGGATGTAGATGAAGACGGCGATGATGATCGATGGCATCCCGTTCAGCACGTCGAGCATGATCTGCACCGGGCGCGTGGTCCGCCGCCCGGCGTACTCGGTCAGGAAGAGGGCGATCAGCACCCCGATCGGCGTCGCGATCAGGGTGGCGATGCCGACGATGATCCCGGTGCCGACCAGATCCGGGCCGACGCCGTTCGGGGCGCCGGTGGTGATGAATTCCCAGCTGATCGCTTCGGCCCCATGGCTGACCACGGCCCAGACGACGATCACCAAGACGGCGACCGCTCCGATCGCGGCGGCGACGGCAAGGCCCTGGATCACGCGACTGACCGCGTTGCGCCGACGCAGGTTGCCGGTCGCGACCAGCGGCTGGGTCGGGTCGAAGTCCAACGACGGATCGCGGCGTGAGGGCAGCAGCCTCATCGTGCCACTGCCCCGGCGTTGCTGAAGCGGTAACCGACCCAGCTGGCGAGCAGGTTGGCGGTGACGCCGATGACCAGAAGCAAGGCGGCGCAGTAGTAGAGCGAGGCGGTGTGCAGCGCCGACACCGCACTCGGGAACTGGAGGGCGATGATCGAGGCCAAGGTACCGCCGGTCTTGAACAGCGAGATGTGCGATTCAGTGGCGCCGCCGATCACCTGCGAGACGGCGATCGCCTCACCGAGGGCGCGGCCGAGGCCGAGCAGGCAGGCGGCGATCAGCCCGGAGAAGGTCGACGGCAGGACCACGCCGCGGATCACCTCCCAGCGGGTCGAGCCGAGTGCCGCGGCGCCGTCCTGGAGCTCGCGCGGCACCGCCATGAAGAGGTCGCGCGAGACCGAGGCGATGATCGGGATCACCATGATCGTGAGGATCAGCCCGGCGTTGAAGATGCTGGACCCGGTCGTCTGCGGCGCCCCGAACAGGGGAATGAAGCCAAAGTTGTCATGCAGGAACGGCTCGACGTTGTTGGCGAGCACGGGACCGAGGATCAAGACGCCCCAGAAGCCGAGGATCACGCTGGGGACGGCGGCGAGCATTTCGACCAGCGGCGAGATCACGTTGCGCACGCCGACCGGTGCCAGCAGCGCCAGGAACACCGCGATCGAGATCGCCACCGGCGCGCCGATGAGGAGCGCCATCGCAGAGGTGATCAGGGTGCCGAAGATCAGCCCCTCGCCGCCGAACTTTTCCAGTGGTGGCGCCCATTCGTGGCTGGTGAGGAAGCTGAAGCCGTACTTCGAGAAGGCGGGCTGGGCGCCTTCGAACACTTCCTTCGCGATCAGGATCAGGACGACCGCCGCCAGCAGCGCTGCAGCCGTGCAGATCAGCCGCAGGGTGATGTCGCCGACACGGTCGGCGCGTTTGCGGGAGTCGCTCTGGCGGTTCGATCGCGCCAGTTTCAGCGACGCCGAGCCGGCGGGCGGGGTGGCGCTCATCGCCGCCAATGTAGAGGAGGCGAATCGTTATCGAGCACCCCCGGTGGAGATTTTCACAAGATTGAAACATCTCCCTGTGTGACCCGCACGGAAAGCGGTCCACGCCTGACTGCTGTCACATTTTTGTTACATCACTTTGACGAGGCTTGTTACGGAGTTGTAACCAAATTTATTCACGGGAATGACACAAAATCGCGTTTCCGGGGGGAGAACCTACGCGCCGATAATCCCACCCTTGTTGAAAGGAAACGCTTTTGATTCGCAATAGGTTGCTTGCAATCCTCATCGCGGTCGGAGGAACGGTTGGAGGCACGGCAGCCGTCTCTACCGCGAGTGCCTCGGCCGCGGGCCTCACCGGCGCCGGTTCGACCCTGGTTGCGCCGCTGATGGCGAACTGGATCAATGGCTTCGAAATCAAAGAAGGCATTCCGGTCAAATACTCCCCCGTCGGTTCCGGCGAAGGCATCAAACAGATCTCCAACGGCACCGTGGACTTCGGCGCGTCCGACGCCCCGATGACCCCGGAACAGGAAGCCAAATGCAGCGGCTGCGTCACGATTCCGTGGGCGCTGTCGGCCACCGGCCTCGGCTTCAACATCCCGGGCTTGAAGAAAATCAACCTGAGCGGCCCGGTCCTCGCCGGGATCTACTTCGGCAAGATCACCAACTGGAACGACCCGAAGATCGCCAAGCTCAACCCGAAGGCGAAACTGCCGAACCTGACGATCACCCCGATCTACCGTTCCGACGGCTCCGGTGACACCTACGCGTTCACCAACTACCTGTCGAAGGTCAGCCCGGCCTGGAAATCCGAAGTCGGCTACGCCACCACCGTCGGCTTCAAAGCCGGTGTCGGTGCCAAAGGCAACTCCGGCATCACCTCCACGGTTGCCAAGACCCAGGGCGCGATCGGCTACATCTCCGCGTCCTACCTGATCGCCGCCGGCTCGCTCGGCGTCGCTGCTGTCGAAAACAAGGCCGGTAACTTCGAGTTCCCGAACCTTAAAAACATCGAAGAAGCCGCCTCGACCGTGAAGTCGCTGCCGGCCAGCAACACGATCAGCATCACGAACCCCCCGAAGAAGGCCACGGGTGCGTACCCGATCTCGACCTTCACCTACGCGATCGTGCCTCACAGCGCGCCGCAGAAGGGGTTCCTCCAGCAGTTCCTGAACTACGCCATCACCAAGGGTCAGGCCTACGGTGCCGCGCTCGACTTCGCGCCGCTGCCGAAGGTCGTCTCGACGGCCGCCAAAAACGCGATCGCCTCGCTCTAAGCGAATCGATCAGCGCCACGCGGCGTAAGCAGTTCCCGCCGGCGCGGGGCCTTCGGGCCTCGCGCCGGCTTTTTTTAGGCGAAGGCTTGGGAGGCGCGGCGGCGGAGGTCCGCGTTCAGCATCCCGGTGACCTGGCTCGGCGAGTCGCCGGCCGAGGGGACAGCGGCGCCGATCAGGCCGGTGGCGCGGAAGCCGAAAAGCGGGGCGACGAAGCCGAGGTCACGGATCTTGCGGACCAGGGCGACCGCGTCGCGGGTCTCCGCGTTGGGGCCGCAGAGGACGATCGCGGTCGGGTCGAGCGCGCCGAGCGCCCGCTCCAGCCGCTCGTCGCCGAGCTCGTTGGAGAGGACGAGGACGCGGAAGCCGGCCCGGCGCAGAGAGAGGTCGAGGGCCTGCGTGTGGACCTCCTCGGCGTCGAGCCCTTTGCTCGAGTCGATCAAGAGGATCCCGGCCGGGCGCGAGGCGGCGGGCGCGAGGCGGCGGGCGCCGTGCAGCCAGCCGGTCGCCCAGCGGGCGGCGAACTCGAGCTCGGCCTCCGCACCCGGGTCGACGGCGAGCCGGTCGACGGCCGGGAGCAGCAGCTCCTCCACCGTCCGCTCCAGCGGGCGCACCGCCAGGCTTTCCTCGATCGCGCGGTCGGCGGCCGCCTCGTCGAAGCTCTCGAAGGCGGCGAACAGCGAGTCGTCGCCGACCGGGGCCTCCTGGCGCTGGCGTGCGAGCGCCACCGCGGAGGAGATGTTCCCGGTCTGCGCCAGCGCGTCGCGCAGGGTCTGCAGCTCGATCAGGTCGTAGTTGCGGTGGTTGCCGACCGTCCGCTTCGGCGTCGGGAAGCCATAGCGGCGCTCCCAACTGCGCAACGTGTTGGGGCTGACGCCGAGTACTTCGGCAGCGGCATTGGTACGGATTCCCGGCATAAGTGAGCCGAATCTTGACAGCGGATTCGTAGGTTTACGGGTGTTATCGGCAGATTTACCGAAAGTGTTAGCGATCTTGCATGAAATCTGAGGACGCCTCAGGCGTCGGCTAAGACCGTTCGGAGAGCCCGCCGACTCCCACCGGCTGCCCCACCGCCCGCGCCCGCCACATCGCCGCATCGGCTTTGTGGAGAAGCTGATCGGCGTCGGCGCCGTGGTCGGGGCAGGCGACGACGCCCGCCGTGACCGCGATCCGCAGGCCCCCCGCCTGCTCCAGCTCCTCGAGCTGGGCGAGCAGCCGCTCGGCCATCTGCATCCCTTCGACCGTGCGCAGGTTCGGGGCGAGGACGCAGATCGCCTCCTCCTCCAGCCGGAACGCTTCGTCGACGATGCGGATGCTGTCGCGCAGTGCCGCGCTGACCACCGCCAGCGCCATCTCGGCGTCGACCCCTTGTTTGGTGTCGGGGCCGGAGGTGTCGAAGACGGCGAGGCCGAAGGGGTGGCCGTAGCGGCGGTTGGTCTCGATCAGCTGGTCGAGCCGGCGGCGCATGTGGCCGGGCCGGTAGAGGCTCGGCAGCTCTTCCCGCGGGGCGCGGATGAACTCGACCGTCCCGCCTGCCCGACCCTCGTCGCGGACTGTCTCGTAGGCGGCTTCGACCGCGGTCGCGGTGACCTCGCCGAAGTCCTCTGCAAGGCGCTCGGCGGCGGCGGCGAAATGGGCTCCGGCGCCGGCGCCGAGTTCTTCGCGCAGGGTCGCCAGCAGCGAGCGGTGGCGTTCGGCAACCTCGATCGCCATCCGGCCGGGGCGGTCCAGCCGCTCCCCCGTCGCCCCGCCCTGCTCATCCTGATCTGGTGCGCGCCCCGACACGCGCGCCAGCCTAGTCGAGGCTGCGGCGTCCGGCGAGGGCCTTTCCGAGGGTCACCTCGTCGGCGTGCTCGAGGTCGGCGCCGACCGGGAGGCCGCTCGCCAGGCGGGTGACGGTGGTTTGTCCCCGCAGCCGTTCGGCGATATGGAGGGCGGTCGCCTCGCCGGTCGTGGTCGGGTTGGTGGCGAGGACGACCTCGTTCACATCTCCCCTGCCCACACGCACAAGAAGCTCGGCGATTTTCAGGTCCTCGGCGTCGATTCCGTCGATCGGCGAGAGCGCCCCGCCGAGCACGTGGTAGAGCCCGCGGTATTCGTGCGTTCGCTCGATCGGGATCACGTCGCCGGGTTCCTCGACCACGCAGATCGTGGTCCGATCGCGCGTCTGATCGGAGCAGATGCGACAGAGCGGCCCCTCGGCGAGGTTGAAGCACTCTTCGCAAAGTCCGACTTTTTCCTTCACTTCGCGGATCGCGTCGCCGAGCGCGAACGCCTCTTCGTCGGGCGCCCGCAACAGATGGAAGGCGAGCCGCTGGGCGGTGCGCTGACCGATCCCGGGCAGGCGGGAGAGCTCGGCGACCAGACGCGCCAGCGGTGCTGGGCCCTCGGTGCTCAATTCCTCAGCCCGCTCCCGACCTGCTCAGCCGAGCAGTCCGCCGAGGCCGCCGCCGAGCCCGCCGGTCGCGTCACCCATCTTCGAGCCCGCGAGGTCCTGCGCCGCCCGCAGCCCCTCGTTGACCGCC
The DNA here is from genome assembly GCA_035281725.1 of Solirubrobacterales bacterium. Lineage (GTDB taxonomy): Bacteria > Actinomycetota > Thermoleophilia > Solirubrobacterales > 70-9 > VAYN01. Next base: position 15,790 of record DATEDJ010000169.1, read on the forward strand.
GCCTGCACCATCTCCTGGAGCAGCTCGACGTCCTCGGGGTCGACCGCTTCCGGGTCGATCGTGATCGACCGCAGCGTCATGTCGCCGCCGACGGACACCTTGACCATGCCGCCGCCGGCGCTCGCCTCGACCGTTTCCTCTTTCAGTTTCTCCTGCGCCTGCAGCATCTGCTCCTGCATCTGCTGGGCCTGTTTCATCAGGGCATTCACATCGAAGCCCCCGGGGCCGCCTCGTGCCACCTAACTGACCTCCTCCGCGTCGAACTCGCTCTTCAGTCGCTCCAGCAACTCATCCTCGTCGATCTCGCCGCTGCCCGGAGCCGGGGTGTCGGGGGGCGGCGCGGCGGGCGCGGCCTCGTCCTCCTCCAGCATCACGTAGCGCGGCGACACGCCTTCGCCGGTGACCTCCTTGAACGCCTCGACCAGCGCCTCGCGGCGGTCCGGCGACTCGGCCTTGCGTTTGTTGAAGGGCTGGTCGGGGGCGAACCCGATCGCCAGCCCCTCGTCGTCGAAGGCGACGGGACGGGCGCCGTCGAAGGTCGCGGCCAGGGCGGGGGCCTTCTCGGCCAGCTTGGCGAGGACCGAGGGCCAGATGCGGGTGACCTGGGCGAGGTCGGGGGATGCGGCTGGGGACGGGGTGGCTGGGGACGAACTGCCAAGGGACGAAGGGTCTGCGGCCGCGGGTCCTGTCACGCCGGTTTCCCCCACGGTGCTCGGCGGCTCCGCCGCCTGCGCGCCGCGGGGGGCCCCCACCGGCGCGCCACCCGCGGGTGAGGACTCTGCGGGCGAGGGTTCCGGCGCGGGCGGCTGTGGCTCGGGCGCGCTCTCGGCTGCGGGAGGTTGGGCTGGAGAGGGTTCGGGCGCCGGCGGCTGCGGCTCGGGCGTTGGCTCCGGCGCGGGCGCTTGGGTTGCTGGAGCTTCAGGCGCGGGCGGCTGCGGCGCCGGCGCTTCGGCTGCTGACGGTTCAGGCGCGGTCGCCTGGGGTTCGGGGCGCGAAGGGTGCGGGGTCGACGGCGTCGGCTCGGTGGGGCGGCTCGGGGCCGGGGGCGGCAAGATGGTGGGCGGGGGCGGAGTGCCGCCGGCGAGCTGGGCCTCGAGGCGCTCGATCCGGCGGAGGAGTCCCTCCGTACTCGGATCGAGGTCGGGGCGGGCGGCTTTCAGGAGGGCGATCTCGACGGCCATGCGAGCGTCATCGCCCTCGCGGACCGCGGTCAGGGCGGTGGCGAGCTCGTCGATCGTGCGAACCAGGGTGGCGGCGCCGACGGCGCTCGCCTGCTGCTGGATGCGGGCGGTGTCGGTGGCGGTGACGACGAAGGTGGTCGGGACCTCGCCGGTCGTCTGGGTGACCAGCAGGTGACGTAGGTGGGCGAGCAGATCGCGCGCGAACTGCGACGGATCGCGCCCCGATCGTGCCATCCTCTCGACCCCGAGCAGGACCTCCTTCGGGTCGGATGCGGCGACTGCGTCGACGGCCTCGAAGAGCAGGTCGGCGTCCGCCGCGCCGAGCATCTCCAGCACCTCGTCCAGCCCGACTTCGTTGCCGCCGAAGGCGACCAGCTGGTCGAGCGTCCCGAGCGCGTCGCGGAAGCTGCCCTGGGCGGAGCGGGCGATCATCGCCACTGCCCCGTCGTCGACCTGGATCGACTCGGAGTCCGCCACCCGGGTCAGCACCTCGGAGATCTGCTCCAGCGAAGGCCGCTGGAAGTCGAAGCGCTGGCAGCGGTCGGCGATCGTCGGCATCACCTTGTGCGACTCGGTCGTCGCGAGGACGAAGACGGTGCGCGGCGGCGGCTCCTCGAGCGTCTTCAGGAAGGCGTTCCAGGCCTCTTTGGTGAGCATGTGCGCCTCGTCGAGGATGTAGACCTTCCAGTGGCCGCCCGAGGGCGCGTAGGCGACCCGCTCGCGCAGATCGCGGACGTCGTCGACCGAGCGATTCGAGGCCGCGTCCATCTCGATCACGTCCATCGAGGTCCCCGCGGCGATCGTCACGCAGGAGTCGCATTCGCCGCACGGCGTCACCGTCGGCCCGCCCCGTTCGCAGTTCAGCGAGCGGGCGAGGATCTTCGCCATCGAGGTCTTGCCGGTCCCGCGCGAGCCGACGAACAGGTAGGCGTGGTGGACCTTGTCCTGCTCGACCGCGTTGCGCAGGGTGCGGACGACATGGGTCTGCCCGACGACCTCGTCGAAGGACCCGGGGCGGTGGCGGCGGTAAAGGGACGTGGACTCGGTGCTCATAAAGGGCGTCCAGCCAGTGTATCCGGGGCAGATTTGGCCCTCGCCAAGCCCATGCGGACGCCATTCAGGGCTGCTCGGTAGGTTGGCCGCCGTGTCACCGAGCCTCCGCAAGTGGCTCACGCCGGCGGCGTGGGTTGCCGCCGTCACGGCGGTGCTGCTGATCGTCTTCCCGGTCGGCTTCCCCAATTACGACACGATCTACGCGCTGGTCTGGGGGCGCGAACTGGCCCACGGGATGAGTCCCGACTACGGCGCCGCCCTCCCTCCCACGCCGCACCCGCTGACCGACTTCATCGGCCTGGTGACCTCGCCGTTCGGCGAAGCACCAATAACCGTGACGATGGTGCTCGCCTACGTCAGCCTCGGGCTGATCGCGTACTTCGTCTATCGGCTGGGGACGACCTGGTTCGACAAATGGGTCGGGGTGCTGGCCGCGGTGATCGTCCTGACCCGGGCGCCGTTCCTCTCCAACGGCCTGCGCGCCTACGTCGACCTCCCCTACATCGCCCTCTGCCTCGGCGCCCTATATGTGGAGGCGCGAAGGCCGCGGGCGGGCTGGCCCGTCCTCGCGCTGCTGGTCCCGGCGGGGTTGCTCAGACCGGAGGCCTGGGGATTCGCGATCGCCTATTGGCTGTGGCTGGCGTTCACGGTGGAGCGCTCGCTTCACACACGAGAGGTCGCTGGTTCGAAACCAGCCGGCGACGCTCGCTGGCGCAGCCCCTCGATCTTCGGCTGGCGCGCCGTCTGGCGCGCCGAGCGCTCGACCTCCGAGCTCGCCTGGCTCGCCCTCCTCGCCCTCGCCGGGCCGATCATCTGGGTCCTCTTCGACGCGATCACCACCGGCAACCCGCTCTACTCGCTGACCGGGACCCAACAAACCGTCGAATCGCTGAAGCGGCAGACGGGACCGGTCGACCTCGTCCTCTACGGGCCGCGGCGGCTCGGCGAAGTGATGCAGTGGCCAGGGATGATCGGCGGCTTCGGCGGCCTCCTGCTCGGCATCACCTTGCTCCCCCGCCGCTCCGCGCTCGGCTTCGCCGCGGTCGTCCTCGCCCTGCTGGCCTTCGCCTGCCTCGCCGCTGCCGGGCTGGCGATCATCGCCCGCTACACGATGCTGGCCGGGGCGATCCTCTCGATCTTCTTCGCCCTCGCCCTGCTCGGCTGGCGCTTCCTCGACCGCCAGAACAAATGGAGGATCTGGTGGCAGGTGTTCGCCGGCGTCGTCCTCCTGATGGTGATCGTCTGGCTCCCGAACCAGTGGGACCTCGACCGCCAGGTCCACACCGACCTCACCAACCAGGGCCGGATCGAGAACGACCTCACCGACCTCGTCAACGAAGGCGCCTTCGAACCCGAGTGCGGGCCGATCGCGGTGCCGAACCACCGCGCCGTGCCACGGCTCGCCTTCGGCCTCGATGTGCGGCCGACCGACATCGTCAGCGCCAGCGAGGCGGTCTCACCGGAAGAAAAGAGGAAGAAAGCGGAAGCCGGCTACTGGGTCCAGCCGGCGAACGAATTCGTGATCCACAACTACATCCTCGACCCCAACGACAAGACCGAATTCAACATCGAACCGCCCCCCGGGTTCCACCGGGTCGCAGGCAACGAGAGCTGGATCATCTACAGCCGGTGCCGGTGAGTCGCCGCCGGTCTCGCGACGAAGGTAGGTGAATCCCACCGGTCAAGAAGACGTGTGTGGAGTTTCGGTTCCTAGGCAACCGAAACTCCACACGGAGACCTTTGACCGGTGAGATCCGGCCGCCTTCGTCACGAGACCGCGACGCCTTCGTCCCGTCCTCCCCCGCGAACCTGCCGTCCCCAACGGCTAACTGCCGCGCTCGACCGAGTCGATCGCGGCGTGGGTCGCGGCGGCGAGATCGGGGTCGGCGAGGTCGACCGTGGGCGGCAGCTCGATGTGGAGGTCGTCGCTGGGATCGATCCGCACCCGCAGCGGCCCGCCCGACCGCGAGCCCAGCACGTGGCCGCCGCGCCGCCGCTCGCGGTCGACGAAGTGGAGGTGGTAGCCGGCAACCTCGATCCCCTCGACGTAGGCGGGGAAGCGGAAGCCGACCATCGAGCCCTCGACGTCGGTGAGCTCGAACACGTGCTGGTCGGCGACCACCTCGGCGAGCGCGCGATAGGGCGGCTCCTGGCGCGGCACCGAGCGGGCGCGGACCGAGGCGAAGTGGCCGTCGAGGCGCACCGCGAAGGAGGCGGTCCCCGGCCGGGCCATCGAGTCGAGGGCGGAGAGGATTGAATCGTGATCGAGCCCCGCTGTGATCTCCCCCTCGACCGTCGGCGCGAACTCGGTCACCACCGCGAACGGGGTCCGCTCCTGCGGCCCGACCTCGGTCACCTTGCCGTCCACGTCGGCGCGCAGGAATTCGCCGTCGATCGCGATCATCTCCCCGTCGAGCGCGTTCAGCGTCCCCAGCCCGAGGTCGCCGGGTACCACCTGCATTTCGTCGACAAGGCGCGCCGGCGTGGCGGCCACGTGCTCGGCTCGCGCTCCGGCGGCCCGCTGCGGGTGCGAATCGATCCCAGCGACGACCTCCACGTCGAGCTGCCC